>JAKLDQ010000009.1 GCA_022703425.1 Patescibacteria group bacterium | reverse complement strand
AAAAAAATGAAAACAAAATGTTCGTTATCGGGCTCCATAAAATTTCTGGGATGGCGAACATCGCGATAAAAATCCACATCCAAATTTTTTGTTTTTTTGTCATAACAACTTACATTCTCACATTCTCAAGAGTGTGAGAATGTGATTTTTTATTTAATAGTAAATGTTTGTTAATAATACCACCACATCGACACATTTTTAACAAGTACCCTGTGAATATCTTTCACAAAACAAAAACCGCCCGGGTGGGCGGTGTTTTATTTCGTCAAAAGCGATTTTACAATTTTTGAAACTTCTCCGGAGTCTGCCTTTCCTTTAACCTTTGGATTCAGCTCTGCCATCACTTTCCCCATGTCTTTCATTTCTTTTGCTCCGGTCTTGTTGATTGCATCCTCAATTAGTTTTTTTACTTCCCCTTCTGATAGCTGTTCTGGAAGATATTTTTTGAGAACTTCTATTTCTTTTTTCTCTTTGTCGGCTAACTCCTGCCTGTTACCCTGTTCATAAAGAGCAATTGCGTCTTTCCTTTTTTTTATTTCAGAAGTGACTGTTTCAATTACTTCTTCGTCTGAAAGCTCTGATTCTTTTACAAGGTCTTCTTCCTTTATATCCGGTTTTGTTTTGGATATTTTATAACGTTTATCTTTTTCGCGCGTGGAAATTGATGCCAAAAGCATCCTCAAAACAGAAAGCGAAAACTCGTCGCCTGATTTTAAGGCGCCGGTTGATGCGTTTTTTATATCTTGCTTAAGCATAAATTTAACCGTTTATTTCGGCTTGCTTAATTTTTCCTGGCGGGCTTTTTCGATTTTGAGCCTTGCTCTCCTCAAAGCAGACCTCTTTTTTGCCAGAGCTGATTTAGACCTCTTATGAAACTGTTTTCCTCTTATCTGCAAAAGCACGCCTGATTGGCGGACAACTTTTGTAAACCGATGAACCAGATTCTGAGGGCTCTCTTTTTCTTTTCTTTTTACTTCTAATGGCATATTACTTTGCTTTTATTTTTGCTTTCATTTCTTCTACGACCTTGTCGAGCTGTATTTCTTTTTGGGTGCCTGTATCCATGTCCCTCAAAGTTACAAACCCTTCTAACGCTTCTTTTTGTCCGAAAATCAAAACCCATCTGATTCCCATTTTACTTGCTGTCCTTAATTGGGTTTTAAGCGAATCCTTTGAAAAAGATTCTGCAACGGGTATTTTTGAATCTCTGAATTCTTCAAATAGCTTCAAGCTCTTTCTTTTTGCAAGCTGTCCGAGCTGCGCCAAAAAAATCTGCGCGTCCTCTTTGCTGTCTTTTCCAACTTTCATTTCTCTTGCTTTCATTATGCTGACAATTCTTTCGATTCCTCCGGCAGATCCGCAGGCGGGAGTATCTCTTCCTCCAAGCATCTTTGCCAGATTATCATATCTTCCTCCTCCTGCCAATGACCCCTGGCTTTTTCCGTCCTCTGAATTTTCCACTATTTCAAATACTGTTTTTGTGTAATAATCCAACCCCCTTACAAGATAAGGATTTAATGTATATGGAAGCTCGAGTTCGTCCAAGAATTCCAGGACCTGCTTAAAGTGCGCGTGGCAGTTTTCACAGAGATGGTCGATAATCTGCGGAGCTCCGGCCTTCACTCTTTGGCATTTTTCTTCCTTGCAGTCTAAAATTCTCAATGGATTTTCCTTTAATCTTCTCTGGCAGTCTGCACACAAAGAAGTCCTTCTTGACCTGAAATAACTTGTCAAAATCTTTTTGAAGTACGGACGGCATTCGGAATCTCCGATGCTGTTTACTTCAATTGAAATATTTTTAAATCCCAATTCTTTCAAAACATCATATGACATCTGGATTGTCTGGCCGTCTATTGCCGGATTTCTTTCTCCGATTGCCTCAAATCCAAACTGATGAAACTGCCTGAACCTCCCGGCCTGGGGCCTTTCATACCTGAAAAACGGACCTGTGTACCAGAATTTTACCGGCTGTGGCAGGTTATGCATTCCGTGTTCAATATAGCTCCTCATGACGGCAGCCGTGCCTTCGGGTCTCAATGAAACCAGATCTCCCCCTTTCGTCCTGAAGGTATACATTTCCTTTTCAACTATATCTGTATCAGTTCCCACAGATTTTGAAAAAACTTCGGCCTGTTCCAAAATCGGAGTTTCTATTTTTAGAAACCCGTAATATTTGGCCACATTTTCGACAACCTTATTTACCCTTTGAAAGTAAACCTGGTCGTCAGGCAAAATATCATGCATGCCTGTCAGACTCTGGAATTTCATTTTATTCGTCATTTAAATAAAAAAAATATTTTAATATTTTTTTATTTTGTTTGGATTTTAAATTTTAATAAGTCGGGGCTGTGAATTTTGAAATTGCCGCTACTGGAAAAAGCCGCAAAAAAACTTTTCCTATAATATCTGATTTTGAGATTGTCCCCCACGCACGCGAATCATAAGAAAACTCACGGTTATCTCCCATTACAAAATATTCATTTTCGCCGACAACCGTTTTTACATCTCCGTAGGTTTTCAGATTTTCTGGAAGATATTTTTCGTCAAGATTGATTGTTTCGTTTTGAGAATAAATCGTAACCTTTCCATTTGTGATATCAACCGTTTCTCCCGGAACCCCAATGACTCTTTTAATAAATCTCTGGGACGGATCTTTCGGATATCTGAAAACAACAACATCTCCTCTTTGTGGCTCTGAAAATTTATATGAAAGTTCATCGATTATCAGATAATCTCCTGATTGGAAACTTGGGACCATTGAATCGCCCCTCACAATAAATGGCTGGAATAAAAAGTATCTTATTGGAAGAACTATCAAAACCGCGATTATGAAAACCTTGGCGAATTCCCAAAGCGTCTTCCATTGCTCTTTCCCAATGCCAAATTTCTTTTGCTTTTCTTGTTCCTGTTTTTTTTCTTGGTCTTCCATAACTTTTTATCCTGCTCACGATTTATTTATACTACTTTTGTATCATATTTTTTGACTTAATGCAAGGGGTGATTTTTTAATAAAAATGGCCGGGAAACAGGTCCCAGCCGGGTGAAAGGTGTTAAAGAAGAGAGTGTCAGCAGACACAAGAAAGAACGGCCTGCTTCATCCTGTGAAGCGGTTGTACGGATTTGCCCTCAATTTTGGGAGGGGAACCGTGGGATTTTCCGTTCCCGCAAAGAAGACGACTCACCGCCCGCTGACTGACATGCCAGCCAAATTTCCTGCGAAAAGCCCGCGAAAGCGAGCGGAAGTTTGCCTTGTTAAGGCTCTTTCCGGCCATTTGGCTGACGATGAAAAAACGTTGTGATGAGGTCAGACGGCGATGAGAGTTGATCGTCTTACACATACAAGATTCCTTCCTTCTGTAGAATTGCCGGGAAAAGAAATGCCTCTTCTCTGCCCGACGTACGCATGCGGATGCAACAAGTTGTGGCTTCGGCCTCAATTATTTCATCGCACCTCCTTTCAGATGGTTGCCTTCTGTAAGAACGATATAGAATAGCTGGATCACCTCCCTTCTTTGGTTAAACATTTTGCACCCCCTTTCTAGGTGCTTCTGTTCGTATGAAAAGGTACTAACTTTTAAAATTATACCTTCATAAAAACTTCATGTCAATCCCAAAAAAATTACGCGAAAATGTTGGAAAAAAAGAAAAAGATGATACAATACGGAAATACAACATGAATACTGTAATAGTTGGATTGGGAAATCCCGGCGCACAATATGAGAACACCCGCCACAATGTTGGATTTATGGCGATTGATGAATTCGCGGAAAAAAATAATTTCCCTGAATTTAAGCTCCAAAAAAAGTCAGAATCTCTTGTTTCTGAAAATGTTTTAAATGGAAGAAAAATTGTTTTGGCAAAACCCCAGACATACATGAATAATTCCGGAAAAGCGGCAAAGGAACTTATTAATAAAGAATCAGAGCTGGTGGTTGTACATGACGACATTGATCTGCCGTCAGGAAAAATAAAAATCATAAAGGAGCGCGGATCCGCCGGGCACAAAGGAGTTGAATCGATAATACAAAACATAGGCAACGACGGACTCATCAGAATCAGAATAGGAATAGGTCTGGTGCAAAACGAACAAAAAACAAAAGCGGAAAACATTGTTCTAAAAGAATTTTCAAACGAGGAGTCGGCTTTAATTGAGCAAGCGATAAAAAAAGCATCATCGGCTTTAGAAATTTTGACAAAAGAAGGTTTAGAAAAAGCCATGAATGAATACAACAAATAACACAAAATCAAATATTCTGATTGCGAGTATCACCCCCTATTTTCTTGATAAGGGGTTTGTTTGGTTTGAAGAAAATATTGAAAAAATCCTTCTCGCCAGATATTCCCAGTCGTTTTTTGAGGACAATATTTCTTTTTTGGAAAAGGACAAGAGCACAAATTTTTCCCAGTTTTTAAGAAAGCTTGATGAAATGGGTTATGAAAGGGTTTTCAAGGTTTCTGAACCGGGAGAGTTTTCACAAAGAGGCGGGATTGTAGATGTTTTTCCTATCAATTTCCCGAATGCAGTAAGAATTGATTTTTTGGGAAACGAAGTGGACTCTATCACAGTCCTTGATATAAAAGTTGAAAATGAGAAAAAATCCAATGAAATTTTAAAAAAAAGATTGAAGTCCCAAAAACTTTTCTCTGACATCAAGGGGTTAAAACCGGGCGATTATCTTGTGCATCTTGACCACGGAATTGGAAAATTTATTGAACTGGCAAAATTTGATCTTGGAGCGGAGAAAGCCCGGGAATATTATGTAATCGAATATGATCAGGAAGACAAACTATATGTTCCCCTTGGATTGGAAAGGAAGCTCTCAAGATATGTGGGCTTTGCAGATCCGAAAATTTCGCGCCTGGGATCGTCCATCTGGCAAAAAACAAAAAAGAAAATAAAAGAGGAGGTTGAGAAGCTGGCCAAAGAACTTTTGGCGCTTTATGCCGGAAAGGAAATCGCAAAAAGACAGCCATATGACACAGACAGGGAGATGGAAGAACAGCTTCGCGCCGGATTTATATATGAAGAAACTCCCGATCAAGCACAGGCAATTGAGGACATAAAGAAAGACCTGCAGAAACAAAAACCAATGGATAGAATCGTGTGTGGAGATGTCGGCTTTGGGAAAACCGAAATTGCGATCAGAACTGCTTTGATAGCCGCATCAAACAGCAGACAGACGGCCATTATCTGTCCCACAACAATTTTGGCAAACCAGCACTACAACACTTTCAAAAAAAGATTTGAAAGACTGCCAGTAAAAGTTACCCTTCTTTCAAGATTGCAAAATAAAATTCAGCAAAAAAAATTAATCAAGGAAATAAATGATGGCAGAGTTGATATTGTAGTAGGAACGCACCGGCTCTTATCAAATGATGTAAAGTTCAGAAATCTCCAGCTGTTGATAATTGACGACGAACAGAGGTTCGGAGTCAAGCAGAAAGAAAAATTAAGGCAGGAAAGGCCGAGTTTGGATGTTTTAAGTTTGTCGGCAACTCCTATTCCAAGAACGATTTACCTTGCTCTTTCCTCATTCAAAAATATCAGCCTGGTGCAAACCCCTCCGCTCAACAGAAAATCTGTCAAAACACAGGTTTTACCGTATAATGCTAAATTGATCAAAAAAGCAATCAATTTTGAAATAAAAAGGAGAGGGCAAGTTTATTATCTTCACAACCGCGTCCAAACAATAGAAAAAATAAAGCGAGATATTAAAAAACTTGTTCCGCGGGCAAATATTGCCAGCATCCACGGACGAATGGGAGAAAAGCAGCTAATTAGAGTAATGGACGATTTTCAGAAACAAAAGACAAATGTTTTACTGGCGACAACTATTATTGAAAACGGCCTCGATTTGCCAAAGGTAAATACCATTATAATAGAAGACGCAACGCGCCTTGGTCTTTCACAAGCGCATCAGATAAGAGGAAGAGTCGGCAGGTCAAACACAGAAAGCTTTGCTTATTTTTTATATCAGCAGAAATCCTTCAGCTTATTAGCACAAGAAAGATTAAAAGCGCTGGAAGACGCCCAGGAGCTCGGCTCGGGTTACAGAATTGCGATAAAGGACTTAGAGCTTCGCGGAGCAGGAAATATTTTAGGTAAAGAGCAGTCGGGCGCAATAAACAAAATTGGATTAAATTTATACTCGCAGGTTTTATCTGAAGCAGTCGAGAAACTCCGCGAAAAATAAAAATCAACCGGGTTTTGCCCGGTTTTTTATTTTTTTAAAATTTTTGTGTTATCATAAGAAAAGTTATGGATGAAATTAAAAAAATAAATATTGAGGATAAAGAATATCCGGATTTATTAAAAAAAATTTCGTCAGCACCTAAAATTTTATATTACAAAGGAAAACTTCCCGAATTTTCAGAAAAATGCATTGCGATTGTCGGCACTCGCCACCCCTCCCCCTACGGCCAGCAGGTTGCATTGAAAATTTCCGGAGAGCTTGCAGATGCGGGACTAACGATCGTTTCGGGGATGGCACCGGGGATTGATACTTTTGCGCATTCTTCTTGCATTGAAAAAAGAAGGAGAACAATTGCAGTTCTGGGGACGGGACTGGACGAGGAATCAATATATCCGCATTCAAACCTCGATTTGTCCAGAAAAATCGTTGGGTTCGGAGGATGCCTGATTTCAGAGCTTCCCCCCGGAACCAAGGGGGCAAAATTCACTTTCCCGAGAAGAAACCGGATAATATCTGCGTTATCTGAAGGCGTAATAGTTATTGAGGCGAAGGAAAAGTCCGGCTCCTTAATTACAGCAGACAATGCAAAAGAGCAGAATAAAAAATTATTTGCAGTGCCAGGACAAATTTATTCCTCAAACTCGAAGGGCCCAAACAAGCTTATTAAAAAGGGTGCCATATTAATAGAAGGCGCAGAGGACGTTATCGCTTCGCTTGAAATAAAAAACCTGGCTCCGCTCAAGCAAAGAATATTATTTGCCGAAAATGACCAGGAGCAAATGATTTTGAATGCTCTTTCTGAAGAGCCGTTATACATTGATAAAATAATTGAAATAACAAATTTAAATGCCTCTGTTGTAGCGACCACGCTTGCTTTAATGGAGATTTCGGGTAAAATACGTAGTTTAGGAGCAAATGTATACGCTTTGGCGTAGTTTTTAATTAATAATTTTATGGATTTAATAATAGTTGAGAGCCCTACAAAGGCAAAGACAATTCAGAAATTTTTGGGCAATGGCTTTAAAATAAAGTCTTCTTTCGGGCATGTAAGAGATCTGCCAAAATCAGAATTGGGAGTTGACGTGGATAAAAATTTCCAGCCCAAATATGTAATTCCTACTAAAGCCAGAAAAGTTGTTTCAGAACTTAAAAAAGAGTCTGCAAAAGCAGAGAACGTAATCCTGGCGACTGACGAAGACCGCGAGGGAGAGTCGATTGCCTGGCATTTGGCGGAAGCTCTAAAATTAAAAAATCCCGAAAGGATCGTTTTTCACGAAATCACAAAAGGAGCTATCGATGATGCACTGAAGGAACCCCGTAAAATAGATATGAATCTGGTAAACGCCCAGCAGGCAAGAAGAGTTTTAGACAGAATCGTAGGATATAAGCTTTCGCCATTTTTGTGGAAGAAAGTGATGAAAGGCCTTTCTGCCGGAAGAGTCCAGTCTGTGGCGGTGAGGCTCGTCGTAGAAAGAGAAAGGGAAATCGAAAAATTTATACCGCAGGAATATTGGCAGATAGAAGCTTTACTCAAAAAAAATGAAGATGAGTTTTCTGCATTTTTGTCAAAAAAAGATGGAAAGCCGATAGAAAAACTTGAAATCAATAACGAAAAAGAGGCAAAAAAAATTCTGGAACAGTTAAACAAGGCTTCTTATATTGTAGATAGTGTCGAAAAAAAGCAACAGAACAAAAATCCTCTCCCTCCTTTTACAACCAGCACCCTTCAGCAGTCTGCCTGGCAAAAATTTAAGTTTCCCGCAAAAGTGACAATGCAGACCGCCCAAAAATTATATGAAGAGGGACACATCACATACCACAGAACAGATTCCCTGAATTTGTCGGAAGTTTCACTCGCAGCAGCAGAAAAATTTATAGAAAAAAGTTTCGGAAAAAAATATACAGAAGGCATAAAAAGATATAAAGCAAAAAAGAATGCTCAAGAGGCACACGAGGCCATTAGGCCAACTTTTGCTGACAGGACGCCCGAATCGCTTGGGAAAATTGATTCGAGGCAATTGAAGCTGTATACATTAATTTGGCAGAGGTTTATAGCTTCGCAAATGGCAAAAGCGGTTTTTGATGCGGTTGCCGCAGATATTACGGCAAATAATTATACATTCCGGGCAAATGGCCAGGTTTTAAAATTTGACGGTTTTTTACGGGTTTATCAGATGAAATTTGAGGAAAATGAGCTTCCGAGCTTGCAAAAAGGAGACGATCTGGCTCTAATAGATGTTAAACCTTCACAGCATTTTACAGAACCGCCCGCCCGCTATAACGAAGCAACACTAATCAAGGCGCTTGAAAAAGACGGCATTGGAAGACCATCGACATATGCGCCAACACTGGCAACAATCCAGGAAAGGAATTATGTTTCAAAAAACGACCAAAAAAGATTTATTCCGACAGAGACGGGCATTGTTGTAAACGACATGCTTGTCCAAAATTTTCCCGAGGTTGTAGATATTCAATTTACAGCAAACATGGAGGAAGAACTTGATAAAGTAGCAGAGGGAAAAGACGATTGGGAAAAAACTTGCAAAGATTTCTATGTCCCTTTTTCTAAAAATTTGAAAGAAAAATATGAGGTTGTAAAAAAAGAAAACATGGACAAGGAAACAGACAAAAAATGCCCGAAATGCGGTTCGCCTCTCGTTGAAAGAATGGGAAGGTTCGGAAGATTTTATGCTTGCTCGGCTTTTCCAGAATGCAAACATACAGAATCGTTGCAGGCAGAAAAAATCGACGTTCCGTGCCCCAAGTGCAAGGAGGGAAACATGGTCTCAAAAAAAACAAAGCGGGGAAAGATCTTTTACGGGTGCGATAAATTTCCTAAATGCGACTTTGCTCTTTGGGACAAGCCGTTAAATGAATTTTGCCAAAAATGCAGCTCCATTCTGATAGAAACCAAAAAGAAAGAGGTAAAGTGCAGCAACAAAGAATGCGATTTTACAAAACTGCAGTAAGATGCCCGAATTCAAAAAAATCATAAAAAGAAGCTCAAATCCGACTCTAATTGAGAATGCTTATGAGTTTGCCAAAGAAGCTTACAGGGATAAAAACCGGCTCTCCGGGGAAAATTATATCCATCATGCCGTAAGAGTTGCCTCCGCGCTGGACAGAATCGGTCTTGATTCAACAACAATTGCAGTCGGAATTTTACACGATGTGATTGATGATCTGCCAGGGAATTTACAAAAGACGCAACTGCAGGAACTGGAAAAAAAATTCGGCTCAGAGATTTCTTATCTTGTCGGAAACATCACAAAGCTGAGTCTTATAAGGCGTGCTTTGGAGCTTAATTTAAAAGAGAAGAAAAATTTCTCAAGGGAAAAACTGGAAAATCTCCGGAAAATGTTTTTTGCTTTGGGGGCCGATATCAGGGTAATTTTGATCGAACTCCTTTCAAGAATAGACGGGCTTAAGCTTCTGCATTATTTGTCTGAAGAACAGCAGAAACTGTATTCACTGGAAACACTGCAGATATACGTTCCGATTGCAAATCGTCTTGGATTAAGCGAAATCAAACGCCAGCTGGAAGATATTTCCTTTTCATATCTGTTCAAAAAAAGGTACAAGTGGCTTACAGAAAACATAAAAGACGAATATGAGGAAAGAGAGAAATTTTTGAGAAAGTTCATCCCCCGGCTAAAAAAAATTCTAAAGAAAGAAAGGGTAAATTTTATTGATATAAACTATCGGGCAAAATCTTATTGGAGCACATATCAAAAGCTGCTAAGAAAAAATATGGATTTTTCCAAAATCCACGATCTTGTTGCGTTGAGAATAATTGTACCGGATGTTGAAAGCTGTTATAAAGTTCTTGGAATAATTCATAAGCATTTTCGGCCAATATCAGAGGAAATTAATGATTATATTGCAAAACCCAAACCAAATGGATACAGATCTTTGCACACTACCATATTTTGCGATGATGAAAATATATCAGAAGTCCAGATAAGAACAGAACAGATGCAGAAAGAAGCGGAATATGGTGTCTGCGCCCATTGGTCGTACAAGGAAAAAATAGATCTGCAAAAAGATAAAGAAAATCTGCAGTGGTCTGAAGAAGTACCCGAATTCTGGAGGACATTTAAAATAGATTTTTATTCAGACAAACTTTTCACTTTCACGCCAAAAGGTGACGTTATAATACTCCCGCAAGAATCAACATGCATAGATTTTGCCTATGCGGTTCATTCCGATATTGGGAACCATTGCGAATCTGCAAAAATAAACGGGAAAATTGTCCCACTAAGCCATACATTGGAAAACGGAGATATTGTTGAAGTCGTCACAAATGCAAAAAAACAGCCTTCCAGGGACTGGCTGAAGTTTGTGAAAACAAATCTGGCGAAATCGCACATAAAAAGAATCGTCACCCAAAACGAGCCGACTTTTGCTTTTGTAATTCCCGGTTTTTTAAGAAAAAAGATTTCTGAAATCGCTGAAAAATCCCGAAGGAAAAAAGAGGAAAAAGAACAGGTAAAAAGGGAGAAGCCACGTGAGATTTACCTTGCCGGACAAAGGGGAATGCTTGTTAACCGTGCCAAATGCTGTAATCCTGAACCCGGAGACCGCGTTCAGGCTTATCTTACAAAATACAGATCTGCCGTTCTCCATAAAACATCCTGCACAAATTTCAGAAAATTAGCCGAAAAATTCCCGGAGAAGATTATCGAGGCTTCGTGGAAATAAACGTTGAAAATTACACAATTTGTGTTAATATATAAACGTATTTGCCCGAGTGGCGGAATTGGCATACGCGCACGACTCAAAATCGTGTTTCCTTACGGAATTGTGGGTTCAACTCCCACCTCGGGCACATGATCAAGGTAAAGCATTTCAGACAAAGCGAAGGATTCTGCGGTCCGGCATCTTTAAAAATAGTGCTCCATTACTACGGGAAAAAGGTGTCAGAGAAGCAAATTGCAAAAATGGCCGGCTCAACGGTTAAAAAAGGAACTCCGCCGGAAAGCATTGTTAAGGCGGCAGAAAGCTTTGGCTTTAAGGCTGTTTTGAGAGAGAATGCCAGTCTTTCAGATATCAGAAAATATATCAAGAAAGGAATCCCCGTAATAGTAAATTGGTTTTTTGAAGATGACGGGCACTACTCTGTCGCAGTTGGAATGGATGACAAAAAGATATATTTAAGCGACCCGTTCGACGCAAGAATCAGAAAAATTTCGCTTGAAATGTTTAAAAGAGTTTGGTTTGATTTTTCCGGTCCGTTTCTAAAGAATAAGTCAGACATCCGTCTGCGCCTGATGATAGTCGTTACTCCCAAATAAAAAAGAGCTCCCGCGGGAGCTCTTTTTTTTATTACTGCTCAATTTTATTTTCTTTTTCTGCCGGCTTTCTGAAAATACGATTTTCATACTTTTTAAAAAATTTAGCGATTATCCAGCCGACTAGAATTCCGATAAGAGCGCCGGCTAATATATCGGATGGCCAGTGTATGCCCACAAAAATGCGCGAGAAAACAATCGCGAGTGTTCCAAGATAAAATATTATTCCGAGCTTTTTATTATAAACAAATATTGCAGTAGAAAGCGCAAAATAGAAAAGCGCGTGACCAGAAGGGAAAGAAGACTCATCTGCCCCGTAAACGTACAGAAGTTTTACGTTTTCTGTTAAAAAGGGCCGTGGTCTAAAAAATAACGCTTTGATCGCCCACCCTATAACAAGTCTCGAAACCGCTCCCGCCAATAAAGAAACCAAAATCATCTTCCAATATTTTCTGAAACCAACTGCAAGCAGAAAAATAAAAACGGCGGCTAGAATATACTCTGAATATTTGGCAAAAAATACGCCGGCTGCATCAATCCATTCACGCCGATAAGCCAGACCATTAATAAAATTTAAAATATACACATCTAAATTAATCATTTTGGAAGGGGAAATTTTTTACAAAACTTTTTAATTTCTTCGCGGACCTTTTTTACGCTCTTGGGATTGGAAATAACCTCGTTTATCCAGCCTGCAATTTTTTTCATTTCTGTTTCTTTCATACCCCTTGATGTTAAAGCCGGAGTTCCCATCCTGATTCCCGAGGGTTTAAACGGCGGAGCAGGGTCATAAGGAATGCTGTTTTTGTTTATTGTAATTCCTGCGTTTTCCAATAAGTCCTGAGCTTCCGGCCCGCCGATATTTTTATTTCTTAAATCAACCAGTATTAAATGGTTGTCTGTTCCCCCTGAAACAAGATTAAAGCCGTACCTTTTTAGTTCTTCAGCTAATGCTTTTGCATTCTTTACCACCTGATTCGCATATTTTTTGAAAGCGGGGGCCGTCGCTTCTTTCAGACAAACCGCAATTCCGGCAATTGCATTTTCATGAGGGCCGCCTTGTAATCCGGGAAATACTGATTTATCAACTTTTTTTGGAAGTTCAGGATCCTTTTTGACCCCCTTTTCCGTTACCATTATCAAAGCGCCCCGAGGGCCTCTCAACGTTTTATGGGTTGTTGTTGAGACCAAATGCACGTGAGGCACGGGACTTGGATGAGCGCCGCCGGCAACCAGTCCGGCAATATGCGCAACATCCGCACAAAGATAAGCGTTTACAGAGTCTGCAATTTCTCCCAAACGCTTCCAGTCAAAAATTCTTGGATAAGCAGTAGCTCCAACAAAAATAAGCTTTGGATTGTTTTCTTTAGCAAGCTTTTCAACCTCATCATAATTAATGAGACTCGTTTTTTCATCTACGCCGTACTGGACGGCTTTAAAGAACTTTGCAGAAAAATTCACCTTCCATCCATGCGTTAAATGCCCGCCCATCGGCAAAGCCAATCCCATAATTGTGTCTCCCGGCTCGCAAACAGACATATAAACCGCGGCATTTGCGGGCGAACCCGAATAAGGCTGAACATTTGCATGTACTACTTTAAAAAGCTTTTTCGCCCTTTCCCTGCAAATGTCTTCTAAAATATCATAGTATTTTAATCCTGCGTAATACCGCTTTCCAGGGTAGCCTTCGGCATACTTATCTGTAAGTATAGATCCCAGAGCCTCCCTTACCGCAGGAGAAGAATGGTTTTCTGAAGGAATCATCTCAAGAGAGGTTTTTTGCCTCTCCAGCTCGAGGTCAATTAACTTTGCAATTTGGGAATCTTTGTTTTTTAGCTTTGCCATAGGTTTTAAATTATTATTCAGTATATATAAATTGCAAACCTTATTCAAACAAAAAAGCCGATTTAACATTATCGGCTTTTTTGTCAATTACCTTAAAATCTGGCCTTGTCCGGATATGAGTTCTACAATTTGTGAGGGTTTGCCTCTGCTTAAGTCTCCTGCGTTGAAAATCAAATCAGGTTTTATTTTTTGATTTTCAAAAGTTCCGATTATTTCTTTTATTTTAACCATGGGAGGCATTCCAGAAAGATTCACAGATGTCTGTGCCAGAGGGAAATCAATTTTATTTAACAGATCATTTAACAGTCTGTATTTTGGCATGCGGAGAGCGATTGTCCCTTCTCCAACGGCCAGTTTTGAAATTTTGTATTTTGCGTTTTTTTTAAACCCCAAAATGAAAGTAAACTTGCCCGGCCAGTTTTTCTTCAGGATTTTTTCCTGCCCCTCATTTATTTCGGCAATCTCTTTTGCCATATCTATATCTTTAATAAAAACAGGCAAAGGTTTGGTCTTTGGCCTATTTTTAATCGAGAATATTTTGCTGACAGCTTTTTCATTTGTGGCATCTGCAAGAAAGCCGTAAACTGTGTCTGTCGGAAAAATTACCACTCCGCCTTTTTTGAGAATGCCGGCAGCTTTATCCAGTTTTTTTTGTGAAGACTTTATCAGCTCCATCTTTTAAAAAATCTGAGACTCTTTTTATGTCGTCAGGACTTCCGAAATCAAGCCAGAAGTCTTTTATTATCCTAATTTTCACTTTTTTGTCGTTTGCCAGAAGCGAGATGGCGTCTGTAATTTCATATTCACCTCTGATTGATTTTTTAATTTCTGATATTTTTTCGAAAACATCTGCGGTAAATTTATAAAGACCGGCATTAATCAGGTCTCCGACAAACTCCCTGGGCTTTTCTATTATTTTTTCAAGAAAGTCATCTCCATCTTTTATTAGAACTCCATATTTTTCCGGATTTGAATGTTTTAATCCTGCGACATAACAGAAACTGTCATCGATATTCATTGATTTTAAATCCTGAACCGAAAACAAGTTATCTCCGTAAAGGTATATAAAATTTTCGTCTCCTATAATATTTTCAACGCATTTTACAGGGCAGGCCGTTCCGTATTCTTTTTCCTTCGGACCAAGAATTTCTGTTTGGTTCACAATCGTTATTTTGTAATCTTTTTTAAAAATACCTTTAGGGGCTTCATAAAAATTTA
Source organism: Patescibacteria group bacterium (assembly GCA_022703425.1). GTDB lineage: Bacteria > Patescibacteriota > Minisyncoccia > Minisyncoccales > Staskawiczbacteraceae > JAKLDQ01. The sequence goes on along the minus strand of JAKLDQ010000009.1, from coordinate 11,906 downwards.
CAAAGTCTTCCATTAATTCCACTTTGAACCCGACAACCAAAATCAACTCCCTATACCCCGCTGATAACAAATTATCAAGCAAATAGGCGAGAAAAGGCCTGTCTTTAACTTCAATCAAATGTTTAGATTTATCCTTGGAAAGCTCCAGCATGCGGGTTCCCTGTCCCGCAGCAGCTATAACAACTTTTTTAACCATAATTAATCCGCAACGTTCGCAAGATTCAGCGCCTTTAAATTTAACTCAAGATATTTCTGGGGAATAATTTTGTTTACGGCCTCAATTACTGATTTTTCCATCAGTGGTATTAATTTTTTGTTAACTGCATAACCCAAAAGATATAGCCCCATTACCACTTCGTTTTGAAGTTCATTCTTACATATTTCAGAGGCAGAAACAAGATGAAGCCTGTTCCCCGCGGCTTCTTTCAGTTTTGCTTCAATTTCTTCAGCAGATGACGAACCCTGAAAAGGAGAAACTAACCGGTTTACAAGGAAGTTTGCCTTTTCTCCGGCTTTTCCCGTTTCTCTGTAGCTCTCAATCATCTCCATTCCGATTACCAGGTCTGCTGAGCCCTTAGGCACAAGAGGAGAAAGAACTTTCTTGCCAAATCTGACGTGAGCCTCCACACTTCCGCCTCTTTGTGATAACCCATGTAATTCAGATGATTTGACATCATAACTTTCAATTAATGCCGCTTCATTAATCAAAGAAAGAAGAGTAATTATTCCTTGTCCGCCCACACCTGTTAAAATAATGTTGAAATTTTTTTCCATATTAGTTTACTTTTTCTTTATTTAAGCCTTTCTGCATTCTCCTTTCCAGCAGAGCACAGATGCGCCGGCAGACTATCAAAGAAACTTCTCCTTTACCCATGAAATCTTTTACAGCTTCTTCAAATTCCTTAACATTTATCTGGTCGAGCACTTTAATGTGCTTTACCCCGCAAGCTTTGGCGATTTCCTCTATTTTAATTTGGCCTGAGTCTTCTCCCATTCCTGTTTTTCCCATTCCCGGATTTGGCTGATGTCCTGTCATTGCAGTGATCCTGTTGTCCAAAACAATAATAAGCGGGTTTGATTTATTATAGACGATGTTTATCAGTCCTGGGATGCCCGCATGGAAAAATGTTCCATCTCCCATTATTGAAATAATTTTTTGGTTTGTAGATTTGCTAACTCCGTGTGAAATACCAAGAGAAGCGCCCATTGAAAACAAATAATCCTGCATATTGTGCGGAGGGAGCCCGGCAATCATATTACACCCAATATCTCCGCCATATATCGTACTTTCGGGCGCAACTCTTTTCAATACGGGGAAAACATGCCAATATGGGCAGCCATCACAAAGGCGCGCTGTCCGCCTTGGAAGTTCAACCGGCTTTGAATCGAATGGTTTAAATTTTTTACCGCTGACTTTAGCTAAAGCAATGCAAATTTTTTCGACATCAAGCTCTCCTGACACAGGAAAGAGTTCCCGTCCGAAGATTTTTAATTTGCTGTTTGCATTTTTGGCAATAATTGAAATTTCTTTTTCAATATACGGATCCACTTCTTCTACAACAAGAACCTGGTCTAATTTTTCGATGAACTTACCGATGGTCTTTTTTGGCAAAGGATAAAAAAATCCAAGCTTTAGCACGGAAGCCTCTATTCCTAGCATTTCAATCGCTTCTAGCGCATGCAGATATGAGGCACCCGATGCAATTATTCCAATCTTTGCTTTTTTATTTACAGAGAGAACATTTGCTCTCGAGCTTTCGGCAAAATCTTCTATTTTTTCTAGCTTTTCAAAAAGCTCTTTTTTCATTTCAAGAACCCTGGGAGGCATCGTTGCAAACTGGTTTGGGTTTTTGACAAACTCGCCTTTTTGCGGAATATACTCCTCTCCCGAAAATTCAACAGGCATTTTTTGATGGGCAACCCTTGTTGTCGTCCTCAAAATTACAGGAGTTTTAAATTTTTCTGATATTTCAAAACCCAGCTTGGTAAAGTCATAGCACTCCTGCGGGTCTGACGGCTCCAAAAAAGGAATTCGAGACAAATATGCATACCCCCGTGAGTCCTGTTCTGACTGTGCGGAACTCCAGCACGAAGGATCGTCTGCAACAACAATTACCATCGCTCCTTTTGTTCCCGTGTAAGCCAAAGGCAATAAACTGTCTGAACAGACGTTTATCCCAAAGCTCTTCATATTTACAATTGAACGCAATCCCGAAAAGCTGGCGCCGATTGCTGACTCAAGGGCAACTTTTTCATTTACTGCCCACTCTGCGTATATGTTTTTTTCACCGGCGATTTTCAGCAACTCCTCTCCTATTTCAGCCGACGGACACCCCGGATATCCCGAAACAAAACTGACCCGCGAATCGAGCGCTCCCCGCACAATTGCCTCGTTTCCCAATAAAATTTCTTTTTTCATAGAACTAAACGACTATATTTAAGAGTTTGTTTTGCACAAAAATAATTTTTTTGATTTCTTTTTCTGCAATCAACAATTTTATTTTTTCACTGCCCAAAGCAATTTTCTCTGCATCTTCCTTTATCATGTTTGCCCTGACTTCGATTTTGTCGCGAACCTTTCCATTAACCTGGATTATTAATAAGACTTTTTCCTCTTCAATCAGTTTCTTATTTGTCTTCGGCCAGCTTTGCATACAGCATAATCCTTTGAAGTCCGAGTTTTGCCAGAGTTCTTCTGCCAGATGAGGCGCAAAGGGAGAAATTATCTTTAAAAAGTCGGCGAAATCGTTCCTCGACAAGGTATCTTCCGAAGACTGCCACGCATTAGCAAATTCCATCAGCGAACTGACACAAGTATTAAATTTCATCGCCAAGATATCTTCTGAAACTTTTTTAATTGTCTTGTGCAAATGCTTTTTTAAATCTCTGCTTCCATTCATTACTGTTCCCCGGTCTGAAGCCAGATTATAAATTTTCTCCAAAAACCTCCTGACTCCAATTACTCCTTTTGTATCCCAAGGAATCATTTGGTCAAACGGTCCCACAAACATTTCGTAAACACGGAGAGTGTCGGCCCCGAATTGTTTTACTACGTCATCAGGATTTACCACATTGCCCTTTGATTTTGACATTTTAACGCCTCCTTCTCCTAAAATCATCCCATGAGAAGTTCTCTTTCTATAAGGTTCTGAACCAACATTTTTAGGAACAGCTTTCACATCCCACAAGAATTTAAAAATAAATCTTGAATAGAGCAAGTGCAAAGTTGTATGTTCCATTCCGCCATTATACCAGTCAACGGGCATCCAATAAGAAACTTCTTTTTTATCTGCGAGCGCTTTATTATTTTTTGGATCAATATATCGTAAATAATACCAATTAGAACCTGCCCAATTTGGCATTGTGTCTGTTTCTCTTTTTGCATTTCCTTTGCACTTTAAACATTTTACATTTACCCATCTCTGAATTAAAGCTAAAGGAGACTCTCCCGTGTCGGTGGGCTCATATTTTTTAACTTTAGGCAATTCGACAGGAAGATCTTTTTCTTCAACTGTCTGCCAGCCGCATTTTTCACAGAAGATCATCGGGATGGGTTCGCCCCAATAATGCTGGCGCGAAAAAACCCAATCTCTCAATTTATAGCTGGTTTTCGGCTCTGCAAAACCTTTTGCTTTAAGCCAGGAAATTATCATCGGCCTCGCCTGATCCGAGGTTAAACCATTAAACTGCATTGAATTGTACAATTTGCCGTCTCCCTCAAAGCAAATTTCCAGATTTTTTACCTTGTCGGCAACAGATGAATCCCCAGGCTCAATCGAAGTTCTTAAAGGAATGCCGTATTTTTTTGCCATATCAAAATCCCTCTTGTCGTGAGCATCGGCAAATACTGCGCCCGTTCCATACTGTTCTAATACGAAATCTGCGATCCAAACCGGCATTTTCTCCCCTGTTGCCGGATTCTGCACAAAAATTCCCTTTAACTGAACCCCCGTAATTTCTTTCTCTTCTTTTGTCCTCTCAATATCTGAAATATTTTTGGATTTTTCTTTGTAAGCTAAAACTTCTTCCAAGTTTTCAATCTTATCCTTACATTTATCAACAAAGGCGTGCCCGGGCGACAAAATAACATACGTGCCCGAAAAAATTGTATCAATCCTGGTTGTAAAAACTTCGATAAATTCTGAAGCACCCTCAACCTGAAATTTTATGAGCGCTCCCTCTGATTTTCCAATCCAATCCTTCTGCTGGATTTTTATTTTTTCGAGATAATCAACAGAACTCAAATCATTTATCAGGCGCTCGGCGTATTCTGTAATTTTTATCATCCATTGCTCTTTATCTTTTTTCTCAACTTTTGTTCCGCATCTCTCACATTTTCCATCCACCACTTCTTCGTTTGCCAGGCCGATTTTGCATGAAGGACACCAGTTAATGGCAATCTTTGCTTTATAGGCCAGGCCATTTTTAAAAAGCTGCAAAAAAATCCACTGTGTCCATTTGTAATATTTAGGATCTGTCGTATTAACCTCCCTTGTCCAGTCAAAAGACAATCCCAGACTCTTCATCTGACGCCTGAAATTATCTGTATTCTTTTTTGTTACAATAGAGGGGTGAACACCTTTTTTAATTGCATAATTTTCTGTGGGCAGTCCGAAAGCATCCCATCCTATCGGAAATAAAACATTATATCCGTCCATTCTTTTCTTTCTAGCAATGATATCTAAAGCCGTATAACTTCTGCAATGTCCGACATGCAGACCGTCTCCTGAAGGATAGGGAAACTCTACCAAAAGATAAAACTTCCTCTTTCTGGAGGAATATTGGGCTGAAAATACTTTGGAGCCATACCATTTTTTCTGCCATTTTGCCTCAATTTTCTTTGGATTGTATTTTTTCATAAAAATCTTGAATTATTGTTATGATAGCACACTCAGAGGAAATTTGAAGCCCTTTTTTGCCTCAAAAAACGGCTCAACGGACGATTGAGCCGTTTACGGCTAAGCATTTCAACGGCTCATCCCCGGGTGAGCCGTTGAAATTTGTCTATATTTTAAACAAATTCCGGGCGTTTTCGGCTGTCTTGCCCGCAACATCCTCAAAACCGGTTCCTTTCAGGTCTGCAATCTTTTGTATTACGTGCTTTATAAAAATCGGCTCGTTTCTGGTATCCTTTCCCTCCTGCGGAGGAGTCAAATACGGGCAATCTGTTTCGACAAGAATCTTATCCAAAGGAATTTCTCTGATAACATCGTCAATATTGTATTTAAAAATTATTCCATTAACGCCAATATAAAATCCCAACCCCGCATATTGTTTCGCTTCATCCAATGTTCCCGTAAAACAATGTACAACGCCTTTTACTTTTTTGTATGTTACTGCTATCTGCGAATTTAAAATTTTAAGAATATCTTCGTGAGCCATTCTGCAATGCACAATTACCGGCAAATCAAACTCCCGCGCCAGATCAAGCTGTTGCTGAAATATTTCTTTTTGTTTTGATTTGAATTCTTCCAGTCTTGTTTTCGTTTTAGGCTTATAATAGTAGTCCAGACCGATTTCTCCGATTGCAACGACTTTCTTTGACTTTGCCAGTTCTGAATATTTTTCTTTTTCAAAATTTTCTTCCTTGATTAAAAACTCCCCTTCTTCCGGATCTGTTTTTATCTTTTGAAATTCTGCGGATGCAAAAATCGGATGCATCCCGATTGCCGCATAAACCCCCTGCTCATATTTTTCAGCCAATTCAACAGCGCTCCTGCTTGTTTCAAACTTTGTTCCAACATTTATCATCCATATCCCGCTTTCAAGAGTTCTTTTTAAAACTTTATCTTTGTCTTTTTCGTATGCTTTAAAATTTAAATGCGAATGAGTGTCTATTATCATATTAAGAATTTTACCATAAAAAAGGCAGGTAGCGTATGCTCCTGCCGAGATTGGTTATGCCTCTGCTTTACTGTCCTTCTTTTTTTCTTTTTCTTGCGTTTCTCCGATTGCTTTCACCACCTCCGTTCTGTGAACGGCAACATCGGGTGGCGCTTGGATTCCAAGCCGGACTTTGTCGCTTCTGATGGCGACAATTGTGATAACAATTCCTTCGCCTACTGTAATGGATTCACCGGTTTTACGCGATAGAACAAGCATTTTACCCTCCAATGGTAAAATAGGACTGAGTGAAAGAACTTGTTATATCATATCTAAAATTCTACCTTTGTCAAGACGACGTATCTTTCTCCTTTGCCTTCCGAAGCGCTAAGTCTGAACTTTTGATTTTTTTGTCTTCGGGATAGATAAGCGAATAAACATAGACAAACACCATCACAACGACGACTGCGAACGGCAGGACTGTGTAGAAAACCTGAGGCATGATATTTTCCTTTTGAAAGAACGAAGATAGGCGTATGCTTTGATATATATTAAGGAAAATGCCAGAAAAATGCAACCTGTTGTGTTGACAAAATACAAGATAGTAAATAGAATTACAACAAAGGTTCCCGAGAACATTAACAACTTTAAGAGGATAAACAAATGTCCTATTTCCTGGCCACTCACGTTACAAGAGACGTCGGGTACGATCCAGGTCTTACTGAGGAGGCAATCGGTTCGCTGTATCCGAATATGGGAGGTTTCTTCGCCTGGCTGAGAGTACACTTTGAAATCAACTTCATTATAATTGCACGAGGGAAAAGGTTTCGCGAAACTTTTTACGGCGTGCGCGAAGCGTTGCAGGGAATTCCCTTCAAATACTCATCTTTTCCGGGCGATGAAGTTAGCATGCACAAAAAGGGAAACAAATGGTATGCAACAATAGACGAAAAAATGGACGACATTTCTAAAGAGGAGTACGAAGCGTGGGAAGATATCCATGAACTGGCGTGGCCATACATTAAGCTTCATATAGAAGGAACGCTGTTTTTTGCCGGACGCCAGCTGATGTCCGGACTTGGATTTAAGCACATGACAAAAAGCGCGTCCATTTATTTGTTGGACGCACAAAATGAAAGCGCACAGTTTATTGTAAACGAAGGCCGTCTCGACCAAACTATGTTAAAAACAATAGCCTAGCAATCTTGCCAGGCTTTTTTATTTGTTCAGCCGGGGAAATAGAGCTTCGGCTTTTTTTTCTGATAGAGATTTTTCAATTCTTTCTGAAGTTTCGGGCATAAAAGGAAAAAGAAGCTCTTTAATGCGCAATAAAGCAAGAAGAAGGTCCTGTAAGACAGCAATTTTTTTCGTTTCCCACAGCTTCTCTTCATTTATATATTTGTCGCAAGTTGAGATGACTTCCCAGATTGCAGACAGAGCGTCGTTAAACCGAAACTCATTTAGAGCTGTTAAATATTTCTTTTCAGCTTCAGATAAAGATTTTTTAAGTTCCTTGTTTGAAAAAACATTTGGAAGTAAAAAATCAAAATTTTCTGTTTTTAAAGCAATGCCAAAAACCCTGGAAACCAGATTTCCTATCCCGCTTGCAAGATCGCTGTTATATTTTGCCTCAAATTTTCCATAAGAGAAATCTCCGTCTTCTGTTGGAGAAACTTCGCGAAGCAAATAATAACGCACTGCGTCTGTTCCGTATTTTGAAACAAGCTCCAAAGGGTCTATTACGTTGCCCAGGCTTTTGGACATTTTTTGGCCGTTTGCAGTAATAAATCCGTGTATAAAAATTTGCTTTGAGAGAGGAAGCCCTGCTGATAAAAGCATCGCCTGCCACATTGAAGACTGTTGCCTTAAATTATCCTTTCCGGCGAATTGGGTTCCCGGCCAAAACTCCTTGAATTTTGGATCATCCGGCCAGCCTAATGCAGATATATAGTTTACAAGCGCATCAAACCAAACGTACATTACATGATTTCTATCATTTGGAACTTCTATTCCCCAAGACATTTTTTCTTTCAATCTTGATATACTGAAATCTTTCAAACCGTTTTTTGTAAATTCCGTTATTTCATTCTGCCTTGATTGAGGAATCACAAAATTGGCATTTTTTTTGTACAGTTCAAGAAGCTTATTCTGATATTTTGAATATCTGAAGAAATAATTTTCCTCCTCTATCTCCTCTAATTGCCTGTCTGGATGAATCGGACATCTTCCGTTTTCGAGCTCCGACTCAGTTTTTTCAAGTTCACATCCAACACAATATTTTATCTTGTACGCCTTCTTATATATATCCCCCGAATCGGCACACCTGCTCCAAAATTCCTGAGCTGCCCTTATGTGATGCTCATCTGTGGTTCTTATAAAATTTGTATAACTGAGGTTTAGGGCGGATTTTAATTTTTTATTTTTTTCAGCATAGATATCGCAGTATTTTTTAGGATCAATTTGTTCTTCCTGGGCTTTCCGTAAAATCTTCAGGCCATGCTCGTCTGTCCCTGTATTAAAAAAAACTTCATAGCCCTGCTTTTTCCGAAACCTGGCAATGACGTCCGCCTGGATTATTTCCAGGGCAAAACCGATGTGCGGATCTGCATTTACATAGGGAAGCGTTGTTGTCAGATAAAACTTTTTTTTCCTGCCAAACATAATATAGTATAATTACTTAATCAATATTATCAGAATTTATTTCAAATTTCCATGATTTTAGCAGCCCACCTTTTTTTGGGTGCCCTGATCGGCACAGCAGTAAAAAGTTTGCCGATTGCCATACTTTTAAGTTTTCTTAGCCACTATGTCTTAGATATTATCCCTCATACAGAATACTCAATAGAAAAAATAAAAAGCAGGGATTGGAAAAACAGCATTCCTGAATTTTTAAAAGTATCCATTGATCTTTTAGCGCCTTTGGCTTTTATTTTGTTTTTATCAATGGATTTAAGGATAACTTTTGTGTCTCTTTTTTCCATAATTCCGGACGGACTGGATTTTTTGGGAATACTTTTCCCAAACAGGTTGACCCAGCAACACCGCGCATTCCACCAAAAAATACATTTTTTAAAACATATAAAAATGCCTCATTTTTTAAGATGGGCATCACAAATTGTTGTTATATTAGTAAGCGCCTACTTGATATACTAGTCTTCGGACTCGTTTCTATTTTTTTCCAGAAATTCTTTGGCAAATTCGTAAACAATTCCGAATACTGGAACTGCAAAGATAGTGCCCAAAAATCCAAAAACCTGCGCGCCGACGAGCAATGCAATCAACACAAGTGCTGGAGGAAGATCCAGCATTTTTTTCATAAGCATGGGCGTTATCAATACGTTCTCCAGCTGTTGGACAATAAGTATGGCAATAAGCACAAACGCAACTGTCTCCCACGACCCGGTTGAGACGATTATGAAAACAAAAACCACAACGCTTGTGATAAGCGGGCCGATATATGGAACAAAATTTAAAATACCTGAGAGCAATGCCAGAGAAAAGGCATATTTGACTCCAAAAATATAAAAAATAACAAATGATGCCGCCCCCACAAAAGCACAGGCAAGGAGCCTGGCGCCAAACCATCCCGCAACTTTTGCCTGCACTCTTTGGAAAAGCGAAACAACATAGTCCTCATACTTTTTTGGGGTAAGGAGAATAAGAAATCTTTCCGGCCCGTTCTCTTCCAATGAAAGGAAGAAAGCCAGTGTGAGTATTGATATCGTTGATGCGAGTCCGCCGAAAAAGGCTATCACGGCGTTTATTATACTTGTCGAGCTTTCCTGCAGGTTGTCAGTTAATAGTCTGGAAAAATCCTGAAGATTTTGAGCGGTGTATATCCCGAACTGGCTCAAGAACGGACTTATTTGGCCAAAATATCTGGGAACATTTCCAAGAAATTCCTTGATTTCATACGTAAAAATCGGCGCCATCGAGTATATCAAAAGCCCTAAAACGCCGAAAATTGAGAGATAAACCAGTGCAACTGAAACAAATTTTGGCAATTTAAGCCATCGCAGAAAATTTATTGCCGGTTCTAAAAGGATAGATATGATCAAGGCAAAGAAAAACCATATTGCAATCTCCTTTGCCATATAAATCACATAAAAAATAAAGATTGCCAAAAAAATCTTTATTATTGTTCCCCAAGATATATTTAAAGAATGCTCATGGTTCATATTTTTAACAAATCTTCTAATTTAGATTTTTTTACCTCTTCAATCGGACCTATTACTGCAAGATTTAATTTTGAAGGGACAAAAATATCATTTGCGACATTCTGGATATCTTCGACAGTAACTCTGTCAATCAGCTCAAATTTTTGCTCGGGGGAAAGTATTTTCCCTTCTATTAATTCCTGCATAGAGAAAAAAGACGCAAGACTGTCAGAGGAATCAAGAGATAATGACATTGTTCCTTTTTTGTAATCCTTTGCTTTTTGAAGCTCCTTTTCATCCAGTTTTTCTGCTTTGAGCTTATTATACTCTTTTACAATTACCTCTACTGCCTTTTCGAAATTATTGTTATCCACTCCTGCCTGCGTTACGAGAAATCCCGCGTCGCTGCTTGCATCAGCAGAAGTATGCACATAATATGCAAGCCCCCTTTTCTCCCTCACCTCGGTAAAAAGCCTCGAACTCATATTTCCGCCCAGAATTGTTGCTAAAAGAGAAACAGCATATCTTTGGGGATGAAACAAGTCATATGTGCGCACGCCCAGGCAAAGATGCGTCTGGTCTGTCTTCTTTTCATATACCAAAACTTCCGGCTTGTTTTGCTGTTCTATTACCTTAACTTTGCTTCCTGGGCTTCTTTTTTCAATTTTTTGAAAAAGCGATTCAATTTTGCTTTTTGTTTCACCTTCATTGATATTCCCGGCAACACATATTATTGTATTTCCAGATGAATAATGAGAATGATAATAGTCCAGAATTTTTTGCCTGTTGAAATCTGTTATATTTTCCTTTTCCCCAACAATCCTCCATCCCGCCGGCTGGTCTCCGTATAAAAGCTTTTCCCATAATTCAGAAACATAGGCAGTGGGCGTATCCAAATACATATTTAATTCTTCTATGACGACTCCCTTCTCTTTTTGAATTTCATTTTCCTCAAATTTCGACTCCAGAAACATATCAGCAATCCAGTCCAGTGCGACATCTGAGTGTTTTTTATCAACTTTTGCCCAGAAGCCGGTAATTTCTTTCGACGTAAATGCATTATATTCTCCTCCGACCATATCAAGTGTTTCTGCAATTTTCAGGGCTGTCGGACGCTTTTTTGTTCCTTTAAAAAACATGTGCTCTAGAAAATGGGATATTCCATTTACATCTTTCTTTTCGTACTTAGATCCGGTTCCAACCAATATTAATACGGTGACACTGTTCGAATGCTGCATCGGAACTGTAATCAGCCTCAATCCGTTTTCAAATTTGTTTAATTGATACATTTTAGTTTTCAAAATATTTATCTTCTAATTTTTCCGCTTTTCCGAAAAGTGAGAGGGTCCGCCATTTTACCCAAAACAAATATTCATTTATATAGCCCGATTTTTCAAATCTTCTGAGAGAGGTAACGGCAAACGGTTTTTCTATTAATTTGTATTCTGCGCCTGACTTTAAAGCTCTTTTTATAAAATCTGCAAACTCCGCAATTTTTCTGTTTTCATTAAACCCGCCTATTTCAAAAAAGATATCCCGATGACAGAAAAAAATTCCGAATATTGCAGATTTATACAAACCAATCCTGTGGCCAAGGTTTTTGTAAAAAACAAAAATCTTCCCTGCTAAACTCTTTTCCCGTCTTTTTCCTAAAAATATTCCTATCGTCTTATTGTTTATTCCGATTACTTTTTTAATGCCGCCCCGCTCAAGGCAGGTATCAGCGTCTGAAAAGACTAAAATTTCCCCCGAGGCCATTTTTGCGCCAATGTTCCTTGCCTGGCTGACACTAAGGCATTTTTTAATATTCACCGCTTTATCAGAAATCTTTCTTGCGATCTCGTAGGTTTTGTCAGTCGAGTTATTTACAACTATTATTATTTCAAGTTTATCGTATTTTTGATTTCTATATGACCTTACTGTTCT
>JAKLDQ010000008.1 GCA_022703425.1 Patescibacteria group bacterium | reverse complement strand
TCCCGAGGCATACCACTTGGGCTGAGTTTCGTGGAAAAACGGAGAGAGAACCGGAGCGCAATGTTCCGGATATTTCACAATGCGGATCGAATCGGTCCCGTCGATTCTCTTTCTCTCAACGAGCAAGAAAATGTTGTATACGGGAACGGCTTTTCCGCAGTTGAATGCCCCCTCGAAAACGAGAAGGGCAACTCCGTCTTTCCGGACGCCATCGCCGCCGATTCCGAAGAATTCCTTTGGAGAAATCGTGGCCTCTGAGGCATACTCCTCGTCCCTGATTTTAATGAGACGCTCTTGGTCTCGCGAGTGTTCTCGCGCGCGGCGGATCATATACCAGAGCGACTGGATCTTTCTCAGGCGATCCTCTGCCTCATCTTTCGGGATTTGGAGATTTGCCATCATCCCATTAACGGTCCGGGGAAACGCAGCTCCTGCTCCGGGGTGCCTGTCCCAGTGGATCTGGTCGTGCCGCAAGCGGATTTCCTTTTCCACCATCGAAACAATGCTTGCTTCGATCTGACCGACTCCCTGAACAGGAATGATTTCCTTTCCGCGGACTTCAAAGAGGATCTCTCCGCCCGCTCTCCATCCAGGCGTTCCGTCACGATCGTAACTCTCCGCAGGCACGGTGAGAACGTATTTGCCCGGCACGGGCTCCTTCTCGAAGAACTCTTTTGGAGTTCTCGTAACCTGCCGTTTGATGTCCTCTACGCTTTTTTCGCGTTGCTCGCGAACGAGCTTTTTCAGAGAACGGGAAAAGTTGGAAATGACGGACTGAATTTCCTCCTGATCGTCGGAGTCCAGTCCAAAATCTCCGAAATTGTACCTTTGAAAACCCACCTCGATTGCTCCGCCGCTGACGGGGACGAGGATTTTTCTTTTTGTCAGGTCGGCAAGCATGAGGTGCGCCTCTTCAGTCGAAGCAAAAGTCTGCTCCAGACTGCATTTAAGGTACGCCTTCGCAGCTGCCGCCCTAAAAAACTCCTCTTCGAGGAAAAGGCAATCTTCGATATACCTCTCCATTTCCTCTTTGCGTTGCAGAGTCTCCCGAACAGCGATCTTCCTTTCGAGGGCTGATTTCTTTCCTTTGATCCAGCTTTCAAGTGTCCGAAGATAGTTGAAAGCCTCGGGAACATCGTTTGAAATCTGCCGAACGCCTTCTGTGATCAGAGTAACCCGATCTTCAGGGGTGTCCTCTTTGCTGAGGGCTTTCGGAAGTTTCGGCACTCTCACGCCGGCTCCCGACAAAATCTTCAGCTTGGGATCATTGAAATCCTCAATCTTTTCCATCTTTCGAGACATAAAACATCTCCTCTCGCTTGGGTCTGAGTTTAAATCTTAAGTCAACGAACTGTTTTAGAGTTTACCAGTTTTTTGTGCTTTGTCAAGACACAAAAAAAAGCAACGTTTCTCGTTGCATTACATCCGGTCGAGAGGAAAAACCAATTTTCTCCCGTTTTCTTGGTCCGCTAAACGGACCAATCCTTTTGCTCTTTTTGACAAGGACCCCAGCGTAGGGGGTACGATAATTCTTTTTATGTTTCTTTCTTTGGCCGCCTCCAATAGAGGCACAAAATCATCGTCGCCGCTTACAAGGCATAAACAATTTGCATCTGAGTGATCAAACATCATTTTTCCGAACTCCATCAGCGTGGAGTCTACTGTGTCTCTCACAGTTATCATTTTACCCTTTTTTATTTCATACTCCGGTATTTCAAGACATTCTTTTGGACAAAATATGACAAAAAGATTGTTTCTTCGGCAAACAGTCAAGTAATGCTCGCCTATGTGCGCCGGAGAAAAAACAAATCCGCCCAAAACGTGGCCGAAATTGCGCTCAAGCCAGCTCCTCAACCTTGCCAGTCTCGCGCCAAGCTGAATCTCACCAGGTCCATAAGTGTTCCCAAGACTGATTGTGCAGTTTTCGAGATCAAACAAGATTATTATCCTTAACAAAGCCGGCCTCTGTGAGGCGGGCGTCCGCTTCATTGCTTGTGCAAACATTTCTTACCCTCGTCTATATAATTTCAAAGGACAACATTCGATTACATGCTCTCATTTTATAGAATGATACGATATTTGTCAAGGTTTCTTTTAAAGCAAAAAGCCCCGGGTAAAAGGGGCTTTTTCCATTAGCAACTTCTTAATCTGCCATTTTCAGGCTCATTCTGTGTTCTTTCGGTTCTATAAGCAATACTTGAAAATTATATGTCTGGCCGATTTTGAGCGATTCCTCCATTTTTTGCTGAGAGCCGAATTCCGAAATATGGCAGAGTCCTCTTATCTTTGGCAAAACCTCGATAAACACTCCGAATGGCGAAAATTTTATTACTTTGCCTTCGATAACATCTCCCTTTTTATATTTCTGCTCGATTTCCTCCCATGGATTTTTCTTTAAAGATTTCAGTGAAAGAAAAACCTGATTGTTGTTTATATCTATTATTTGGGCTTTTACAATTTCGCCCACTTTTACAACTTCTGCAGGATTTTCAACCAGCTGCCAGTCGAGCTCTGAAATATGTATCAATCCTTCAATTCCCGATTTTGCGTTTTTATCTTCATCTTCTGATTTTTCAGAAACAGGGAATCTGATAAAAACTCCAAAATCCGCAACACCTGTAATTTCTCCCTCAACGACATCACCTTTTTTGTAATCCTTCAGGATTTCTTTTATTTTTTCTTCGGCTTTTGCTTTTTCAGAAAGTATAAGCTTGTTTTCTTCTGCAAGCAGGTCCAAAACTTTTACATCCAGAGTTTTGCCGATAAATTTCTGGAGCTCTTTTAGGATTTTTTGTTTGTCTGCATCAGCGACGCGGGGATAGTGTTCCGGAGCCAGCTGTGAAACAGGCAAAAAGGCGGGAATATTGTCTAAAACTGTCAGAAGCCCTCCCTTGTTCACTCCTGTGACTTTTACCTTTATAATCTCTCCCTTTTCTTTCATTTCTTTCAGTTTTTGCCAGCTCAATTCCTTTGTGGCATCCCGCAGTGAAAGTTCTCTGTAACCGTCTTCGTTTTCAAATTCAACGATTTTGGCAAAGACTTTGTCTCCGATTTTTAAATTTTTGATCGTATCCTTTACTGCATAGAACTCTTTTCCATAGATTATTCCCGTGCCGAAAGAACCCAAATCAATAAACAGGGCAGATCTGTCCCTTGCAACAACCGTGCCTTCAACAGTCGATCCGATTGAAACCGGTGCTGTTGTCGCCTCCTTTGTTTTTTTAATTATATTTTCTTTTAACATTATTTTGGCCGTTTGGCCTTCAGGTTAATTTTTCTCTCCTCAGTTAAAGGATTCTGCTGCCTTTCAGCAGTATTAATAATAAATGCAGGAATAGCTCCTGCTTTTGCAAAGTAGCTCAATTATATACTATATTTAATAATTTGCAATACCCTTTTCAGTTGAATTACGTACCAAATTATGATAAAATTAATTATAATCTGCTGAAGCTCCAAAGAGAGCATTCAGTCTTTTCATTAGCATGGCAAAAATTACATGGGCAGGAAATTCCTGTTTTCAAATATCGGTTTCAAATTCAAAAGACCATGACGCAAGCATTGTCATCGATCCATTTGATGAAGCCACTGGAATTAAAGTTCCTAATTTGTCGGGTGATATTGTTCTAGTCACGCATGACCATCATGACCACAACAATGTAAAAGCGGTAAAAGGCGACCCTTTTGTTATTTCAGGGCCGGGAGAATATGAAATCAGGGGCGTATTTATACAGGGAATTCCGTCTTTCCATGATTCTGTTGAAGGAAAAGAAAGGGGCGCAAACACAATTTACACAATAGAAGCTGAAGATTTGAAAATCTGCCATTTGGGAGATCTAGGACAAAAACAGCTGACGGACGAACAGCTGGAAAAAATCGACAGCGTAGATATTTTAATGATTCCTGTCGGGGGAACATACACAATATCTGCAACTGAAGCGCAAAAAATAATTTCTCAAATCGAACCAAGGATTGTAATCCCGATGCATTTTGCTTTGCCAAAACTAAAAATTGACGTTGATGAAGTGTCAAAATTTTTGAAAGTCATGGGCAAAAATTCAATTGCCCCCCAAGATAAATTAACGATAAAAAGCAACGCTCTCCCAAAAGACGGCATGGAAATTGTCGTTTTAGAGCCATAAAAATGGATTACAAGGCAAACCTCGAGAAACTAAGAGCGCTACCGGAGTCAAGAAAAAAAATAATTTTGTGGTCTATTGTCGGCATTATTGCCGTAGTTTTGCTGTTTTTTTGGGTAAAATCAACTCAGAAAAGTTTTTCAGAACTCCAAAGCGAATTTAAATTTTCAATTCCTTCGCTGGCTGTAAAAAATAACGAAGAACAGGCTCCACAGACAGAACCGGCATTTACAATATGGCCGGATGCAGACACTTTCGACAGCAACAGTAAAACTTTTGAAGCAAAAGACCTGGACACCCAAGAGACTTTGAGGGTAACAACAGATTTATCCACCAAATTTTACAAAAATAAAAAAGCGTGTATTGACGCCTCCTGTACGGAACAGGTCACAGTTGTCGACGAAAATTACGATTTTGAAAGCTTTTATAATCTTCTAAAAAATTGGGAGGGTCCGTCGTGGAGATTTACATTAAAAGGAACAGTACAATCGGACGGTTCCGTTATTGCAAATGAGATATTTTATCAAATACAGTAACCTATAAAAAATGGCTGAAGAAAAGAAAAAACCAAATAAGGACGAAAACAATCTTGGGAAAGTAAAGCCCCGTGAGATCGTCCAGGAGCTGAAAGAGTCATACATCGATTATGCGATGTCTGTTATTGTTTCCCGCGCTTTGCCGGATGTGAGAGACGGCCTCAAACCTGTGCACCGCAGAATACTTTATGCGATGGGAGAATCTGGTTTAAGGTCAAACACTAAACACAGAAAATCCATGGCGGTAGTCGGAGAAGTTTTAAAATCTTACCACCCTCACGGAGATGCAGCCGTTTACGAAAGCTTGGTCAGAATGGCGCAGGACTTTAACTTAAGATACACAATGGTGGACGGACAGGGAAACTTCGGGAGCATTGACGGAGACGGAGCTGCGGCTGCCAGGTATACAGAATGCCGGCTTTCCAAAATCGGAGATGAAATGCTGAGAGACATAGATAAAGACACCGTAAATTTCATTGACAACTACGACGGAACGACGAAAGAGCCCGTTGTCCTTCCATCTCCGATGCCACAGCTTCTGTTGAACGGATCTCTGGGAATTGCCGTGGGAATGGCAACTAACATCCCTCCGCATAACTTAACAGAGGTGGCGGACGCGCTTATATATATGTTAGACCACCCCAATGCTGAAACTCCCGATTTATTTCAGTTTATACAAGGACCCGATTTCCCGACCGGAGGAATCATTTACGACCAAAAAGAAATAATTTCTGCTTACTCTCAGGGAAAGGGCTCTATCTTAATGCGCGGGAAAACCGAGATTACTGAAAGAAAGGACGGATCTGAGCAGATAATAATAACAGAAATCCCGTACCAGGTTATAAAATCAAGTCTTGTTGAAGAAATGGCAAACCTGGTTTCAGATAAAAAAATTGAGGGGATCAAAGACATAAGAGATCTTTCTGACAGGGAAGGATTGAGAGTAGTCATCGATGTCAAAAAGGGATTCCAGCCGCAAAGAATTTTAAACAGGCTTTATAAATTCACAAATCTCCAGAAAACATTCCACTTGAATCTCCTTGCCCTCGTCGACGGCATACAGCCTGAAATTTTATCGCTTTCAGATGTCCTTTCATACTTTATCGCGCACAGAAAAGAGGTTGTAACAAGAAGAACACAGTATGAGCTCGACAAGGCAAAAGAAAGAGCGCATATCTTGGAGGGATTGATGATCGCACTTAAAAACATCGATGCGGTTATTGCTGTTATTAAAAAATCAGAAGATAAAGAAAATGCAAAAATAAACCTTATAAAGAAATTCAAACTTTCCGAAAGACAGGCGGTTGCAATTTTGGAGATGCGATTGCAAACACTGGCCGGTTTAGAAAGGAAGAAAATCGAAGACGAGCTAAAGCAAATAATGGAGCTTATCAAAGAGCTCACTGCAATTTTAAAAAGCCCCGAAAAGTTAAAGGCAATAATTAAAAAAGAGTTTTCTGAAATAAAGGAAAAATTCGGAGACAAAAGAAAGACAAAAGTGATCAAACAGAAGCTGGGAGAAATCACAGAAGTTGATCTGGTACCCCTCGAAGACACCATCGTAACACTAACTACCGGCGGATATATTAAAAGGATCAACCCTGCAACATACAAGCTTCAAAAGAGAGGAGGAAAGGGACTGATGGGGATGAAAACAATGGGCGATGACGTTGTTGAACACTTCTTGTGCACTTCAACACACGACAACCTGATGTTCTTCACCGATTCCGGAAAAGTTTTCCAGACTCAGGTTTATGAGATTCCCGAGGGCAACAGAGTTGCAAGAGGGAGAGGCCTACTAAATTTTTTGGAGCTTTCCACCGAAGAAAAGGTCCTTTCACTTGTTCCTACAACAAAGGAGGAAGCTGAAAAGTACAAATATCTTGTAATGATCACAAAGAACGGCAGGATTAAAAAGACCTCACTGAAAGATTTTGAAAACGTCAGAAAGAGCGGAATCATTGCCATCAAGCTTGAAAAAGGCGACCTTCTTAAAAAAGTTGTAAAAACAACGGGGGAAGATGATATAATCCTGACAACAAAAAACGGGGTTGCGATAAGATTCAAGGAAAAAGACATCAGGCCGATGGGAAGAGGCGCAGCCGGAGTAAAGGGAATCCGTTTGAAGAAAAACGACGAAGTGATCGGGATGGACGTAATTGAAAAAAATCCTCCGATTGACGAAAAAACAAAAAAACCCGCAAAACAATATCTGCTCGTTGTGATGGAAAACGGCTACGGAAAGAGGACTGAAATTTCCCAGTACAGGCTTCAGGGAAGGGGAGGTTCTGGAATAAAAACAGCGAATATTACATCAAAAACCGGACCGATTGTTATGGCGTGTATCCTGGAAGATGTCGCAGATGATGAAGATCTGATAGTAATTTCAAGGCACGGCCAGGTAATAAGAACAAGCGTAAAATCAATTTCTCTTTTAGGAAGAGCAACCCAGGGGGTCAGAATAATGAGGCTTGAAGAGGGCGATAAAGTTGCTTCTGGCGCATGTCTGAAGGATTAAAAGTTATTCACAGCCCATTATTTTACTTTATTTGATATAATAGAGTAAATTTTATGAAGAGAATACTCCCATTTATAACCGGCGGATTATTTTTTGCTATGACGGCATCTGCTGTTGTTATCCCAAATCCGCTCGGATATGATAACTTTCACGAACTCTTATTCGGCCTCGCAAGAGCGGTTGGAGGACTGATTGCCGGTCTCGGGACGATCATGATAATCGTGGCCGGAATACTATATCTTTTATCTGCAGGAAGTCCGGAAAGAATAAGAACAGCCAAAACCGCCTTGTTTTATGCGATTGTCGGAATTTCTATCGGTTTGCTTGCTGAAGGAATTGTATACCTGATTGAAAACATGTTGGGAGCATAAAAATGTTAAAACCTTAAAAGGTCGACTAATACTAGAATTATAAAATCCTAAAATGAATAAATATTTATTTAGTTTATTAGTTCTCGGCATATTGGTTGCGCCAGTTTTGGCGTGCGCTCAGATCGGCGGACCCGTCCCAAGCGTCACAACCGACTTAACGGGCCTTGGACAAAAAATTGCAAACGCTGTTTGGATTGTATTTACAATTATCGCAGTAGTCGCCTTCGTTATCGCAGGTATTTTATTCCTGGTTTCCGGAGGAAATCCGGATAAAATCGCTCAGGCAAGAACAGCCTTTATCTGGGGAGTCGCAGGTGTTGTTGTTGGAATTTTGGCGTTCACGATGATCAGAGTCGTAGAGAGCGTTCTCTAAAATCACAAATTTCCCACCGGGCCGAAGCGCCCGGTGGGTTAAATGATTATATGAATAAAAAGATTTTTGTTTTAGCAATCGGACTTATAACTTTGCCTTTGTTGGCTTCAGCGCAGGGAGAAGGGGGAATTGTCAGCATTACTCAGATGGCACAAAATGTTGCGCAGGTTGTGTGGCTGGTTGCAACAATTATAATTGTGATTCTTTGGGTGGTAACAGGAATTCTTTTTTTGAGCGCCCAAGGCGATCCCGGAAAGCTTAAAACAGCAAAAACAGCTTTGTTTTCTGCAGTCGGCGGAACAGCTATCGTAATTCTTGCATATTCTGCGATTACCATTATCAGCAACGCGCTTTTCCGGGGAGTATAAATTTCTCCCCACCTTTTAGAACTTTTGCGAGTTTTGAAAGGTGGGGATAAGCAAACATGAATAAAAAAATTTCTATTTTTCTTGTTCTATTGGCTGCTCCGGCTTACGCTTTCGCGCAAGCCAATGTAGACAACATGATGGCAAAGATCCAGTCAGCATTTCTGAGTGTTGGCATTTCGATTGTAGTTATCGGATGGGTAATTGCGGGCATTCTATATCTTACAGCTGCAGGAGCTCCTGAAAGAGTAAAAACGGCGAAAACTGCGGTTTTTGCATGCGTTATTGGAACTGCCTTAATAATTTTGGCAGAGTTCGCCTACGCAATGATTCGTCAACTATTAGGAGTATAAAATGAATAATTTAAAGACGCCCGCAGGGGGCGTTTTTTATTGCTCAAGATAAGATTTTTTGATATAAATAATATCAAATGCCCTCGTGGCGGAATTGGAATACGCGCGTGCCTTAGGAGCACGTTCCGCAAGGATTACAGGTTCGAGTCCTGTCGAGGGCACATAGCAATTGAACGGCTCACTAGGAGTGAGCCGTTCAGGTTTATTAAAAAACACCCTTCAAAGGGTGTTTTGGTTTAAATTTTATGCCTCTTTTACGCCTATTTTCTCCCCTTTTGCTTTTGCTGTTTTAGGGATGCTTATTGTCAGCAGTCCCTTGTCCATCTGGGCATTTGCCTCTTCCACATCCAGATTATCTGGCAAAACCACCTTTTTTGAAAAAGGCCCCCAATAGCATTCCTGATAAAAATATTTTTTTGTCGGGTCAGCGTGGGGATTTTCCCTGCTTCCTTTTATAACCATCATGTCTTTTTCAACAGAAATATCCAGATCTTTTATCTGCACGCCGGCGATGGCAGCCAAAACAACAAAATCAGAATGCGTTTCAAAAATATCAACAACCAATTCGCCGTCTTGATTAAAAATTTCGCCTTCCTCTTCTGTTTTTGCAAATTTTTTTTCCTCTTTAACTTTTAATTTGCTCATGATGGCTTTATGTTTCGCTTAATTCTATTTTGCAGATATTTTTTACTTTCTTAATTCTATTAAACGCCCAAATCATAAAAATAGCAAGCCCGACTAAAACCATTGCCGGAACAGAAAGCTGGAAGGGCGGCTCAAATGTCATAATTGAAAAATCATAAAGCCCGTGCAACAATGAGGCAGAAAACAATCCGATTAGAGCAATTTTAATCCTGTTTTTTGTCTCCTTAAATGAAATCGCCAAAAAATATCCGAACAAGCCGGAGCAGAGAGTATGTAGAAATGTCGCACCGATAAACCTTACAAAACTGATAATCAGTGTCCTGTTTAAAACCTCGCTGAATTTCATATTTTCAGCAGGAGTAAACAGATAAAGCGTGTTTTCAAGCGCCGCAAATCCAAGCGCTGCAATAATCATGTAAAGCATTGTATCCAGCGCCTCATCAAATTCGGAATTGTTTATTACACAATATCTTAGCACCAGATACTTAAAAACTTCTTCAGTAAAGGCGATAATGACAAACCAATACAAGAAATCGTAAATAAAAGGCGGAATTTGAAATTTTTCCATCAACAAGGTAAGCCCGATTTGGACAAAAAAAACAGGCACTGTAATCAGGGCGCCAAATAAAAACACCCTCATAACCATTCCTTTGGATTCGGGGTGTGTGTCTTTTCTCAAGTAATAAAAAAGCCAAATAAGGCTGGGAATAATTCCAAAAAAAGAATACAAAATCAGCCGATAGTACTGCATGTTTTAATTTTACACTATTTGGCCCCGCTTGGCCAAGTCTCAATCATTATGCATTCTTTCTTTTTTCTGATTGGAAGCTGCTGATATATTTCTTCTGTGACAAAGGGCATAAAAGGATGCAAAAGCTTCAGATTGGTTGCCAAAATTTCCACAAGAGCATGCTGTGTAGCCTTCCTTTCTTTCTCTGAAGCTTCCGGAGAGAGCCCTTTTTTGCTTTCTTCAATAATTTTGTCGCAGAAGGTATGCCAGAAATAATGATATATTTTTTCTGCAGCAGAATAAAATCTGTATGAATCCATTTCTTTTGTTACAGTTTTAACCTGTTTTTGCAGATCAGCTAAAATCTTTTTTTGTTTTGCATTTAAAACAATTTTTGCTTTTGGATCGTATCCTTCGAGGTTCATTAAAACAAACCTGCTGGCATTCCAGATTTTATTGGCAAAATTCCTGTATCCGCGGATTTTATTTTCGTCCAATGGCAGGGAAGTGCCCGGAGTGTTTCCCACAACCAAATTCATTCTTAGCGCATCTGTTCCGTATTTTTCGATAAGATCCATCGGATTAATCACATTCCCTTTGGATTTCGACATTTTTTGGCCCTTTGCATCCAAAACAAGTCCGTGCATATAAACTGTTTTAAATGGAACTTTTTTCGTGTTGTAAAGCCCGAACATTACCATTCTGGAAACCCAAAAAAATATCAAATCCCCGCCTGTTTCCATTACGTCAGTAGGATAAAACATTTTGAAGTCTTTGGACTTTGGAAACCCGAGAGATGCATACGGCCATTGGCCGGAAGAAAACCACGTATCAAAGGTATCTCCGGATTCGTCGCCCGGTATTGGAATTCCCCAAACAATTTGCCTTGAAAGGGGCCAATCTAAAATATTATTCAACCAGTGCAGCGCTATTTTTTTATAATGTTCAGGAATAAATTTTATTTTTCCAGACTTTATGGCTTTAATTGCGGGTTCAGCCAGCGGTTTCATTTTTAGAAACCACTGTTCTTTTATCTGGGGCTCTATCAAAGTACCGCATTTATAGCATGTCTTAACTATGTGCTTATAATTTTCTTCAACCTTTTCCACTAGCCCTTTGGTGCTAAGTTTTTCGATTATTTTCGGCCTCGCCTCCAAGATTTTCATTCCAGAAAATTCGCCTGCAATAGGCAAAAGCCGGCCTTGAAAATCAATAATCTGTTCTTTTTCCAGATTGTGCCTTTCTGCAATCTCGAAGTCCACCGCATCATGCCAAGGAGTAATCGTCATAACGCCTGTGCCAAATTCCATATCAATAGCTTCGTCTTTTATGACTGTGGCTGTGATCGGACCGTTAATCCACTCAAGGTTGATTTTCTGGCCATCCTTGTACTGGGAATACCTTTTATCCTTCGGGTGCATTACAACATATTTGTCTCCAAATTTTGTTTCCGGACGGGCAGTCGCAATTGTGAACGGACCATATTTTAGATAATAAAACTTATCTTCTTTTTCAGCATCTGCAGTTTCCAGATCGGAAAGAGAAGTCTGATGCTTGGGACACCAGTTTATTATTTTTTTCCCGCGGTAAATCAGGCCGTCTTTTTTTAACTTTTCGAATGTTGCATAAACAGTTTCCACTATTTCAGGATCCAAAGTAAATTTCTCTCTGCTCCAATCGCAAGACGAACCCATTTTTCTCACCTGATTTTCAATATTTTTTTTATTTTCCTGCGTAAAATCCCAAATTTCCTTGTAAAGCTGCTCCTTGGGCACCTGAAAACGGCTCCTTCCCTCTTTTTCAAGCTTTTTTTCATAAACAACTTGCGTCTCAAAACCGGCATGGTCCAGTCCTGGAAGCCAAAGAGCCTTGTACCCGCGCATTCTTTTGTAGCGCGTCATAATGTCTTCGATTGTCATAACCAAAGCATGGCCGGCATGCAAGTTTCCGTTTGCATTTGTCGGAGGCATGATAATTGTGAAAGGCTTGCCCCCGTTTAGCGTTTTCTTTGGCAAATTATCCGGATTAAAAAAACCGGACTTTTCCCAAAGCTCGTAAATTTTATCTTCGGTCAGTTTTGGATCATATGCTTTTTCCATAAGCTTAGCTCAAATCCACATACTATATATTATCAAAGTTAGGGCTTTCAGTAAATAACCTAATTTTTAACAAAATATTAACCCGATCTGCATTTTAATTAGCTAACAAGGGATAAATTTTTTTTGAAAAAGTCGGAGTGCGGGCAACAAGCTTGGCGGTCGACCTTCCAACTTTGGTATTTTGGGGAAAAACCCTTGAATAAAATATTAATTTTTTAAAAAGATAATCATATATGAGCAAAAATAAGTTTAATAAAGTGGTTGCTTTGCTTGCTGTTTCTGTCATGGCGCTTTTTTCAGCCAGCGGATATGTTTCTGCTGAATTAATCGCGTCAAATTCGGTTACAGGATTTGAATCCGACAACGAAACAGAATTGGAAGTATCATCAGAGTTTGAACTCGACACAGAAAATTCGGAATATTTGGACAATGACTTTTTTGGCGAGGGAAGCACCGGATATAACGACGATTCAGCATTCATAGAAACCGGAGATATCGAAGCTTCTGTTGAATTGGATAATCAAAACAACAGAAATGTTTTTGACATTGAAGATTGGATAAATCCAGATTTTGATGTTGAAGTTTACAACGAATGCACCGGAGCATTTTCTGACAACGAGGCGTCAGCAGAAATTGAAAGCGAATTGTCTGTTGAGACCGAAAATGACGTGGATTTGGACAATGATTTGTTCTTGTCGCTCAATACCGGATACAACGAAGGCGATTCGTGGGGATGCGGCGGAGGATGCGGTTTTGGCGATTCAGAAATATCAACTGGAGACACAGAAACATTGGTTGCGTTAGAAAATTCCGTCAACACAAACATAATTGAAGTTGACGCAGAAGCAGACGTTGATGCGGAGGTCGGAAACTCAACAACAGGTTTTAATTCAGACAATGAAGCTTCATTGGAGCTGGAAAATTCCGTTGAAGTGGAAACTGATAACGATGCAGATATTGATAACGATGTTGTTGTAATATCCAACACCGGGCATAACGAAACAGATTCATTTGGCGGATGCCATGGAGGATGCGGTTGTGATGTTTGCGGTTTTGATTCAGAAATCTCAACAGGAGATGCTGAAACAGAAATTTTAATCGAAAATTCCGCAAACTTGAATTCGATCGAAATTGACGCCGGTTTGGATGTAGACGCAGAAGTCTACAACGAATTAACCGGAGCAGATTCCGACAATGAAGCAGAGGTTGAAATTGAGAATGAAGTGTCAGTTGAAACAGAAAATGATGCAGACATCGACAACGATGTAGTTGTTGTAACGAACACCGGATATAACGAAGGAAATGGAGAAATCTCGACAGGAGACGCAGAAGCACAAGTCGAGATTGAGAATGTCGCCAACGTCAATCAGATGGAGTTGGATTTGGGCGGAGAAATTAATGTATCCGCATCAAAT
The DNA here is from genome assembly GCA_022703425.1 of Patescibacteria group bacterium. GTDB lineage: Bacteria > Patescibacteriota > Minisyncoccia > Minisyncoccales > Staskawiczbacteraceae > JAKLDQ01. The sequence goes on along the minus strand of JAKLDQ010000008.1, from coordinate 14,543 downwards.
TTCGGAACGGGTGCAGATTCTGACAACGAAGCATCTGTCGAGATTGAAAACACAGTTGAAATTGAAACTGTAAACGAGTCAAATATCGATAACGATGTCGTTATAGTTTCAAACACCGGAGGCAACGAAAATGACGGTTGGGGAGGAGCAATCAGTACAGGAGACTCTTCAATAGTTTTCAGCGCTACAAACACTAGCAACCTGAATTCTCTTTAAGCTTGGAATATTCCAGGGCCTGTTCCTTTTCGGTCAGGCCTTGGATAGACCGGCTTGATTGCCGGCCGGCAGAAAAGAAAATCAAACGATATGAAAAAGAAAACTTTAATAAAAGTTTGGAGGCGGTCTGTAAATTTTTTTCTTGTGCTGACACTTGTTGTTTCATTGAGTTTCCCTTACCAACTGGCATATGCAGAAGAATCTGATCAACAAAATCCAGCGCCAGAACAACAGATTGAGCAAACAGCCGAAGATCCGCTTGTTGCCCCGGCTGAGGAAAATGATTCCGCTGAAAACGTAAGCAACGTCGAAGATTTACCCCCACAGGATGAAACAGCTCCTGATGGACAAGGAACTCCTCTGCAGGTTGTAGATGAAAATTATTTGATTGCAGATTCTAATCCTGCAGACAGTACAGCCGAAACAGTAGAAATTCAAATCGATCCGGAGTCTGATACCGTTATTGAAGAATCTGTCCAAGATATAATTGTTTCTGAAGAGTCTGCTTCAATATTGGAAGCAGAAAACACCTTGCAGACTGATTCTGATGTTCCACCGCCGGAGATTTTGGAATTTATTCCGGAGGGAGAAGCTGCCGCTGAAAATATAAACACCGGAGCAGAATCTGAAAACACAAGCGAAACAAACGTAAACAACGAAACAAACATAACAAACAATAATAATGCGGTTACAAATAATAACGCATTTTTAAGGGCCGATACCGGCAAAAACAACGCGAACTATAATACAGGTTCGGGAATTATTTCAACGCAGGAGGCAAGGGGCAGGGGCGAAATGGTGAATGTGATAAACAAAAACAGCGTTAATACACAGAACAGCGGACCTGAAACAGCTGTTGCGGGAAATGAAAACACCGGACCTTATTCAGAAAATTACGCAGAAACAAACATTAATAACCAGCTGACAATTAGGAATATCAATAGCTCAAACACTGCAAATGTTGTTGAAGCCGATGTTAATTCCGGCCAGAATTCTGCCAGCAATAACACAAGCCACGGCATAATCTTGACGGGAGACGCCAATCTCGGATTGAATTTTGTATCTTTTGCAAATACAAATCTCATCAATAATAACAGCCTGTACGCAAACTGGCAGAATGTTTATGGCAATTACGCAGAAAACGTGGATCTGGCAAACGCTCCCTCCGGCTCTTCACACCTGTCTGATCTTCTTGTTGAAGTTTTCAATCGCAACACAGGAGAAGGCTCAACAAACCAGGCAATAGTTAATGTAAACGACCAGACCGAAATAATAAACCAGAATTCAGGGATACTTAGAAATCAAGTTACAGCCGATGTAGTCAGCGGAAAAAACAGAGCAAACAACAATTCAGGGACCGGTTCTGCAACCACCGGAGATGTAAATTCCTCCGTTAATATGCTGAATTTTCTGAACACAAATGTCAGTGCTTCGAACGTTTGGATTAAAAACCTGAACGTTTTCGGAACCTGGACAGGAAATCTAACTCTCCCTTATATGCCAGCTCCAAATCTGTCTCTGGGAAGCCAAACGGGTGTAACGAGTGAAAATGCAATTACAGGAGAGGATTCGAATAACGAAGCTGAGGTAAATATAGAAAATTCATTAGTGATAAATAACCAGAACGAAGCTGTTGTAAGAAATAATGTTCATATGAGGACCGACACAGGCAATAATCTGGCTTCGAACAACACAAATTCAGGCGTCATTAAATTTGGCGAGGCAAACGCTCAGACAAATGAATTGAACGTAACAAACCTCAACGTAACAGGAGATTCCTGGTGGATGGTTGTTGTAAATAAGTTTGGCGGATGGTCTGGAACAGTTTTAGGAGCAGCCGAAAATGCTCAGGTCTCAGGTAGCCCGGTTACCACAATCATCACCCCCCAGAACAGCGGAATTGTTGTGGAAAACAGCCCGACAGGCCCTCAATCGAACAACATCGCAGGCGCAAATATCAACCACGGAGTAGAAGTATCAAGCGAAAACGATGCCTTGATTGAAAACAATATTGTTGTGAACAATATTACGGGGGAGAACGAAACGCAATATAACACCGGGCACGGATACATTGAAACAGGAAACATTAAAAGTTCTGTAAACCTGGTCAACTTTGCAAATGCAAATATTAATGTTGGCAACTGGATGGTTGTGGTTATAAACGTTTTCGGGGACTGGAATGGAAATTTGGTTTTCAGGACCGCAGGCGTTCCGCAAGACACAGAACTTCAGGTTGAAGGAAGCGAGAGTTCGGATACGTCATCTAATGTTAACACCGGATATGATTCTGAAAACTCCTCACAAACAGATTCAGACAACCAAACAAATATTACAAACAACAACAACTCCACAACAGATAATAACACTTCCGCAAACTCGATAAGCGGAGAGAATGAGGCAAGCTATAATACCGGTTCCGGAATAATTTCAACCGGAGGAGCCGATGCCGGATCAAGCACCGCAAATCAGACAAATAGCAATAATGTTAATGTTGGAGATAACGGAGAGAGCGGAACAAACTCCCAAAATAACGGAACAGGAGCTGGATCTGACAATAATTCTTCTGCCTCATCTGGCAATACAACTGACATTGTCAACGACAATAACTCAAACACAAGCAATGATATTTCGGGAAACAACGTTACCGGACAAAATTCTTCCAATTATCAGACAGGAGATTCGTTGATAGACACCGGTTGGGCAAACACATACCTCGGTGTGTACAACGAAACAAATGAAGAGGATCTCACCGTGGGAGATTTACAGGAAAATATCGATGTTGTTGATCCGGGAGAAAACGACGAAAACATTCCCGATGACCCGATCATTGACAATGGAGGGAGTAATTCTGACAATGGCTCAAACAACGGCAACAATTCCGGAAACAATAATTCGGGATCTGGAGGCGGAGGAGGTTCGCCCATAACAATTTTAGCCGGAGGTCCAAGAAAAAAGCTCGGAGATTTAAACGGCGACGGAAGAGTCGACGATATGGATTTCTCAATATTAATGGCAAACTGGGCGAAACCCTTAAACGACAGGCGGGCAGATGCAAATGAAGACAGTAAAGTCAATGAACTTGATTTTTCGATAGTAATGTTTAATTGGGACAAAATGTTAGCTTCAAAAACAGTTAATAAAGTCTAACCTATGAACAAACATAATATCAGCAAATATTTTATCCTCCCTGTTCTGCCGGTTTTGTTCGGATTATTTGCAATCTCCGGGTCAGCTGATGGATATGCTGAATTCAGCATATCCTCCGCTGGCCAGCGGTTTAACACGGGAGACAGCTTTACAGCAGACATAATGATTAAACCAAACGGCCAGACTTACGATTCTGTAAGACTAAAAATGAACTACTCTTCCGAACTATTGGAAGTGCAACAGATCAAACTGAATGAATCATATAAGTTCACTTACCCAGACAACGGTTATGACAACGGGTCAGGCGTTCTGTCTTACGGAGCAGGAATTCCGGGAGGCACAAATGAAAGTTCTACTTTTGGTAAAATTTCGTTCAAGGCAAAAAAAGATGGAGAAGCAAAAATTATGATAGAGCCGGAATCTACAATATTATCAAACGGTGAAAATATTTTTTCAGGAATGCCAGCGGTTCAAACCTATACTCTTTCAGCACCAGCTCCGCAAACTCCCGAAAAAAAACCGGAAGAGACAAAACCTGTTGCGAAAAATCCTGCAGTAGCGAAATCTGATGAAATTGAAGAAAAGCCTGCCCCTGCTGAAAACTTACCGGCTGCTGTTGTTCAGGCAAAGGTGATTGAAGAGAACCCACAAAGTGGAAAGGGTTTTATTGCAAAATACGGCCTATCGGCTATTTTTGTGATTGCAGGTCTGATTGCGCTTTTGATGCTTTTGGTATCTTTTATACTTCCATCGGAAGAAATTAAAAAAATTAAAGCAAGAAGGCAGCGCTGATTAATGCCTTGCCTTCTTACACAGAAATGAAAAAAACACTTGAGAAGAAAACCGTTTTTGCTTCCGGGCTTAAAAAGCTTTTTTTTGCAACCGCTCTTTTGCTTGCATTGGCTGGATTTTCAAACGTGACGTTTGCGGAAACAGACAGTATTGTTATTGAGCCGGCAAAAACCGAATTAAGCCTTGCTCCCGGCGAGCGGACAATGAAAACAGTTTTTGTTGTAAACCGAAGCAATCTCGCTGCAATTCTGAAAATTTCCGTAAAAGATTATATTGTTGGCGAAGACGGAAAATTACAGTATTTGGAAAAACAAGAAAACGGCGCAATAAATTGGATTGTCCCGCGATACACTCAGATCAGCTTAATGCCCCTCGAATCCAAACCAGTTCAGTTTATTGTGGATGTTGGTGAAGATATGCCTGCCGGCGGACACTATGGAAGCCTGATATTTGAAAATATCAGTCCTTCGGGCCACGCACAGAAAACTTTTGAATCCCACGTTTTATTGAATGTTAACAGAGAAGGTATAACAACAGGGCTTTCAATAAATAAATTTTCCTCGGGAATTTTGAATGGCGGAGATCCGGTAAATTTTGAAATCGGATTAAAAAATCTTGGCAACGCCCACATATTAGGAACTGGAAATATGTCATTCACAAACCTCTTTGGGAAAAAAATTGATGAGATGGAATTGGGAGAAATGTTGATTTACCCGGGATCGTCGGAGTTATTTAAATTTGAATGGCAGAGTCATCCGAAGTTTGGAATATTTAAGGCGTCGTTGGAAATAAAAAATCCGTTAAATGAGGGAAAAGTTATCAAAAAGGAGGCGTGGTTTGCCGTTTTGCCCGTTGGCATGTTAAGCATTGCCTCCGGGTTTGCATTACTTGCGGCTATTTCTTTTTATTTCGTATTCTATCCGCAAAAAAAGAAAAAAGTGCGCGCAAGAAAACGGCTTTCACAGCTATAATTGAAAAAAATGAAAAATCTAAAACAAAAAGCCGTTGCAAATCAACGGCCTTTTGTAAATTTTGTTAACTGATTCTTAAGTTTGCGTCAGCTTTAAGGCACTTCCATCCGGTTTTTTTATTTCTATGCATATATCCCGCAACGGCTGTCATCAACCCGTTATCGGTAGAATGATCCGTTGCCGGAAAGAGTAAGTCAGCTTCCGGCATTTCCTGTTTTATTTTAATTAATAACTGAGTTTTCAATTCATGGTTTGCCGAAACGCCCCCGCCCAGGATTATTGTTTTAGCATCGTTTTCTTTCGATGCTCTCACAGTTTTTTTTATCAAAACATCGATTATTGCCTGCTGGATTTCAGCCGACATATCTTGGATATATTGTTTTGATTTTTGTATTTTCCTGTCCTGTTTTTTGTGATGGTATAAAACAGCAGTTTTCAAACCCGAAAAGCTGAAATCATAGCTTTTTTCATTTATCATCGGCCTTGGAAAAATTATTTTTCCCGGCTCGGACTTTTCTGCAAGCCTCGAAATTTCAGGTCCGCCGGGATATGCAAGACCTAAAATTTTTGCAGATTTATCAAAACACTCTCCTGCTGCATCATCCCTTGTTTCTCCCAAAATTTGGTATTCTCCGATTTTTTTCATTAGAATAATTTGCGTATGGCCTCCCGAGACCACCAAAGAAACAGCAGGGAGCTTTATAGCTTTGTTATTTAAATAATTTACCAATATATGGGATTCAATATGGTTTACCGGTACGATTGGAATATTCCAAACGAGGGACAAAACTTTCGCAAAATTAACTCCTACCCACAAGCATGGTTCCAATCCCGGCCCGTTTGTTACAGCGATAAGATCTATTCCGGGTTTTCTATATTTTTTTAAAAAAGGGATTGCTTTTTTATATAAAATCTTTTCCCTTTCCAAAATGGATGCAATTTCCTCCGTCTTTATGCTATTTTTGTTCCGTTCAAGCAGCCCGGATTCTGCTAAGGCCTGGACCAACACGGGTACAAGATTTTTTTGATGTTCTCTTTTTGCCATCGTCGGAAAAACCCCTCCATACTTTTTATGGATCTCTATTTGCGAGGAAACAAAATTGGAAAGCACCTTAAAATCACCTGTTTTGGAGGCTTCAATAACAGCAATTCCCGTGTCATCGCATGATGTTTCTATGGCTAAAATTTTCATATAAATTAATTCTGTATTATATCAAAATATTGATTTTTTTCAATTTTCAGGTTACAATTTAACCATAAAATCACAGCATTTTACTTATGGTCCTATCGTCTAGCCTGGTTCAGGACGCATGGTTTTCATCCATGTAACCCGGGTTCAAATCCCGGTAGGACCACTACAATTTATGGATAAAGCTTATCTGGATATTTCAAAAGCATCCGATATAAAAAATCCGGCTGATCGCAGGATTTATCGTTTTTTTGAAACGCTTCCTGGAATAATTAGCATCGGGACTCTATTAGGAGTCCTTGTTTTGTCATGGCTTTTCCCGGCAGCTGTATCAGTCTTCGTTATCTGTTTTTGCTTTTATTATCTTTTCCGAATTCTATATTTTTCGCTTCATCAGATAATGGGCTACTACACCGTCCAAAAACATCTGAAAACCAACTGGGTGGAAAAATTAAGAAATATGCAAACTGAAAGGAATTGGCAGGATATTTTTCATATTGTCGTTCTGCCGACTTACAAAGAGGAAGAAAATATTATAAAAGAAAGCTTAAACTCAATAATCGCATCCGATTACCCAAAAGAAAAAATAATCATAGTTTTGGCGGTAGAACAAAGAGCTGGAAAAGAATTTGAGAATACGGCCAGAAAGGTAGAAAACGAATACGCAGATAAATTTTATAAATTTTTAACAGTGGTCCATCCCGACAACATTGTCGGAGAGTTGGCAGGAAAGGGTTCAAACGCTTCTTATGCAGGAAAAATAGTAAAAGAGAAATTAGAAAATGAATGGAAAATACCTTACAAAAATATTTTGGTATCCAGTTTCGATATTGACACAAAAGTGTATCCCCAATATTTTGCCTGCCTGACCTGGTATTACCTAACAGAGAAAAATCCTACGAGGGCAAGCTATCAGCCCATTCCCGTTTACAACAACAATATCTGGAACGCGCCGTCGTTTTCAAGAATTGTTTCCACTTCCAATACATTCTGGCAGATGATCCAACAGGAAAGAGCAGAAAAACTCACGACATATTCTTCGCACGCAATCCCGGGAGAAGTGTTTTTTGAAGTCGGCTATCCTAATAATATTGTATCCGACGATTCACGCATTTTCTGGCGCGCATACCTCTACTATGACGGAAATTACAGGGTTGTGCCGATTTATTATCTGGTTTCAATGGATGCTGTTATGGCAAAAAATTTCTGGCAAACAGCAGTAAACCAATATAAACAGCAAAAAAGATGGGCATGGGGATGCGTTGAAATTCCATATATCATGTTCGGATTTTTGAAAAACAGAAAAATCCCGCTTTGGACAAAAATTTCCCACACCTATACAGCTTTGGATGGATATTGGTCGTGGGCAACAGCTGCTCTTCTATTGTTTGTTCTTGGGTGGCTGCCCATCCTGCTTGGCGGAGAGAAATTTAACTTTACAGTTTTGTCATTTAATCTGCCTATCTTCACGAGCCGAATTATGACCGTTTCAATGGTAGGAATGTTTATTTCTGCAATTTTAAGCACAATGCTTTTACCACCCCTCCCAAAAGGGAAAAGTCCATTTAAAAAAGTATCCGTGTTTGTACAGTGGATACTTTTGCCTGTGACTTTGATTATTTTTGGAGCATTGCCTGCTTTAGACGCTCAAATTCATCTTTTGGCCGGAAGATATATCGGTTTTTGGGTAACCGAAAAAGTACGAAAGTAAATTTGACCAAAACGAAAACAACTGCTACTATTAAGCAGTTTTTTATTAGTTCTTTTCAGCAGAGGAGATGACTAGAATGTGCGAACAAGATATTTCAAGACTCGTTGTTCTCGCTTTTTCAAGCAATGTATGTTATTTCGATGTAATTAGTTTGGTAGATTTTAATTCTGCCAGATCTCGTGAAAGCCGCATAGAAATTGATGCCGTAAAAGGCACCTGGCAATGGCGAGCCCGAAATGGCAAGACATTTATTAGAAAAATCGGCGGAGATTGTAACACAAACGTCAGCAGTAATGAACCAATCGGAGTTTTTGACAGAATGAATGCAACCCAACTTGATCTTATGGTTGCCACTGCGTGTAGCATTACACGAAATGCAAACAGTTTCTCTCCTTTCGATTAACCCGTGCCATCGCTCGCAGTAATGCGGGCTTTTTTATTCAAAATGTATTCTTCTTTCAAAGTTTCTTAGACGTTCTTTGAGAAGCGGATATTTTTCAAGTGTGGGATCTTTTTCTAAAATTTCTTTCGCTGCGTTTCTTGTTTTTTCCACTAAAAATATGTTTGTAAGCCCCTCCATGGCCATATCAGGAACTCCCCATTGCTGCGTTCCGTAAAGCTGGCCTGGGCCCCGAATTTCCAGATCTTTTTCTGCGAGCTTAAAGCCGTTATCACACTCGACAAGAGCTTTTAATCTTTTCCTGTTCAGCTGGTCCGGTGATGTCGTAAAAAGAAAACAATACGACTGCATGTCGGATCTGCCCACTCTTCCTCGAAACTGATGAAGCTGCGACAGCCCGAATCTTTCTGCGCCCTCAATCATCATTACCGTTGCTCTCGGCACATCAACGCCAACTTCCACAACAGAAGTTGAAACCAATATATCAAGTTCTCCATTTTTAAAATCAACCATAATCCTTTCTTTTTCTGCGGCTTTCATTTTGCCGTGCAACATTGTGATTCTTAGGTCGGGAAATATTTTTGTAGACAATCTTTCGTATTCGTCTTTTACAGCCTTTACTTCGTTCATCAATATTGAGCGCAAGTCATAATTTTGAGGAACAAAATCCGCAGTTGCCGTATTCCCATTTGATTCTGCAATGCCTTGAAGCTTGCCTGTCTTTGATTCGATTTTGGGGCAGATGACAAAAACTCCTTTTCCTTCTTTTACTTCCTTTTCAATAAAGTTATATGCTTCTTTTCGATCTTTCGGATCAACAATGATAGTTTTTATTTTCTTTCTGTTTTTCGGCATTTCGTCAATCAATGACAAGTCCAAATCTCCGTATACTGTAAGCGCCAGTGTCCTCGGAATTGGAGTTGCCGTCATAGAAAGCAAATGGGGGAGTGATTTTATTCCTTTGACCAGCCCGGCCCTTTGTTCAACTCCAAACCTGTGCTGCTCGTCAACAATCACTAAAACCAAATCAGTAAAAACAACATTTTTTTGGAGCAATGCATGCGTTCCTATAACAATATTTAATTCCCTGTTTTCCAAATCTCCCAGCAAACTCTTTTTGGAAACTTCGAAAATATCGTCTCCCTTTGCAATTCTGGCGTCTTTTGATGTCAGAAGGCCGACTTTTATATCGAATTTTTCAAGCAATTTAGAAACACCCTTAAAGTGCTGTTTTGCAAGAATTTCTGTCGGAGCAAGAAAAGCGACTTGATGGCCGTTTTTTACAACAGACAAAGCAGCCATTGTTGCAACAACTGTTTTTCCAGAACCTACGTCGCCTTCCAGAAGGCGCGACATCGGAACAGATTTTTCCAGATCCTTTAATATCTGGTAACTGCATTTTTTTTGTGAGTCTGTCAGCTGAAAAGGAAGCGAGCTTGTAAATTCTTTCATTAAATTCGCGTCCATTGGGCACGAGACAGCTGTTTTATGCATCACCTTCGCCTTTTCCTTCAAAACGGAAAGCTGGATCAAAAAAAGCTCCTCAAAAGAAAAGCGGGCTTTGGCGGCGTCAGCCGCCTCAAACGATTCTGGAAAATGGAGCTGCCAGATTGCATCATTGATGGGCAAAAATTTGAATTTATTCAAAATTTCCCGTGGCAGAAATTCCGGAATCTGTTCTGCAAACCTGTAAAGCAGGGGTTTTATCACATACCTCAGCCATCTCGATGTGATTCCGCGTGTTTCAGGATACACAGGCACTATTCTGCCCGTGTGGGTTAAATCCTCGTTTTCTGACAAGCTGTTTATTCTTTCATAAACAGGATTATTAAGGTAAATTCCTTCTTTTCCGAGGCTAATTTTACCTGCAAGGCAGACGAAATCGTCTTCTTTAAGCGTTTTTGCAAGATAGGGCTGATTAAACCATATCACCTTAACTTCCGCGGTGCCGTCGTCTACAACCGCCTGGGTTATGCTCATCCATTTTTTAAACGTTCTGCTGTTTTCAACTTCCGTTATTCTTCCCTGCACGCAAACCGTGTCAGATAATCTTTGGCGTGCCTGCGCAACAGAAATAATTTCCGAAAAGTCATCGTATCTGCTTGGAAAATGGAAAAGCAAATCCTGGATTGTTTTAATCCCGAATTTTTTTAACTTTTTCTGATATGCAGTGCCAATTTTAGGAATCTCTTCAATTTTGGTCTGCAGAAGCAACATTTTTGTAATAAATTCCCGTTAAGAATATAATTGCCGATAAAATAATCCAGCAGACTGCCATTGCAGAAACCGGCCACGCCCATGCGTCTGAAAATCCGCCTATTTTGAAATTGAGAGGATAAATAATTTTAATCGCCCATTCTCCGGTATGCGTAAAAATATCCAGAACAATATGAAAAAAATAAACAAAGAATGCCATTTTAGGCAATCTGAAAAATAAGACAATTGGAAAAATTATTAATAACAGAAAAATAATACTGTGCGTTGTATCATACATTCCAGTAAGAAATGGGTGGGCAAGACTTGCCCCCGCCCAGTCCTGATTTTGCGCAACCCACAGAAATCTCCCGTTTTCTTTTCCTAAAAAAATGTAAAAAGGAATTAAAATAATATCTGCAGCTATAGAAAATAAAAGCACCCAGAATATTTTGTTTTCAGTTTTTTTTCCGAAGAATGATAAAATTTTCCCCAATAAAATATGGCTAATTACATCCATATGCTTAATATTATCACTAAAAAGGCGCCTATTTGCAACCATTAGGTTCCAAATAGGCGCCAAAGTTATCAAACTTTCCCTCCCTTCAGTTCGACCTCGAAATTGGTCACATAAATCTGCTGCTCCATTGAAAGCTTGTTCCATTTCCTCCGGATCCTTTCCAGCAAAATGTCCACCGCAGCTCTCGAGCATCTCCTAAAAGTAACAGGCAGGAGATCCACCAAATTGTATCTTCCGTGAAACTGCTGAGAGAGAAAATGGAGCTCCTTCTCTGCTCTTTTTCTCTCGTTCTGAGCAAGAGCATCCTTGATAAGTTGCTCTTTTTGTTGCCGATCAGCTTCCCGGCTCTTGCCGGTGAAATCAGCTTCACCTCTCCCTGTCTTGCTCACCTCGCACCTCCTTTCTTTTGCCAGAAAACCTCCTTAAATGTAAAAGGGCGTCATTGGTGATACGAAACGAAAGAACATATTTTTGTGCCCCCAGGAAGATTCGAACTTCCATCCCAAGCTCCGCAAGCTTGTATTCTATCCATTAAACTATGGGGGCATTCACTTAAATTTTTGCAAAAAGAATCATATAATTATGCCCGTATTTTTTTTCGCACTTTGGACAATAGGCATAATGTATGTAATATTCATAATTTTTCGGAATTCTTTTTCCCTCCTTTTCCAGATAAACATTCATTTCTTTTATAAATTTGGGCACTGCGCCATAAGGGCCGTCATAAACTCTTGCAATGAATGTACCCGTAATTTTACAATTATTCGCACCGGACACATTTTCGGTAACAGAAATATAAATATTTGATTTAAACGCACTCGGATCTTGAAATAAAACTAAGACTTCGTCTTTTTTTGAGTCTATCTTATCTTCTTTTGATGCCAACTCCATCATTTTTGTAATTTTACTCCCGATCATTGGCGGAAAGGGAATATGAAACAGCGTCGGCATCGACTCTCTTATAAAATTTTTGCCATCCCAGACAAAAGTCTTTTTATCCCACTTGCCTATATCAAACTCTGGGCAGCATTCTTGGCTTGAATTTTCCATAGAAACACTACATTAATTTCGCAAGTATTCTGGCGGACTGTGTCCGCCGAAGCTCGCTCGAAGTTAGTTCGCCTTCGCCAAGGCTACGGCGAGCGAAGGCGGAGAGGGGATTCGTAATAAATCGAATGCTTTAAACGCGACAGCCACGTTAATTTTGCAAAGCAAAATTTTACGTGGCGGAGAGGGTGGGATTCGAATGATTGCCCTCTTTGGCGTCGCGTAATAAATCGAATACATTAAACGCGACAGCCACGTTAATTTTGCGAAGCAAAATTTTACGTGGCGGAGAGGGTGGGATTCGAACCCACGAGGCCCTTTCGAGCCGCGGTTTTCGAGACCGCCCCGTTAAACCACTTCGGTACCTCTCCTTCTGCCTTAACAATATACTAAATTCGCTGTTTTGGGTAGGGGATTTGCTCAAACTAAAATGCGGCCCAAAGCCGCATTTAAAATTACTCGATTTTATTTTAACTCTTTTTTTATGATTACCTGATGCCAATCATCATAATCATATATATCCTGTATGATCATTCCCATAATCATACCCCAGACGACTGCAGGAATTTCGGGTCTCCATCCGCCAAGGCATATTACGACAATGAGCAGTATTCCCATAATCCAATGATGCAGGTGGACGTGCCAATTTCCGAAATCCAGGAAAATCCTCTTATCGCTGTTCTCGTCTATACCGAATTTTTTACAATAAAGCACAGTTACGAGATAACCGATTAGCAAACCTAACGCGAATAAAGAAGAATAGTAGAAGGTCGTTGCCAAAACCACCACGGCTGGAAAGACCTTTCTCACCCCTTTTTTCTTGTTACTAGGCATAAGTTTTTAATTACAAATAAGAAAAGAATATTTCAGGCATACCTAAAATATTCACTTATTAACATCTATAATAGCCCGAACAAGCGCCTTAGTCAAGCGTTTTATACCACGCATGCCGTTTGCCAAAATTGGCAAAATATGGCCATTTTACGACTAAAATCTATTAAAAAACGGGAGTTCTCCTCCCAATTTTATAAATTAACGATAAAATCTTAAAACTGTGGAAAACCAGAAACATAAGAAAACCAGTCAATATTTTGTGCCCCCACGAGGAATTGAACCTCGATCTAGAGCTTAGGAGTCTCTCGTTCTATCCGTTGAACTACGGGGGCTTATTACTTATTTAAATTAACACAGATTTTCTCCTTTAACAAGTTGCTAACAAAAAGGGTATCTGTTAAAATTAAGCAAAATTTAAAACATCAAAATATTTTATGAAAAGCGCATCTCCGATAGTAGAAATAGCAAAAAAAGTCTGTCCGGCCGTGATTACGGTTGTGGTTTCAAAAGACCTTCCCAAAGTTGAAGACTTTTACAGTTTCCCATACGGCGGAAAAGAAATAATTATGCCAAAAATGCAAAAAGGGGCAAAAGGGAAGACAGAAAAAACGCAGATCGGCGGGGGATCCGGCTTTATAATTTCGGCCGACGGCTACGTGATAACATCGAATCACGTTGTGTCAGATACGACAGCGGATTATACAGTAATTTTGAGCCCGGATAAAAAATACCCTGCAAAAGTTCTTTCCAGAAATCCTATAAATGACGTGGCAATCATTAAAGTTGAGGGAGACAACCTGCCTTTTATAGAATTAGATGACTCAGACAAAATTGAATTGGGGGAGGACGTTGTCGCAGTTGGAAACGCACTTGGCGAGTTTACTGACACGCTTTCTGCCGGTATCGTTTCGGGATTATCAAGATATATCACGGCGTTCGGCGGAATAGACCACCAAATGCAAAATTTAAGGGGTTTGATACAAACAGACGCAGCGATTAATCCGGGAAACTCCGGAGGCCCGCTGGTAAACATGGACGGAAGAGTTATCGGAGTAAATACTGCAATGATAATGGGCGCGCAAAATATCGGTTTTGCAATTCCGATAAATTATGTAAAAAAGGATCTGGAGGAAATCAAAAAATTCGGAAAAATTGTGGTACCGTTTTTGGGAATAAAATACGTAATGCTCTCAAAAGAGATGGCTCAGGCAAACAAACTGCCTGTCCAGGACGGAGCGCTCGTGGTAAGAGAGGCATTGGGCGAACCGCCTGTTGTAAAAGGGTCTTCGGCTGACAAAGCAGGTATAAAAGAGTTTGACATTATCACAGATTGCAATGGCGAGAAAATAAATTTGAAAAATCCGCTTGCTCACATACTTCAAAAATGCAAAATAGGAGGAGAAACAGTTTTCAAGGTTTTGAGAGACGGCAAAGAGGTCACACTTAAGGCAAAATTAGAAGAAAAAGTCTAATAACTGAACGGCTCACTTCGCCAGGGCGCCAGTGCAATATTAGGAATCAGA
>JAKLDQ010000007.1:27884-28162 GCA_022703425.1 Patescibacteria group bacterium | reverse complement strand
ATTCTGAAACTCAAATTTTCAAGGATCTTTCACTACCCGCATATCACTAACCGTTTCGACGGTTTTTTTGTTGTTGCAAATATAAATGATATAATCAAATAATTTTAATATGCCAAAAGGTTCCATCATCAGGTCTTTTGCATTCAGAGACACCGTTAGAAGCAAGGGGTTGTTTTTTCTTATAATTTTCAGCATGGGAATTGCTTTTTCGGCCGTGATGATCGCCGCAAGCACCTCGGCGGGATTTAAGGCAATGCTGAACGAGGGCGAAGCTGGCT
>JAKLDQ010000007.1:0-27874 GCA_022703425.1 Patescibacteria group bacterium | reverse complement strand
GGCGATATTATTGTCCGTCCGGAAAAAGGAAAACAAAGTATAGAAAATATTGAAAAGGTTGAAAATGATTTGAAGAATATTGGCCAAATAGAATCTTTCAGCACAAGAAGCTATGGGACGTTGGCGGTAAGATTCGACGGTGCGCTTTACCAGCCATATAAGACGATGGGTGTTGTTGCATCTGACGAAAAAAGCACCACAAAGATCTCAGATAAAATTATCGACGGGAATTTTGTTAACGTTGCAAATTTAGACCAGATTGTAATCGGCCGGCTGATGGCACAGTCTCTGATGGGAAATCCCTACGGGAAAAACCGCGCAAGAGCGGGCATGGAGGTTGAGCTGATAAACCATCTTGGGTGGTCGCAAAGATATACCATTGGCGGAGTTGCCGATGCAAAATCATTTATCCCGAATTGGCTTGTAATTTTAAGCAAAGAACAGCTTGAAAAATTAGATCCAAGCCAAAAAGACAGCGAAATAGCTGTCAAATTAAAGAATCCCCGCGATGGCGCATATGTTAAAAGTCTGATTAAGCAGAAAAATCCAAACTTAAATGTTTATATTTGGAACGAGCAGGCGGGCTATGTAAATGATATGATTGGCGCTGTTTCTTTTATGACCAATCTTGTAAATATTTTAGTTATAATTATTGTATTTGTGCTTGTCAGCATAATAATTTTCATAAATATATTACAGAAGAAAAGACAGATTGGAGTTTTAAAATCGATGGGAATCGACAATAAATTTGTTTTCAGGATTTATTTGTCAGAAACGATGATTTATCTTGCATTTTCGTGGATTATCGGATTTTTGATTTTTTTGGTAGTCCATTTGTATCTGCTTAATTATCCGATGCCGACGTTGATTGGAGATTTTCATACTGTTATAAACTGGCAGACTGCGGCGCTGTCGATAGCCGCGCTTTTTGGCGCAGCGATAGCCGGAACAATTATACCGGCAATTCTGGCGGCTAAAATAAAAATAGTCGATGTAATCAGAGACAACGTATGACAGAAGAGTTAGAAATTCCAAAACCCCAAAATCAGGGAGAAGATATAATCGATGTTAAAAAACCGGATGATTTTGAGTCGTTTGACGATGAGCGCAAAATAAGATGGTACATAAGGCAGTGCAGAAAAGTGCAGATGCGGGACGAGGATATAATTAAAAGATTCTTGCGGCTTGGCTGGTCCGCAGATGCTGTTTTAGAAGCTTTAAAAACAACAGGCGGATATAAAGACAGCATAATAATTGGAATCAACGAAGTCACAAAAAAGTTCACGACGGATGTTTACGACCAGATTGTTTTAAAAGGCATTACTTTGGATATCCACGAAGGGGAATTTGTCGCAGTTACCGGCCGGTCAGGGTCCGGGAAGTCAACATTGCTGAATTTAATCGGTCTGCTCGACGAGCCGACTTCCGGAAATATTATTATTGACGGCAAAGACACAACTTCTTTTGGAGAATCAGAAAAAGTGAACTTCAGGCTGAGATCTGTTGCATTTATTTTCCAGTTTTTCAACCTTATCGAAAACTACAACGCTGTAGACAATATTGCTTTTCAGATCCAGCTTCAGGGCGGTTCCAGAGGAGAAGCGCATAAAAGGGCGATGGAAATACTTGATTTTTTAAATTTAAAAGACCGGGCGCTGTTTTATCCGAGCAAGCTTTCGGGCGGAGAGCAACAGAGATTGGCAATCGGCAGGGCGATTGCAAAAGATGCGCGGATAATTCTGGCGGACGAGCCGACTTCTCACTTGGATACAAAAAATGCTGAAATGATTCTGACTTTGTTGAGGGATATCAACATTAAAATGGGAAAAACGATTGTTCTTGTTACGCATGAGCCCGATTATGCAAAAAAAGCGGACAGAACCATTCTGCTTTCTGACGGACTGGCAGTTAGCGTGGAAAACTAAATCAAACCGCGCAGAAACGCGGTTTTTTGCTTGACAAGTATGTTAGAATTATATAACATTAAATAAATAAAAATATTAAACAAAAACATATGAATTACAAGCAGTATCGAAATTTTAGGATTATTACTGCAATGCTTCTGGCAGCAGTAATGTCTCAGGCAGTAATTTTTAACAATTATATCCTTGCAATATTCGCGGTTATTGCGGCAATGGCTGTGATGTTTACGGTAAAAAAGAAAGTTGTTGATGTCCTGGCAGATGAAAGGGATTACCAAAACGCAGGGAAAGCTGCAAGATATTCTTTGGGAATATTTTCTGCACTGGGAGCTGTTTTAACAATGTTTTTTATGTTTCAGAGGTCCGTCGATCCTGCATACGAAATAATCGGTTCCACTCTCGCCTACTCTGTCTGCGGATTGCTCTTGTTAAACAGTATTGTTTTTATGTATTATGCAAAACAGAATTAAGGAATTAAGGCAAAAGTATAATTTTACGCAGGAAGAGCTTGCCAAAGAAGCGGGCGTAAGGAGGGAAACAGTTGTTTTTTTGGAGCAGGGAAAATATAATCCTTCATTGAATTTAGCGCACAAAATTGCTAAGATTTTAAAAACATCAATTGATAACTTGTTTATCTTTGATTAAAATAGCTAAATACAATTAAACAGAAAATATGAAAAAAATAGTTCTCTCGGGCTTGCTGGCGGGGCTTGTTATTTTTATCAGTTCCATGCTTGTGAGCAAAATATTCGGCGTTTTGTTTCCATCCGTAAACGCAGAGTATATGAACGAGGCAATTTTCAGGCCGTGGTCTGATCCGCTGATGCTTTTATATTTTGCGCATCCTTTCCTGGTGGGAATTATTCTTGCCTGGTTCTGGAAAAAAACAAAAAACATTTTCGGCAAGGACATAAACGGCGCGGTCAATTTTGGCTTTGCATACTGGATTCTTTCCTCCGTTCCCGGCATGTTTATTTCTTACAGCAGTTTTCAGCTTTCGCTTTTGATAATAATCAGCTGGCTGGTTTCGGGCCTTGCTTCGGCAATTCTTGCGGGAATTATATTTTCAAAGATTTTACAAGATTAATTTATGTCATCAGATAAATCATTTGCGTGCGTTATCAACTGCATGGACGGAAGGGTCCAGGATGCGGTCAAAGATTATATAAAGCAGAATTACGGCGTGGATTACGTTGATATGGTAACAGAACCGGGGCCGAACAAAATCCTGTGTGAAAGCGCAGACTCTGCGATTGTTGAAAACATAAAAAAGAGGGTGGAAATTTCTGTCCGCCATCACGGGGCAAAAACAGTTGCAATTGTGGGACACCACGGATGCGCCGGAAACCCGACCGAAAAGGAGATCCAGGCCGGACAGCTGAAAGAATGCAAGAAAAAAGTTGAAGAATTCGGCTTTCCTGTTGAGGTGATTCTTTTGTGGGTTGAGGGGGATTGGAAAACGGTGGAAAAGATTGGTTAATTTTGTTTTTATGAACGGCTCACTCCGAAATGAGCCGTTCAGCTATGATAAAAAAAGCCCTTTTTGGGGCTTTTTTGCTTATATGAGGCATCCTTCCGGACAGTAATATCCGTATCCGCCGTCTAGGCGGGCTAGTTCTGCTCCGCAAAACGGGCATTGTGTCCGGCTTCGAAAAACTTCTGCTTTCGGTTTGTCGTCCAATTCTTCCAAAGAGTCTTTAATCTCTCCGCCCATTTCCCTGCGTGGAGAAGCGTCTGTGCCATTTTCTTCTTTGGCAACAACATTTTCCATGTCCAGAAGAACGCAGTGGTCTTCCTCCTGTTTTCCGCAGAACGGGCAAGTCGTAGCCTTCCAGGTTGAAAGGCCTCCAAAAATCGGATCTGAAGCAGAGCCGACATTTTCAGATCTCTCATCTTCAAATCCGCACTCGGCACATTTTAGCGTGTAAATATCCGAGGTGTCAGTGGAGTGAAAATAACATACTGCGTTTTTACCGCACCGGGGGCAGGCTGTGTTTGGCATTTTTGCCTCCTTTGTTAATGTTCCAAGAAACCGTTATGCTATTTTATCAAAATGTTCGTTTAAGTCTAGCTTTCCCGCGCAATTGCTATTCCCCAGACTTGTTTTGCTCCGGATGTCCTAAGGACATTTGCACATTCCTCCATTGTCGAACCGGTTGTATAGACATCATCTACGAGAAATATTTTCTTATTTTTAATCTTTTCTGTATTTTGCACAGAAAATGCATTTTTCAGGTTTTCCTGTCTTTTTTCTTTGGAAAGCTCCATTTGAGGTGGCGTTTTTTTAATTTTTAGCAATTCATCTGATAAAACAGGTATTGTTAAAATTTTTGAAAGTTCCTCGGCCAGCTTTTCAGACTGGTTGAATCCCCTGCTTTTTTGTTTTTTAATTTCCAGCGGCACGGGAATTAAAATGGCGTTTTCCCAGATGTCGTTTTTATTTGTTCCGGCTTTAACGAAATGTTCAATTAAAATGGCAGAAAAAACTTTTGCCAGATCTCTGATAGAGGGATCGTATTTAAATTTGTGTATCAGCTTTCTTGTAAGCGCCTTTTCTTTATAAGGCAGTGCAGAATACAACCCCGAAAGTTTTTTATCTGAGCATCTGGCGCATTTTCCTTTTTCGCCCGGATTTATCCTGACAGGATTCTTATCACATAAGCAGTAATCAAACTCTGAAATGTCCAAAATTTCTTTACAGTCCTGGCAAAGGTAGCTTCCTTCCTTTTCGCAATTTTGACAGAAAGCGGGAAAGAGCAAATCCAGCATAAAAATTTTTATTTTTAACGTATCCATTTCAATAAAAATTGTAAATTGTAAATTGAGAATTGCAGTTTAGTTATCCACAGTGTTATTGATATTGATTTAGTCTATAATTAATGAAGATTATTGTCCAAGTTGAAGCAATCGCCAAATTGGGAATTTTTTTGATATGCGAAAAATTTAATTTAAAATGCCAATTTTCAACCCTTTCAAAAATCCCTTTATGATGTTCTTTCCCAAGAAGATGCTGGGGATTGATATTGGGACAGCTTCTGTAAAGATAGTCGAACTTTCCCGATGGGGAGGCGGAAAAACTTTAGAGAATTACGGAGAGATAAATTCTCCGGCTCTCTATAAGGAGTCTTTCAGAAATATGGAAAGAGGAAGCTATTTGCTTCCGGATTATTTTGTTGCGCGAGCAATCAGGGCAATTCTGGATGAAGCAAGAATAAAAACAAAAGAAGTTATATTCTCTATTCCCGATTTTTCAACATTCTGCACGTCATTTGAGCTTCCGCCAATGTCAGAAAAAGAAATTCCAAATGCGGTCCAGTATACTGCTCCTCAGTATATTCCTTTACCGATTTCAGAAACAGCGCTGGACTGGAAAATAATCGGAGGAGAACCCGGAGACAAAAGAACTCCGATTAAAATATTTTTGGTTGCCGTTCCGCGAAGGATAATTGAGGAGTACCAAAGCGTTGCCAGAATGGCGGGTCTCGAGCTTTACGCTTTGGAGGCAGAAGCACTGTCAATTGCCAGATCGCTTGTCAAAGATTCAAAAAAAACAATTTGCCTTTTGGATATCGGAGTGCAAAGCACAACAATCAATATTATTGAAAAAGGGAGTCTGAAAAAAAGTTACAGCTTTAATTTTTCTTCGGGACAGCTTACAAACGCCGTCGCATCTGCTATGGGGGTCGGGTATACAGAGGCCGAGGAAATCAAGAGCAAAGAAGGCCTTTTGTCAAAAAACGAAGGCATTTCAAGAAATTTATACCTGCTTGTTGATCCAATATTGTCTGAGGTCAAAAATATTGTTCTGGATTATTACCAGCGGGAGGGAAAAGAAATCGAAGAAATTTATTTATCAGGAGGAACCGCACACCTCCCCGGCCTGAAAGCATATTTCGGGGAAGTTTTTAAAAAAGATATTGACGTGCCGAATTGTTTTTCGGATTTGCTGTATCCGCCCATTTTAGAGGACACTTTGGAAAAGATGGGCCCGAGTTTTTCCGTTGCAGTGGGAGCTGCCCTTGGCGGGTTGCAAACTTAATTTTCAAAATTCGATCATATGAATTTTGATATTTTCTACATTTTAAGGGACAAAAAGAACTGGTGGGTTGATGTCATACTTTATTTTTGCGTCTCGCTGCTAATTGCAATTTTTCTTTGTTATCTGATTTTTGCCCTGAAAGTAAATTACCACCACCAGAAAATAGAGGAGAAACAGGCAGAGCTGCTGACAGTTGGAACCGCAGAGCAAAAAGAAATGGAGCAGAGCGTTTTTGAATACCAGGAAAAAGTGAAAGATTTTGCGGTGCTTATCGGCCGGCATCAGGCAGTATCCAACATTTTCCGTCTGCTGGAAACTTATACCCTGCCCAACGTCTGGTTCTCAAAAATGAACCTTGAAAGAGGCAAGGGGCAGATAATTGTTTCGGGTGAATCGGACACGCTGAGCGATGTCAGCAGGCAGATAGCAATGTTTGAAGAAAGAGAGGACTTTAAAAAAATAGACCTGGTCAGCTCCTCAGAAAGCGCGGACGGAAAAACTTCATTCAATCTCACATTCTCTTTTGAGCCGAAGGTTTTTGCTTATAATCCTGTGATTGAAGAAATGCCGGACTTGCCCGAGGCAGACACAACAGACACAGTGACGCAGGAAACACCTATTTTTGAAACAGAGGAAGATGGGCGCGAAATTGAACAGGTGGCAGGGACGGCAAAATTTATGACTTCCTTTGATTTTCCGCTTGAACCGGAAGTTGTCGGAGTTATCGACCAGTCTGCCCTTACGGTAAGTCTGGAAGTTCCGTACGGCACAGATGTGACAAAATTAAAGCCGGAAATCACAGTTTCCACAAATGCGTCTGTGTCGCCTGCCAGCGGGATAGAACAGGATTTTACAAATCCTCTTGTTTATACAGTTACTGCGCAGGACTTGTCATGGCAGAAATATACAATCAGTGTAAAAGTGCTTCCAAAGGATGAAAGAGAGGAACAGAAACCGGTTTATATGCAAAAGTTTTTTATAATTTTGGTTACCGGCTTTGCGCTTCTTATCGTAATTTTATCCGGAGTTTTCTTATTCATAAGGCAAAAAGCAAAAGACAAACTGACATGAAAATAGACCGGCCAATTGCAATCGCAGTCATGCTTTTTCTCACTTTGGTGGCGGTGGTTTGGCTTTTAATTCCAAAATACAAAGAATTTCGCGAAACGAGGTATGAATTGGGCAGGGTTGAAGCTGAGTATTCGAGCAAATACGAATACTACTCGGAGATATCAAAAATATTTTCAGAGCTGCAAAAAAACGAAGAGGGAGTTAAAAAAATTGAAGATGCTTTGCCCGAAAAAACCAAAATATCCGACCTGATGTATTTTTTGCAGAAAAAGTCTAGCGAAAACGGCCTGATTGTCAGAAATCTTTATCTGACCAAAATATCAGACACCGGCACCAAATCAAAAATAAAAGAGATTGTTTTTACAATAGACTTGATGGGAACATATTCTTCGCTCAAGAATTTTCTTTTAGGAGTTGAAAACTCCGCCCGTTTGTTTGAGGTAAACAATATTTCATTTGGAAATTCCGATTCGAAAACAGTAACTGTCTCGTCTGTTAAGACGACCGGCGGAAGCCAGAAGCAGATGTCTGTTTCAGACCAAACGTATTCGTTTAAAGTGGAAATTAAAACGCATTCTTACTAATAATGGCAATAGTATTTGTTTCACCAAAGCAAAGGCAAAGGACTTTCTTTTTGGGCATCACAGTGCTTTTTGTCCTTATTATTTTGGTAATTGGAGTCGGCGTTCTTTTTGCAAAACCGGTGGACGTTCCAAAGGAGCAGGTTTTTATAAACCCGAAAGTCAAAGTTGATTTGGCAAT
Source organism: Patescibacteria group bacterium (assembly GCA_022703425.1). Classification (GTDB taxonomy): domain Bacteria; phylum Patescibacteriota; class Minisyncoccia; order Minisyncoccales; family Staskawiczbacteraceae; genus JAKLDQ01. The sequence goes on along the minus strand of JAKLDQ010000007.1, from coordinate 20,080 downwards.
TCTTGGGGCGACTCAGGTGAGAGGAATAAACATAATGGATAGACTGGAAAAAGTTTTCACATATGAAGCGCTGGAAAAAGGCGTTCCCAGAAACGGAACCATTCTTGCCATTGACCAGGAAGACGCCGAAAAAAAATTAAAAGGAAGAGGGTATTCAATTGTAAAAATCGAGGAAGCGCAGGTCGGGCGCGAGAATCCTTTTACGCCATATTACGCGCGCTAATATTTCGCAAAAAGGCGGACAAAAAAATGAAAATACTATCAAAATTATTTGAAAAAGGCTTCATAGACGAGCAGAAAAAGAACGAGCTTGAACTTGAAGCGGAAAAAACGGGCAGGCGGGAAGAAGAAATAATTTTGGAAAAGAAAATTGTTTCAGAACAGGTTTTGTTTGAAGCAAAAAGCAGCGTTCTAAAAATCCAACTCAGGAAAATCAAGGCCGATGAAGTTTCGATGGATATTCTTAAAATAATTCCGGAGGAGGCGGCAATAAACTATAAAATGGTTTCAATTGGCAGGCAGGGAGATGCGGTTGAAGTTGGAATGGTTTATCCCGAAGATATTTTGTCACAAAATGCCCTGAGGTTTTTGGGCCAGCAGGAAAAATTCTCGTACAAGATTTTTCTCATAACTTTTTCCGATTACAATAATCTTTTAAAACAACACCGGAATTTAAAAAGCGAAACAAAGGAAGCGCTGGAAGAAATTGACAGGGAGAAAAAAGACCTTTTCGGAGTTTTGCAAAAAAATCTTTCATCAGCAACGCTTGAGGAAGAAGCGCCTGTGATAAAAATGGTGCTTGTTATTCTCAGGCATGCTGTTGAAGGAAACGCATCTGACATACATATTGAGCCCGGAAAGGAAAAATTAAATATCCGTTTCCGGCAGGATGGCATCTTGCATCCTTCTTTGTTTTTACCCTTAAGCGTCCATCCATCGATTGTTGCCAGAATAAAAATTATTGCCGGACTTAAGATTGACGAAACCAGGATTCCGCAGGACGGAAGATTTACTGCAAAAATCAGTACAAGAGAAATTGATTTCAGGGTTTCGACATTTCCTACTCTTTACGGAGAAAAAGTTGAAATCAGAGTTCTTGATCCAAAAGAAGGATTAAAAACTTTTGAACAGCTGGGACTGCGCGGTAGAAATTTTGATGTTATCAGGGAAGCAATAAAACAGCCGTATGGATTAATCCTTGCCACGGGGCCTACCGGCTCTGGAAAGACCACGACGCTTTACGCTTTATTGAGGATATTAAACCAGGAAAGCGTAAACATTGTGACGATTGAAGACCCGATTGAATATGCAATTCCGGGGATAAACCAGTCGCAGATAAAACCGGAAATCGGATACACTTTTGCTTCCGGCCTCCGCCAGATTTTAAGGCAGGATCCCAATATTATCATGGTGGGGGAAATCAGAGATGAAGAAACAGCCAACCTTACGATTCATTCTGCTTTAACCGGCCATATTGTTTTTTCAACAATTCACACAAACTCAACCGTTGGAGTTATTCCCAGGCTTTTAGACATGGGGGTGAGGCAGTTTCTGATACCTTCAACATTAAAACTTGCTATTTCCCAGCGTCTTATCCGCGTTTTATGCAAAAACTGCAAGCAAAAAATTAAGCCGAATGAAAAAGTTAAAAATTATATTTTAGACAGGGTGAAATCACTGCCCGAAATGATCAGGCAGGAATTGCAAGTCCCAGATCCTTTTTATATTTATGAAGCCAAAGGATGCGAATTCTGCTCATTCACCGGATACGCCGGCAGAACGGGGCTTTTTGAGGTCTTGGCTATCACAGATGAATTGGAGGAGCTGATAGCCAAAGATCCGTCCGAGCGCCCGATATTAAAGCTTGCCCAGAAACAGGGAATGACGACTATGGAACAGGACGGAATTATGCGCGTTATCGAAGGCGAAACAACATTTGAGGAGGTCACACGTGTAACCGAAAAAGGGGAAACATAAATTTTAAAAATATGGATTATCTTCAAAATATCAAAAAATTATTGGATATTGTTGTAAAAGAAGAAGCGTCTGACCTGCTGATTTCTGTCGGCCAGCCTCCGATGATCAGAATTACAGGCCAGCTTGTTCCCCTTTCAAAAGAAAAAATTGTCACGCCTGAAGACGCAGAGCATTATGCTTTTGCGCTGATGGAAGAGGAAAAAGAAAAAAAACTGCTTCAGGAAAGAGAGATTGATTTTTCGTATGATTTTGAAGAGAGGGCAAGATTCAGGGTAAATGTTTTTTTTCAAAGAGGAAATTTAAGCATTGCCATGCGTCTCGTCCCGATAAATATAAAAACGGTGGAAGAGCTGAATCTTCCTCCGGTGCTTCATGAGTTTTGCACGAGAAGCCAGGGTCTGGTTCTTTTTACCGGAGCTTCGGGGCAGGGGAAATCAACAAGTCTTGCCGCTCTTCTCGATGAAATAAACCATACCAGGGCAGTCCACATTATTACCGTTGAGGATCCCATTGAATATATTTATAAAAGCGACCGGTCTATCATTGACCAGAGGGAAATTGGAGAAGACACGCATTCATTTGCAAATGCGCTGAGAGCTACATTCAGGCAGAACCCGGACGTGATCATGGTTGGTGAAATGCGCGACTTGGAAACAATTGCAACAACCATTACAGCAGCAGAGACAGGGCATTTGGTATTTGGAACCCTGCACACAAATTCAGCGGCCCAGTCCATTCATAGGATTGTCGATGTTTTTCCGGGCGACCAGCAGAATCAGATCAGATTTCAACTGGCCAGCTCTTTGCTAGGAATAGTGGCGCAAAGATTGGTGCCGAGAGTGAGAGGGGGATTTATTCCCGTGGTGGAAGTTTTGATTTCAAATGCTGCGGTCTCCACCTTGATAAGAGACAATAAAACACATGAAATTCCTGCCGTCATCGAAACGTCTTCAAGAGAGGGAATGATTTCGTCCAACAGATGCCTGGCAGACTTGGTAAGGAGAAAAGAAGTTTCGCTGAATAATGCAATTGATTATTCATTTAATCCGGCAGATCTGAAGAGTTTGCTTAAATAACGGATGAAGTATTCTTATCAGGCAAGAACCAAAGAAGGGAAAATCGAAACGGGAACAGTTGAGGCCTCGTCTGAGGAAGCTGCTGCCGCCCTTCTGCAAAAATACAATATATATGTAACCTCTTTGAAAGAAGAGGGAGTTGCCAATTCCTTAAAGAAGAAATTTACTTTTTCTGCGCGGGCATCAAAAAAAGATTTGGCCGCCTTTTCAAGGCAGTTGGGAGTGATGCTGTCTTCGCGCGTTCCTGTGGTGCAGAGCCTGGTCAGCCTGGCAGCTCAAGTCAACAAGGAAACCTTCAGGGACCAGCTTTTAAAGATTTCAACAATGGTTGAAGAAGGCAGTCCTCTTTCCGAGGCATTTTCGTCCTTCCCGGAAACTTTTGACACATATTATGTAAACCTTCTGAAATCCGGGGAAGCTTCGGGAAAAATTTCAGACGCATTATTTTTTCTGTCAGACCACATTGAGAGGGAAAACGATATTATCACTCAGGTAAGAGGAGCAATGGTTTATCCGGTTCTTGTTCTGGTTGTCATGGTAATTACGATTAGTACGGTTATTTTTACTGTAATTCCGAGAATTTCTGACCTTATAAAAGAAACCACAACTAAACCGCCCGCTTTTACGATAGTGATGCTGGCATTTTACGATTTTTTGGCGAATTTCGGATGGGTTATTCTGCTTGGGTTTTTCTGGCTGGTAGTTTTTATACTTTTGTATTTCAGAACAAAAGAGGGGAAAAAACATTTTGACAGGATAGCATTAAAAACTCCTGTGCTGGGGGAAGTTCTGAAAAAAATTTATATCATGCGTTTTTGCGAAAACGTTTCCACGCTTCTCTCTGCCGGCCTTTCCATCAACAGCGCTCTGAAAATAACAGAGGACACAGTAAATAATGTTGTTTTTAGAGAAATTGTTTCTGAAACGCAAAAAGGCGTTACGGAGGGGGAAAAAATCAGCTCTGTGTTTATAAGATATCCCGACAGAATTGCGCCATTTGTAATTCAGATGATAAGAGTGGGAGAGGAAACGGGAAAGCTTGATAAGACTCTTATGGAAATAGTCAGGTTTTACCAGAAAGAAGTCCAGTCGGCCATTGCGACATTTACCACATTGCTTGAGCCGGTGATGATAATTTTGCTCGGAATTGTTGTGGCTTTAATTGCCATTTCAGTGCTTGAACCGCTTTACGGGGCGCTGGGGACAATTTAACAGTTGTTTGCTTTTTTCAGATATTGTATAATTATTTTAAAATGGGGGATAAAGGATTTACAATTCTCGAATTACTTGTGACCATCGCAATTGTTGCGACGTTGTCGGGGCTGGTGATGTATGCGATTGTGGTTTACATAAACACAGGGAAGGATGCTTCTGTCAGGGGGAATATGGTAATTTTAATTCCATCGGGCGAAGTTTATTACAATGTAAATACGATTGAAAAAGAAACTTACAGGGGATTCTGCGAATCAAATGTTATAAAAGAAGTCTGGAAGGAAATTCCCAGATCTTCGGCAAATATGAGCTGTCCGCCGGCGGGAAATCCGATAATACCCGGAATATGCTGCGGAGTCAGCGAACTGGGAAATGCCTGGGCTGCCTGCGCGATGCTGTTTACTGATTCAGACAAAGCTTTCTGCGTTGACAGCACGGGACATAAAAAAGACATTGAAAAAGGACAATGCACGGGAGGAATTACAACTTGCGGCAATTAAATTTGCAAAAATACTAAAGGTCGAGACTAAAAAATTAGACAAAAAAGACAAAATGCAAAATAAAGGTTTTACAATTATTGAATTGCTCGTCGTTGTCGCAATTATCGCGGTATTGGCGGCAATCGTATTGGTTAACGTTACCCAGTACATCAACAAAGGAAAAGATGCAGCCATACAGGGCAACCTGTCAGCTGTCATGACAAACGCAGCAGTTGCAATTGATAACGGAACATCTATGGATGCAATCTGCGACAACGCAACAATTGTTGCTGCTTTGGCAGCTGCTGATAAAGCATACGACGGCAATACCACTGCAAATGAAGTTACTGATTGCAATGACGCTGCAGCAGCATGGGCTGCCTGCAGTCAGCTGAAAGTTTCAGATGCATATTTCTGCGTTGATTCAACTGGAGCAAAGAAAACAATCACAACAAGAACAACTTGTGTTACAGCGTGGGCGGCAACAGCGTGTCCATAATCTGGAGCTAAGCTAAAACACCCGCAAAACGGGTGTTTTTAGTTGCTCTAAATAATGCTAAAATACGGTAATGTTTATATATTTTTTAACTGCGTTTTTTGTTTTTCTGCTGGGTCTCTGTATCGGAAGTTTTTTAAACTGCCTGATATACCGGCTGGAAGAAGAAAAGACGATAAAAGGCAGGTCTTTTTGTCCGCACTGCAGACACACCTTAATATGGAAGGATCTGCTTCCTGTTTTGAGCTTTTTAGTTTTGAGAGGAAAGTGCAGATACTGCAAAAAGAAAATTTCTTTTCAGTATCCTGCAGTTGAAATCCTAACCGGGCTTGTATTTCTGCTTATCTTTATAAATCAGTTTTCCAGCCAACAGGAAATTTTGAGTATCTCTTTCTCTGGCATTGCAAGAACTTCGTTTCTTTTTTATATCACAAGCTCTTTAATTGCGATTTTTGTTTACGACTTAAAGCATTTTTTGATACCTGATAAAATTCTTTTTCCGGCGACAGCAGTTGCGTTGCTTTACAGGATTGCTGAAAGCCCGCATCTGATCGGAAATTATATACTTGCAGTTCTGATAGGGTCGGCCTTTTTTCTTTCGGTATTTTTGATTTCAAAAGGCCAATGGATCGGCTTTGGAGACGTGAAGCTTGCCATTCTGCTCGGACTCATTCTCGGCTTTCCAAAAATAATTTTAGGTTTATTCTTGGCTTTCTTCTTTGGTGCTATAATAGGAGTAATAATGATGGTTTTCCAAAAAAGAGGATTAAAAAGCGAAATACCTTTCGGCCCTTTTTTGATTATTGGAACAGCGATTTCTTTTTTCTGGGGATCTCAAATGATTGATTGGTATTTGGGCATGCTCATTTTTGCGCCATAACTAATTTTTAAAAATGCATACAAATTTTAAAAAGCAAAAAGGATCAACTTTGGTTGAAATTCTTGTTGTTGTTTTAGTAATCGCGCTTTTCTCTGCAATTCTGGTTGCCGACTTTCCAAGGATTAAAAAGAGAATGGCACTAAGCCGGGCGGTTTATGCTGTCAGCCAGGACATTAAAAAAGTCCAGGACATGGGTTTTTCGGGGGTAAAAATCGAAGGGGTTCCTGTTGCAGGATACGGAATATATTTTAATTTGGACACGCTGGGAGACAAAAAATATATTATTTATGCAGACAGAGGAACGGGAACTGTGGGAGATAAGCGTTTCAGCGGAGTATATGTCGACTGTGATGATCCCGAAGCGCAGGCAGACCAGGACTGCATAATCGAAGAAATTGACATGTCTTCTGAACCAGGAATTATAATCAAAGAATTTAAAAGCGTATCCGATCTGCGCCAACTCAGTGTAAATTTTTCTCCGCCCAATCCGGAAATAATTATTAGCACGCTCGCAGAAGGGAAAAACAATGCTGAAATCGTGCTCGGAATGGAATCTGGAGAGGATTCAAGAAGCGTGCAGATAAATTTGTCGGGCTTAATAGAGGTAAAATGATGAACAACAGGGGCTTTACTTTAATTGAATTGGTAATATCGCTTTTTATTTTGGTTGCCGTAATAATCGGAGTTTATACTGCATTTGCGACCCTGGTAAGTCTCGGCTCTGGAATAAAAGACCGGTTTATTGCCGCATACCTTGCCCAGGAGGGAATGGAGGTGATAAGGAATATCAGAGACTATAACTGGGTCAAATATCAAAATGACCTAACCGTCGGATGGCTCGATGGCCTGGCTCCCGGTTTGTGCGAAACGGGGTGCCAGCTTGACTATACGACCGGCACGGGAATAGACGGCGAGTACGCCATTCACCCCTACAGCGAACAAAGCCATTTAAATCTGAACAGCAATGGGCTTTACACATATCTTTCCGGTATCGAAACGAAATTTCGCAGGAAAATTACGGTGACTCCGATACTTGAAGGATCTGAAACGGATGCGCACATTGCGCGGGTTGTCACCGAAATACTATGGAACGACGGCAGGTACGGAGAATTAAAGTTTGAAACAGAAGAATATCTTTATAACTGGTATTAATGGAATTTCAAAAATCAAAATTTCAAAAAGGATTTACGCTTATTGAAATGGTGGTTGTCATTTCGATTTTCCTGTTTATTATCGGAACGGCGATAATGATGTTCATCTCAATATTGCAGAACCAGAGAAGGATGCTGGCTGAACAGGAGCTTTTTAACCAGTTGAGCTATGCGATAGAGCATATGTCTAAAGCTATGAGAATGGCAAAAAGAGATTATGAAGGATCCTGCCTCGTTGATACCATAAACGGCAGTTTTCCCAACCATAATTTTTTACTGACGCGCCAAGACACAAATGCAAATTCTTACAGGGGAATAAAATTTATCAGCAGTTCTGACAATGATTCCTGCTATGAATTTTTTCTGGACACAGATGGAGTGTTAAAGGAATTAAAAAATTCAACAGTGGACAGCGATGCCATTCCTTTGACATCTGAAAGGTTAAAGATTAACTATATACGCTTCAGCCTGAGCGGTTCTGACGGAACAATAACGTCTGAACCATATGATCCGCAAGGCGTACAGCCGAGAGTCACTATATCAATGGATATTGAAATAAATTCCGGAGGAGAAAATCTCAGCCAGAGAGTCCAAGCGACAGTTTCTCAAAGAAATTTGAATATTGAAGAATAATGGAAAAAAAATCTGAAAAAGGCGTATCGCTCATTATCACATTCTTCATAATGACCATAATTTTGTCTGTGGTTTTGGGGTTGAGCCTGATCCTTTATTCTCAACTGAAAATAATAAAAAACATCGGGAACTCTGTAGCAGCATTTTATGCAGCTGACAGCGGGATGGAAAAAACACTTTACTATATAAGAAATAAAATACCCGATGGCGTAGTTGTTGGAACAAGCGGTTTGTGCAACTTATGTGATACTTGCGTAAGCAATTCTTCGCCCTTCAAATGCGAAGACTGCAGGGAAACATCAACCAGCGGATTGAACGGATGTGAATATTCAGATCCAAATTCGGGAAGCGGAGATTTTGCTCCGTGCTCAAGCTGCAGTGTTTCGTTTTGGACAAGCATAGACGGCACCCAAAGAAAAAAGTATGACATTACGGCGAATATTTCGCCTCGGCAGGAAGAAGAGGATATGATTCAGAGAACTGACATAACAGCCAAGGGTTATTATGACGATACATCAAGAGCTCTTGAAATTATTGTTAACGGCATGGGGGCTGTGTCAAATTCAAATCCAAGGATAGATAATATCACCTTCAGAAGCCGTACAGTTTTGGAATATACTGAACTTTATTTTTCAATGGATATAATCGACAACGACGGAATAGGCAGAGCAGTCGCTTATATACAAAGTCCGGACGACGTTAGTATTGACCAGGTAACGCTGATAAATACGCCCGTTTTGGGAAGACCCGATTTTTACGAAGGCACATGGGTCGGAAGAAGAGGAGTTTATTTTGTTGATATCGTGGCCTGCGATTCTTTAGGAAACTGCAGCACCTCAACAAACATATAAATGAAAAAATACTCTTTAATTATATTTTCGATTATTCTTCCTGTAATTGCTTTTGCGCAGGTACCAAGTTTTGAAGTGTATGCTCCCGGCGGAAATTCGTTTCCCACAATAACAAATGTCAATGTAATAAAAGAAAGCAATACGGTTATTGTTACGGCTGATGCCATGGATATTTCCGGAGTCTACACAGTAAAATCGATTATAAAAGATTCGTATGGCCGTTCGGTAAACGGAGGAACAACCTTGATGTCGTGGTATAACGAGGCAACCCAGTCATATACAACAAGCGTTTGTCCTGCCGGGCAGATCTGCCACTACATGTCTGAATATGATGTTTCACCCTACTATGCAGGAACCTACACAGTGGATATTTCAGCAACAGATATATTTACAAACAGCGGTATATATATAAATCAGGGAAATTTTACGATCAGCGGACCGACCTTTTTGACGTTGTTTATTGATCCTGCCAATGTTTACCAGGGGGAACCCGTAAATTTCAAGGCGTTTTTATATGATGGACTATCCAATCCGCTTATTGGAGAACCTGTTAATTTTTATTTTAACAACAATTATGTCGGAACTTCGAATATTCAGGAAAATCCCGATTTGCATGAATTTGCCGCGGAATTCACCTTTAATATTCCCGAATCGCAGATTCCGCAGGTATATGAAATAAAAGCGGTTTATGACGGGAATCCTTTTCTCGGGTTTCCGGCAGAAGCCTTAGGATACGTGGAGGTTTTGGATGCCGGCTTGTGCAGTACGAGCGAGGGAACAAGACTTTGCGCTGAACTGCAACAAATGATTTCGAACGCGGCGCTGGAAAATTTTTATGCTTCGCCCGCATCCGTCGAGGCGGGTTCGTCAACAAATATTTATGTGACGCTTAAGAAAAGCGATGGAACTTTGGCCGGAGCCGGATACGAAATAACATTTACCGATGTCGCAAAGGGACTTCTGGGAAGCGCGGTTACAAATTCGTCCGGCGTAGCCAATCTTGTTTTCAACGTTCCTCTTTCCTGGTTTGACGGAGGCGGACATTATGTTACAGCATCCTTTGCCGGCGATCCGGCCGTGGGAGGGCCGGCCTCAACATCGCGGACACTTTTCAGTGTCACGAGCCCGCCGGGAACGTGCAAGACGAGTTTTGATACCACTGTTTGTGAAAACACAACCTTTCAAAGCACGCAGACGCAACTCGTAAACCTTACAGCCATTCCCTCGGCAACCGTTGCTCCTGGAAGCTTGGTCACATTCAGGGTTACTTTGCAGAACCAGTCGGGAGCTCCTATCTATGAAACAACCGTGCCGATAAAGTTTTATCTGAATGGAACAACCTTAATAGGAACCGACACAGACGGGACAACATCTTTAGGCTTTGCTTTTCTGACTAATTACGTTGCTCCGCAAACTCCGGGATCGTATACGATAACAGCTGTCTTTGAGGGTGATCCTTCAATCGGGCCGGGAGCAACGAGTGACCCGTTAACTTTGATGGTTGGGTCAGTGACGGGATGGCAGTATAGGAAAAAAATCACAATCAGCAATATTAATGTGGTATCCAATTTAACAAATTTCCCCGTCATGGTGAGGTTCAATGCGGACCAGGACATCGGAGCGCATGCAATAAACGCGAATGGAAATGATATAAGATTTGTGAACTACGACGGAGTGCCGCTAAAATATGAAAAAGAATGGTGGAGCCCAGGGGTAACATCGCTTGCTCCTGTTTCGGGAGTTTTTTGGGTAAAAATACCAACTGTCTACTCCTCTCCGACAGGAAACCAAAACACGTTTTACATTTATTATGGAAATGCTTCTGCAACAGATGCACAGACTCCTGCTGAAGTCTGGGATTCAAATTATAAAGCGGTGTATCATTTTTCAGCCTTGCCGCTTCTTGATTCAACAGCCAATAATAAAGACCAGGTCTCTTCAACAGGAAATATAACTTTTGAAACAGTATCTTTTGGAAGCGGACAAGCTCTCAAGTTTACACCCGGCGTAAATTGGCAGTATCAGCATACCAATTGCGCCCGTATTGCCGGCCCCGCAAATGATATTATTGGAAACACTTCATTTACAATTTCGTCATATCTGGTTCCCGATCCTGTTTCAGTATGGTGGCCGGTTGAAGGCGCTTTTTCAATCGGCAAGTATGAGACAAATAAGGCAAGAAGCTGTGCGTTTATCGGTGTTCCGGAATATAATTCTTTTCCCGGCTTGACAGGCGGTTTCTTCGGAACAGATCCGCTTTACTCTCAGGGGACGACTTCCACCTCGCCGGCTCATATTGCTCTGCGCCACGAAGCGAATGTGGGAGCGAATGTGTATATAAACGGAAGCTCTGCGATTTCTTATGCATTTGGAATTTATCCGCCTGACCTGAACTCCGGCAACATCAGCATCGGAGGAATGCAAACTTCTGAAAGCAGCGATTACTATTATTGTTTCAGCGGATCTATTGATGAAGCCAGAATCTCAAACATCGCGCGTTCTCCTGCATGGATCAGATTTGAAAGGGCAAGCATGCTTATGACAACTTATACCTGGGGCATTCAGGAAAATTTATAGCCTTTGAAAAACAAAAGATATATAATATAAAAATCTGTTATGCAAAAAAAGATTCTAATTATAATAATAGTTGCGGTTCTGCTTTTGCTTGCAGCTGTTTCTGCTTTTTTAATCCTTTTTCAGAAAGGCCCTTTTATTGATACCGTAAAAGACAAACAACGGCAGGAAAGGCTTGATGTCCTGACAAAAGAATATCCTGATATTGTGGACGGAAAAATCACTTTTGACGGGAAAAACGCGATTATTAGCACCGCCGAAGATAAAAGTTATATTCTCTCCCCCTCGCTGGCAAAAGAAATTTATGAGCAAAAAGGCATAAAAGAGGGGACAAACGTTCGGGTCTACGGAAAATATCTCGGAAATAATATCATCGAGTGCGCATTAATCACAAAAAGATAATTTTATGAAAAAAAGTCTTTTATTAATGATATTGCCTGCATATGTTGTTCTGATTTTACTTCCGAATTCCGTTTTTGCATTAAGCCAGTATGTAGGGGCGACAATTACGCGGGCAAAAAACAGCGACGGATCTGATTATTGCATTTCTTCCGGTTCGACGGTGCAGGTAACAACTTCGGCCGGCGCAACGATCACTTCGAAGACTACAACAACGCCGGTGTGTGTCGGACAAACTGTTTGGTCTGCGCTCACCGATCTGAGTCCGGGCACCTCCTATAAACTTAGGATATCTGACGGCTCCGGATGCCGTTCAGGAGGATTTAAGGATGCAAACAGAAATGCCTGCTGGTATAAGGGAGCAACGAGCGGTATGAGTTGCAATCAGATTTGCAGTGCTTACGGAGTTATGCCTTATTCGGACTGTTGCGAAATAGATTCTGGCTGTACTTATCTGAAAAAATTATTTCCTTTAAATTGCACTTCTGCAAACTGCAGTCCCGCAGTTTCCTATATATACCCTTACTATGACCATTACAGCAATCCCGCCATATGCCATACAGGAGGTTCTTTCTGTGACGAGGACGGTCCGCAATGCAATACAAGCCCGGGCGTAACAGGAGACAGAATCTGCCTTTGCAGGCCGACTGCCCTGCAATTCGTTTTTGATTTCACCACTGCGCCATAAAATTATGAATAAAAAAATTATCCTTTTGGCTGCCGGACTTTGTTTATTTCTGGGGGCAGTGTATTTTTTTCTGACTCAGGAAATGGGCTTGTCCGAAATGAATGACAACACTTTGATCGCGCTGCTCGCAAAAAATTATGATGTCAAAGAATACATGGACGCAAATCCCGGTTTTAAAATTGCTGAAAAAAACATCCTGACCGGGGACATGATTTCTGCTGGGCAGAAAGGCCAGAATTTCAATGAAGTTTATCAGGATTTGGCTCTTGAGCAGAACAGATATATGAGAGTTGACTTAATAAACGGTTCGGGCGATAAAGGACTTATTACGGTCATCGATTTTAAAACGAAAACGGTTGTTAAGGCATTTGGGACAGTATTGGTGCACACCGTTCCCCAATAAATTATGTCAAAAGAAGAAATTCAAAGCAGGATAAAAAAACTGCAGGAACTGATAAATCATCATCGCTATCTCTATCACGTTTTAGACAGGCAGGAAATTTCAGATTCAGCGCTGGACTCTTTGAAAAAAGAGCTTTTTGATTTGGAACAGCAGCATCCCGAGTTTATAACCGAGGATTCTCCCACGCAAAGGGTGGGCGGAAAACCTTTAAAAGCTTTTAAAAAAATACGGCATTCACAAAGAATGCTTTCATTTAATGATGCGTTTTCAAATGACGATATGCAGGAATGGCAGGATAGGATTTTGCGCCTTCTTCCAGAAAAAGAGAAAGGGATGATTGATTATTACTGCGAGCTTAAGATTGACGGGCTGGCGATTGAGCTTGTATACGAGGACAGAAACTTTAAAATCGGTTCCACGCGCGGAGACGGAAATATAGGAGAAGACATCACCAGTAATTTAAAAACAGTAGATGCAATTCCCCTAAAATTAAGAAGCGAGGAAGAAGTGTTAAAAGAGCTGGAGAAAGAAGGACTGGGGAAGATAGCAGATGAAATAAGGAAAAAAGGATTGAAAAATATAACAGTACGGGGAGAGGTTTTTATTACAAGGAAGGAATTTGAAAGGATTAACAAAGAACAACAGGAAAAAGGATTGCCTGCCTACGCCAATCCCAGAAATATTGCTGCAGGCTCAGTGAGGCAGCTGGATCCCAAAATAACAGCTTCAAGAAAGCTCGATTCTTTTGCTTACGACCTTTTAGCAGATTTCGGACAGGAAAATCATGAGGAAAAGCATAAAATATTAAAGGCATTGGGTTTTAAAACTAACTCGCATAACAAATATTGCAGAAGTCTAAACGAGGTATTTGCTTTCAGAGAACACTGGATAAAAGCCAGGGAAAAACTTGATTATGATATAGACGGAGTGGTCGTAGTCACAAACAACAACTATCTTTTTGAAAAGCTTGGAGTGGTAGGCAAGGCGCCGAGAGCGGGAATCGCTTTTAAATTTCCGCAGGCGGAAGCAACAACAAAAATTAAAGATATTAAACTTCAAGTGGGAAGGACGGGTGCGATTACTCCTGTGGCGATTTTAGAGCCGGTGCAGGTCACAGGAATTACAATTACGCGCGCGACACTTCACAATGAAGACGAAATAAAAAGGCTTGGATTAAAAATCGGAGACACTGTAATTGTCGGCCGTGCGGGGGACGTAATCCCCGACATAATAAAAGTTTTACCGGAATTAAGGACAGGAAAGGAGAAAAACTTCAAAATGCCCGAATACTGTCCGTCATGCAGAACAAAATTGGTAAAATCTGAAGGGGAGGCATTGTTGAGGTGTCCTAATCCAAAATGCTTTGCGCGTCAGAGAAGAAACTTTTATCATTTTGTTTCGCGGTCTGCCTTTAACATCGACGGACTGGGGCCTAAAATCATAGACAGGCTTCTCGACGAGGGATTAATCCAGGATCCGAGCGATATATTTCATTTAAAGGAAGGGGATGTTGCCCAGCTTGAAAGGTTCGCCGAGAAATCTGCTGAAAATCTAATAAATTCAATACAGGAAAAAAAAGAAATTCCTTTGGCAAAATTTATATATTCGCTGGGAATCAGAAACATCGGCGGAGAAACAGCGGTTGACCTGGCAAAAAGATTTGAATCTCTTGATAAAATCAAAAAAGCGAAGCTTGAAGATTTTGATTCTATTTTAGACATAGGGCCTGTTGTGGCCAGATCTGTTTACGAATGGTTTCAGGATAAGGATAACCTAAAATTTTTGGAAAAACTTGAAAAGGCGGGAATAAAAATCGTAAATGCAAAGCCGAGCACAAAAAACCAGAAACTATCCGGGAAAACTTTTGTATTAACGGGTTCTTTGGAGTCCATGACAAGAGAAGAAGCAAGAGGAAAAATCCGCGAACTTGGCGGCGATGTTTCAGAATCAGTATCTTCAAAGACAGATTACGTTGTTGCCGGGTCGGATCCTGGAAGCAAAGCTGAAAAAGCGAAAAAGCTCGGAGTGCATATTATAAATGAAAGCGAATTTAGAAAAATTTTAAATTCTTAATGAATTTTTTAACAGCTCAACTTCAAAAATTTGACTGGAGCATGGTTGTTTCAGCGGTTCTGATTTCTTTGTTCGGGATTGCTGCAATCTTCAGCTCATCGTACGCAAAGGGCGATTTTTTAAACTTTGAAAAACAAGCCGTTTTTTTTATTGTGGGAATTCTGCTGATGATTGCAGCGAGCTTTGTGGATTATAGGATGTTTCGCCATAACTCATATCTCATCCTTGTGCTCTACGGAATCTGTATTTTGCTCCTTGCAGGGCTACACTTTTTCGCGCCTGATATCAGAGGAACAAAAGGATGGTATAAAATTGGGTTTCTGTCCTTAGATCCGATTGAGCCGACAAAAATCATTCTTATTGTTCTTTTGGCGAAATATTTTTCAATGAGGCATGTTGAAATGTATAAGATAAGGCACATTATCTTTTCGGGCCTCTATGTGTTTTTTCCCGCAATTTTAATCTTTATAAAACCGGATTTGGGGGGAACGATGGTTTTGGTTTTATTGTGGCTGGGAATGCTTTTGGTTTCTGGAATCAAAATAAAGCACTTTTTAATAATCCTTTTGTGTTTTGCAATTGCGGCGGGAATCGGATGGCAATTCTTTTTAAAAGATTATCAGAAAGACAGAGTTATTTCTTTCGTATTCCCCTATGACCCTCTGGGCGGTTCGTGGTCACAGACGCAGGCAAAAATCGCGGTTGGATCCGGAGGTATCTTCGGTAAAGGACTGATGCGCGATTCGCAGGTACAATACGGATTTTTACCGGAGCCCCATACAGACTTTATTTTTTCTGCCATTGCAGAGGAATGGGGGCTGGTGGGGATGTCTGTCTTGTTTTTGCTTTATATAAATTTAATCTGGCGGATTCTTAAGACAGCGCTTGACTCGGATTCCAATTTTTCCAGGCTTTTTGCAACAGGATTTGCAATTGTTCTCATTTCGCAATTCTTTATAAACATCGGAATGAACCTTTCGATGCTTCCGGTGGTGGGAATTTATCTTCCTTTTGTCAGCTATGGAGGATCGGGGCTTTTAGGCAATTTTTTGGCTTTGGGAATTCTCCAAAGCATCCGTGCAAAGCGGTAAATTAAACGGCTCAGCGGCGCGTTGAGCCGTTAGAAATTGCCGAACAAGGCCTTGACAATTTTTGGGAAAAGGAATAGGATGAACCTACAGTAAAAAGAAGTGGCCACTTTACTCTAAAAAAATTAAATAACCCTTATCCCGGTTATTTTTCGCATGCAGTTTTTTGTGCGGCCTTTCTCGAGGCCAGCCACTCATGCAGTTTTAAATAATTGATTTATTTACTTTGTCGGGATGAGGGAAAAACCCTAAGTTTACGTAGGGTCTTTTGTGTTTTTACATTAGTTTTTTAAGGTTTAGGTGTTATATCCGGTAATAAGACCTTAATTTTAAAATTCTAACCTGCAATATAATGGCTGAGATTATAAAAAAAGTCAAAAACTTTTCAAAATCCAAGCTTTCCTTTCCCACTCCGCATTTGTTGACAATGCAAAGGGAAACATGGGAAGACCTTTGGAACGTTAGAATTAAAGAGCTCTTTTCCGAAATATCTCCGATCAGAGATTACACCGGAAAAGAAATGGAGCTTTGGTTTGAGGACTGCCAGCTGGGCAAGCCGAACTACAAAGACGGACTTGAGGCGAAAAGAAACAATGATTCTTTGGAAGCGCCTCTTAGAGCGAAAGTAAAGCTAGTAAACCTTAAAACAAAGGAAGTAAAAGAACAGGAAGTTTTCCTGGCTGATTTCCCCCTGATGACAGAAAGGGGAACTTTTGTTGTAAACGGAGTTGAAAGAGTTGTTGTTTCCCAGCTTATCAGATCTCCCGGAGCCTTCTTTACGATGAGGACAGCAAGAGGAAAAAATTATTTTGGCGCAAAAATTATTCCGAACAGAGGCGCATGGCTCGAATTTGAAACAGAAGAGTCGGGGTTTATCGGAGTAAAAATCAACAGAAAAAGAAAGGTTCCGGCAACAACATTGCTAATGGCTTTGGGTTTGGACAACGTTGAGAAAGCTGAAAAAGAATTCAAGGATGTTGATACGGGAGAAATACAATATATAAAGGAAACCCTCAGAAGGGATACATCAAAAGACCAAAAGGAAGCGCTGGTGGAAGTTTACAGGAGATTGAGGCCGGGCGATTTGGTAACTCCAGATACTGCACAGGATTTGATTTATAATATGTTCTTTAATTTTGACAGATATGATTTGTCAAAGGTGGGAAGATGGAAGACATGGCAAAGATTGCCTCAGTTGGCTTCCGGAAAAGTGCGTGAAAAAGATATTGAAAAAGAGGACAGAATCTTAAAATTAGAGGATATAATAGAAGTTCTTAAAGAAGTTATCAGATTGAACAATGATCCCGACGCAAAACCTGACCAGGTTGATCATTTGGGAAACAGAAGAGTAAGAACCCTTTCTGAATTGGTGCAGAACAGATTAAGAGTTGGTTTAATGAGGATGGAAAGAATCATCAAGGACAAAATGTCCACATTGGACGTTGCCACAATCACGCCAATCCAGTTGATAAATCCAAGGCCGTTGATGGCTGTTATAAAAGAGTTTTATACTTCTTCGCAATTTTCACAGTTCATGGATAACGAGAATCCGCTTGCAGAACTCGAACACAAGAGAAGGCTAACAACAACAGGTCCCGGCGGATTAACAAGAGAAAGAGCCGGATTTGAAGTCAGAGACGTTCAGCCCTCGCATTATGGAAGAATCTGTCCGATTGAAACTCCCGAAGGTCCGAACGTAGGACTTGTCGGGCACTTGGCTTCTTTTGCAAAAGTAAATCCTTACGGATTTATTGAAACGCCTTACTTTAAGGTTAAGAACGGAAAAATAACGGACGAAATAAATTATCTGACAGCTCAGGAAGAAGAGAGGTTTGTTATTGTTCCGGCATCTGTTCCAATAGATGAGAATGGAAAAATTTTGGCAGAAATACCGCCGGATAAAGTTGAGGCCAGAGTGAAAGGAGAGCCGGAAGAAATTGAAATTTCCAAAGTTGATTATGCTGACGTTTCCTCAAAACAGTTTATTTCTGTTGCGACATCTTTGATTCCATTTTTGCAGAATGACGATGCATCGAGAGCATTGATGGGTTCGAACATGCAAAGACAGGCAGTACCTTTGATAAATCCTGAACCGCCATTGGTTGGAACGGGAGTTGAAAGAAATGTTGCCAGAGATTCAGGACAAGGAATAATTGCCAGAGCAAACGGAGTGATTAAAGAAGTTGATGCAAACCATATTAAAGTAACTTATGATATTTCGGGGAAGAAAGTTGATGAAGATTATGAACTGCAGACTTTTGTAAGAACAAACCAGTATTCATGCTTCCACCAGAAACCGATCGTTCAGAAGGGAGAAAAAATCAAAAAGGGAGATGTTCTTGCCGACGGAGCCGCGATTTCACAGGGCAGATTAGCTTTGGGTAGAAATATTTTAATGTGTTTTTTGCCATTGAGAGGAGGAGGATTTGAAGACTCGATTACAATCTCAGAAAAGCTGGTGAGGGATGATGAATTCACGTCAATCCACATAGAAGATTTTACCTGTGACGTCAGAGAAACAAAACTTGGACCCGAAGTTACAACTTCAGATATTCCGAATGTCGGTGAAGAAAAACTTAAAGATTTAGACGAGGAAGGAATTGTAAGAGTCGGAGCTGAAGTAGGTCCGAATGATATTTTGGTCGGAAAAATTTCTCCAAAAGGGGAAGCAGAACTGACTCCTGAAGAAAGGCTGTTGAGGGCTATTTTCGGAGAAAAAGCGAAGGATGTTAAAGACACATCTTTGAGAATGGAGCATGGAAAGAAAGGAAAAGTTGTAAATGTTAAAATCTTTTCAAGAGAGCTCGGGCACAAATTGGAGCCCGGAGTCATAAAGAGAGTTCAGGTTGAGGTAGCTGAAACAAGAAAAGCAAAAGTGGGAGACAAGCTGGTGGGAAGGCACGGAAACAAAGGAGTTGTTTCAAGAATTCTGCCCGAATCAGAAATGCCGTTTTTGGCCGATGGAACTCCGATTGATTTGGTTATGTCGCCATTGTCTGTTCCTTCCAGAATGAACCTGGGGCAGATTTTGGAAACACATCTTGGATTGGCAGCGCATAAATTAAATTACATCGCAATTTCGCCTGCATTGCTTGGAGCACACAAGGAAGACATAAAAAATGAGCTTAGAGAAGCCGGATTGCCTGAATCAGGACAGATGACAGTTTACGACGGAAGGACAGGTCTTCCATTTCCAAAACCGATTACTGTCGGATACATGTATATAATGAAGCTCATCCACATGGTGGATGACAAAGTGCACGCAAGATCCATCGGACCTTATTCTTTGATCACTCAGCAGCCGTTGGGAGGAAAAGCCCAGTTCGGAGGCCAGAGATTCGGAGAGATGGAAGTCTGGGCTTTGGAAGGATACGGAGTGGCGCACACTTTGCAGGAAATGCTTACAATCAAATCTGACGACGTTCAGGGAAGAGCGGCAACATACGAAGCCATATTAAAAGGCGAGCCGATCAGGAATCCGAATATTCCTGCATCCTTTAATCTGCTTGTCGCCGAGTTGAAATCTCTCGGTATGGCGGTCGAAGTAAAAGAAAAGCCGCGTGAAAAAGAAGAGAAATAATTAATTTGAAACTATCATGCGCGTATTAGACCTAGAATCAATAAGAATAAAGCTCGCCTCCCCTGAAGAAATTTTGTCGTGGTCTCACGGCGAGGTAATAAGGCCTGAAACAATAAACTACAGAACACAAAAGCCTGAAAAGGACGGGCTTTTTGATGAAAGAATTTTCGGACCGGAAAAAGATTATGAGTGCGCCTGCGGAAAATACAAGAGAATAAGATACAAAGGAGTTGTCTGCGACAGATGCGGAGTCGAGGTTACAAAATCTTCAGTAAGAAGAGAGAGAATGGGGCATATCAAATTGTATGCGCCGGTTTCGCACATCTGGTTTTTGAGGGGAGTGCCTTCAAGAATGGGTCTTGTTCTAAACAAATCTTCACAGCAACTCGAAAAAGTGATTTATTTCTCTTCATATATAATCACAAAAGTTGACACAGATGCCAGAGAAAAAGTTCTGGAGGCAATTGAAGCGGAATACAAATCGAAAGTTAAAAAAGAAAAGACAGAATCTGCCAAAAAC
>JAKLDQ010000006.1 GCA_022703425.1 Patescibacteria group bacterium | reverse complement strand
AATCAACATAAAACAAAAAACCGCCTTTGGGGCGGTTTTTTGTTTACAGACGAATTACTGAATTAATTCAGTAATTCGTCTTATCCTTCTTCTTCTGGTTCAAGTTGCGTGGAAGGAATATCCATCGGATTTATTATCCTTCCCGAAAGCCAATTTTGAATACTCCTTTGCCAATTATCATATTGCGGATCGGACTGGGGATTCTGCGGAGGAGGACCGAGAGGGTCATTTCTATCAATATGGAATAAAATTGTATTTGAATCAGAAGAATCCAATTGTCCGAGTAATATCGGATTTCTGTCTGTTATTGGGTCTGCGGGGATAAAGTTTTCCACCGGATGCTGACTGATGATTTTATCCATTACTTTTCTCCACATCGGAGCTGCAATGCCAATACCTATATCTCTTGTCGGTGTGTTATTGTTGTTTCCGGTCCAGACGCCTACGACAGCGTAAGGAGTATAGCCCATTGTCCAGCCATCTTTAAAATTGGAAGTAGTACCCGTTTTTGCGGCAACCTGCTGTTCTCCGAAAAATGCCAAGGGAGAATTTACAGGAAATTCAGGAAGTCTTGCGTCATTGTCATGAAGTATTCCACTTATCTGTCTTGCAATCTGGGTGTCTAAAACTTTCCGTGGCTGTTTATTATTCTGTTCAATAATATTGCCGGCGCTGTCCTCGATTTTTAAAATGCTTGTAGGCGCAATATACATGCCCTCTGTTGCAAAAACTCCGTAAGCTGATGTCATCTCCAGTAAATTAACCTCCCCGCCTCCAAGGACCAATGCGAGGCCGTACCGGTTTGTATTATTTAGTGTGCTGATTCCAAAATCTTTTGCGGTCTGCAAACTCTCTTTGATTCCTGCCAAGTAAAGCAGCTTTACAGAAGGTATGTTTAATGATTGCCCGAGAGATTTTCTCACACTGACCTTGCCTCTGAACATGCCGTCATAATTTTGCGGGTGATAGCAATCTGAATTATCACTGCCCTTTTCCTGGTTTGCATCAGGAGAACAGTAAGGATTAAATTCGGTTTTTGTGTCCCAAAGAATAGTGTCAGGAGTAAAACCTTTTTTAAAGGCACTCGCATAAACAAAAGGTTTAAACGAGGAGCCTGGCTGCCTTAAACCCATTGTTGCTACATCATATTTTGGTTCAAACAGACAGCTTCCAGGGCCTTTCTCTTCACATCCCTCCGGGTAAGGATCTTTAAAATAATCTTTAGATCCTACAAGCGCAAGAATTTCTCCTGTTCTTGGGTCAAGAGTAACAAGAGCTGTATTATTTGCGTTTTTTGCTTTGTTTGCTTCTTCAGCATCTCTGATGGTTTTTTCAGCATATTCTTGTAATTCCCAATTTAAGCTTGTATAAACGCGCAAGCCCTTTTCCTTTAAAAAGTCTTCGCCATATTCCTCATTAAGATATTTTTGTATATACATTACAAAATGAGGCGCTTTTATCGGCTCTAATATTTCGGCAAAAACTAGCTTTTCCTCTTTTGCTTTTTTAAATTCTTCTTCATTTATGTAGCCCGTTTTTAACATTCTATCTAAAACAAGGTCTTTTCTTTTGAGCAGTTCGTCTTTGTGTGATCCGTAAGGAGAATAATAACTGGGCGCAGGCAGCACAGCTGTAAGCAAAGCGGCTTCTGCCAAAGTTAAATCTGATGCCGGCTTGCTAAAATATGTCTGGCTCGCCGCTTCAGCTCCATATGTGTTCTGGCCAAAAGGAACCTTATTTAGATACCAGTCGAAAATTTGATCTTTTGAATATCTTCTTTCGAGCTCAATACTTAAAACAATTTCCCTGATTTTTCTGCCGATGCTTTTTTGGTTCGTCAGATAAACAGACCTTATGAGCTGCTGTGTTATTGTTGATCCTCCCTGGCTTTTTGATCTAAGTTTTAGGTCAGTTAAAATTGCCCTAAAAATTCCCGTTATGTCAAATCCTGAATGCTCATAAAATTTTGCATCTTCAGATGCTATTATGGCGTGCTTTAGGTTATCTGAAATTTTGTCGAAAGGAACTATTTCCCTTTTTTCTTCACCGAAGATATCATAAAGCAAAACCTTTCCTGTCCTGTCGTATATTTTTGTCGACTGGATAAAAGAACTCTCGGTAAATTTTTCTGGCCTGGGCAAATCATAAGTGTAGTAAAAGAAAAGCAAAATGCCCAGCGCGAGAAAACCCAAAATACAATACGCTCCGTAACGTAAAAGCACCTTTAATGGCGGTATTTTTTTAATCATTACAGGAAGAGGAGGAATTTTCTTCTTTTTTGCTAGCCAATATTTTTTCGCTTTTTTTCTCATTTCTGGCAAAGACTTTTGAATATTTTTTTTGATCTCGCGATATTTTGAACTTATTTTATTTGATATATCAAATAAATCCATAAATATTGTTTTAAGTTATATACATTTTAATTATACTAAATAAAAACTCCGTTAACACTAACGGAGCCTTCATTTAATCCCCGTTAAACTCAAACCAGTTCATTTAACGGGCTCCTTTCTTTTCTATTCGTCTTCCTCATCGGAAAAATCGTCGTCGTCCTCTTCATCTTTGTTTGCGTCGTCCCCACCCTCTTCTTCATCTTCATCGTTTTCTTCCTCTTCGTCCCAGTTGCTGTCATCAAAATCATCGTCTTGATTTATTAATCTGGTTAAAAATTCCTCTTCCATTTTAATTTAGCTTTGTCTTATTAAATACGGACTCAGTATTTAAATATTTACTTTTGCCGGATTTAAAAGATTAAGTTTGATTTACCTGATCAAATAACGCTTTTTCGGTTATTTAACCGGGTTAATCGACCTTTTTGCTTCAATAATACGATAAAGAAGAAAATATCTTTTTTGTCTGGCCGGACTGTAATTTTAGTTTAATTCCGGCGAGATAAATAAAAAAAATTTTACTCTTTATTGATAATTTTTTGGGTAAAAAAGCATAAATTTAAGCTCTTTTATTTCCCTTAATGACAATTATAGTTTTTAAGAAACTATTGTCAAGAAGCAACTTTTCCACACTTTAAAAGCTCTTTAATCCCGCGCAAATTGCAATACCAATTGCATCAATTGCATCATCTTTTTTTCGGAAATTTTTTTTAAGATCAAATCCGTCGATATCAATCAAATATTTCATCATCTCTTTAATCTGTTTTTTTTCAGCTCTTCCATAACCGACGATTGCCATTTTAACCTGCAAAGGGGTAAATTCTATAACAGGGACTCTTTTTTCCGCCGCTGTCAGCAAAATCACGCCTCTTGCCTGGCTTACCGGCATAACCGTTTTTAAATTTTTAAAAAAATAAAGGCTTTCAACCGAAATTATGTCGGGCTTGTGTTTCTCAATTATCTTGCCTAGATCCTTGTGGATTTTTTTCAGCCTTTCACCTGCCGGCAGATATTGGTCTGTGACAATACAGCCAAAATCAAGGGCTTTAAACTTATGGTCTTTTGCGCTTTCTCTTTTTATAACAGCATATCCCGTAATTGCAGATCCGGGATCTACGCCGATAATTTTCATGAAGGATTTTATTCTTTGAGGTTTGAATAAATATCGTTTATGGAGTCATTTTCGTCCAATGCATCAAAAAGCTTTTCGGCTGACTGCCTGTCTTTTTCTGAAATTTCAACCTCCTCTTTTGGCACATAATCAAGAGATGAGGACTCAATTTTTATCCCTTTTGAGTCAAGATTCTTTTTTACAGTTTCCAAATCTTCGGGTTTTGTGTAGATATTAAGAACCGCTTCTTTCCATGAAACGTCTTCTGCCCCCGACTCAATTGCTTCCATCTCCAGTTCGTCTTTTGTTTTATTTTCCGTGCTAACTGTTATGGATCCCTTTCTCTCAAACATCCACCTTACAGCTCCTTCTCCCGCCATCTTTCCTCCGTTTGTATTTAAAATAACTTTGACCTCGCTTAAAGTTCTGTTTTTGTTATCTGTGATGCCGTCGATAATCAGAGCAATTCCGCCTGGCCCGAATCCTTCAATTGAAACAGCTTCTAATGCTTCTCCGGCCAGTTCCCCGGTGCCTCTTTTTATAGCCCTTTCAATATTCTCTTTGGGCATATTCATATTTTTGGCCTGCTCGATTACCGCTTTAAGCTTTGAATTTTTTTCTGGATCTCCCGAACCGCCCCCGTCTTTTACGGCGATAGTAATCAGTCTTCCATATTTTGAATAAATCTTGCCTTTTTTGGCAGCATTGGCCATTTTTGTAGCCATTACTGTTTTTGCATGACTGTGTCCTGACATTGGTTTTAATTAGTTAGAATTTTTATTTAAAAATTTTTGTCTAATAAATAGTACGATTGCCGCAGAAACAATTGTTGTTCCCAAAACAATAAAAAATAAAAACCAAGGGTTTCTTTCCATTTTTTCTTGGTTTATTGGCGTGGCAAGAGATGCTAGTTCGGCTTTGACTTCTTCATTACTATCATACTTTTCCGTTTTTGGCAAGATTGTTTTTGCCTGCGCAACAGAAGTTTTATTCATTGCTCCGGGCGTCGGATTTGATGTCCATTTCCATCCTGAATCGGTTCTAATATAAGAATAACCGGTCGGAGCTTTTTCAAAAGTCACCGAATCAGCGGTTTTCCATGTTGGATAAGAGAGTATAACTGTATCTTTATCGTTATTTAAAAGAATTTTTGTTTCCGGCCTTTTAAACACTAAAAACGATGTGCCGGGCAATTTAACATTCAAAGTAAAGGTGCTTTTTGACCCTTCTAAATCGCTGATTATCCATCCCGACAAATCTGCTTCAAAACTATTTGAATTAAATATTTCAATCCATTCCTCCTCTTCATCTGCTCCTTTTGGCGAGGGCATTATTTCGTTAATATAAACTCCCTCAATTGTTTTTTCGGGAACATTATCGGTTAAACTTAGAACATCATTCTCTGCGGGGTAACTTGCATTTTTTGTCTGGCAATTTACACAGGCAAGTCCCTGCGCCTTTATTTTTTGCAAAGTTTTCTCACCAATACCGCTCACTTTAATAAGATCATCCACGGAGCCGAACGGCCTTGCATCAATAATCCTCTGGCCTATTGCTGGCCCGATTCCTGCCAAGGTGTCGAGCTGGGAAAGGGAGGCGCTGTTTATATCTACGCTTTCTGCTGCAAAACAGAATAATGGAACAAAAAAAAGGAATATGACTTTTTTCATTAATAAATTATAGCTTATTGCAAACAAAAAAGCTTGGTTATCCCAAGCTTTGGTAAAAAATGCCCAGCTTATTCAGGGCTGCAGAGAAAACGTATAAATCGCCGCAGGTGTGTAATCTCAAGTAATGTTTAATGGATTGGATCTGGTTATCTACTGTTTTGCGGGAAATGCCAAGTTTAATGGCAATTTTCTCGGCATTCAGGCCGTGGCCTATTAAAAGGATGATTTCCTTTTTTCTTGCAGAAAGTTTCCAAAACGAACCGTTGACGGATCCGTTCAAAATAAATCCTATACCTTTTGGGCCGGCGTAGACTTCGCCGGTTGAAACAGATCTTATGACATCAAGAATATCTTCCGGACAAAAGTGTCTGTCAATACAGGCTTTTGCGCCGGCGCTCAATATGGTTCTGGCAAGCCAGGGAACGTTATAAGGAACCCATGTTATACAGAAAATATTTCTGGTTCTGAGATAATCCAAAAATGGAAATGCATCTCTGCCATGTTGGAAAAGATCAATAAAGATTACATCTGTTTCAATTTGGTCGAGAAAACGGAGATCTCTTTTTGCAATATCGTAATTGCTTGAAAATGGCGACAAAAGGCGCCTGTCGTGAACCGGAGAATCTCCTACATAGGAGATATCTTGCGCTCCTGCACACAACGCTCTGATGCCAGCGCATAAAAGCCGGTTGTCATCAAGCACATAAACGCGGATCATTCCTCTTTTCTCCCTTATTTGGATGCTCTCTTATAAAAAAATCCTATTTAAAATCTATGTTAAATAGGATTTTTTGTCAATAACCTTTTACGCTATTTACAGCAACGAATTTTGCCCGCTTTTGTCATAAAAACCTAGGTGTTCATAAGCAAGCTTTGAAGCCACTCTTCCTCTTGGCGTTCTTTCAATAAATCCGCACTGCATAAGATATGGTTCGTAAATGTCCAGTATTGTATCTTCTTCTTCCATTGCTGCCGCTGATAAAGATTGTAACCCGACGGGACCTCCGTTAAATTTCTCAATTAAAGCAGATAAAATTTTTCTATCTCCCGGTTCCAATCCCATCTGGTCAACTTCCAAAAAATCCAAAGCACGATTTGAAATTTCTTTTGTAACAATTCCGTTGCCCTCAACCTGGGCAAAATCCCTTGCTCTTTTTAAAAGGCGGTTTGCCACTCTCGGAGTAAATCTGGACCTTGCTGCAATTGCCTTTGTGGCATCGGGTTCGATTTTGATTCCCAAAATTCTGGCAGAGCGCTCGATAATTTTTTCAATGTCTTCGTTTTTGTAGAAATTTAACTGAAATGTTGCCCCAAATCTGTTTCTTAGAGGTGCAGACAAAAGTGCCGGCCTCGTAGTGGCTCCGATGATTGTAAAATGCGGAAGTTTCAATTCCATCGTCCTTGCCATCGGTCCTTTTCCCAAAATAAGGTTTAACTTATACTCCTCCATTGCCGGATAAATATATTCTTCTATTGTTTTGCTTATCCGGTGGATTTCATCCAAAAAAAGAACATCTCCCTCTGACATGTTGGTAAGGATTGCTGCCAAATCTCCGGCTCTTTCGAGAGCGGGGCCGGATGTTATTTTTATCCCCCTGCCCATTTCGCTCGCTACAAGATATGCCAGAGTTGTTTTTCCGAGGCCGGAATTTCCGTAGAACAAAAGATGATCGGGAGATTGACTTCTTTGTTTTGCGGCTGTGATGATGATTCTCAGATTTTCCTTGATATTTTCCTGGCCGACGTAGTCCGGCCAGCTTTTCGGGCGTAAAGCTGAATCTAATATCTCATCATCCTTAAATTTTTTATCCGGTGGAGCTGCCATCTTAAAATATGTTTTAGTCTTGACATTAAACCTATATGGTGATATAATAGAACCATTGGAATGAAATTGGCTGAAATTATATTTTTATTAATTCCGTATTACTGGAAAATGGCTTCGGACTTAATTATAGCTTAAATTTGAAAAAACAGCTCCGGAGTTGGAGGCTTTACATGGGCTTGTCTCAGATTATGGATAATCTTGCTCCGGCTCGATTATTCCTCAGACAAACCTTCCTTTATGTCCCAGACATAAAAACGCCTCCAACTCCGGAGCTGTTTTTGTTTGTTTTTATATATTATGTGCCTACTGCGGATATATCTGTTTTCTGCTCGTCTTCTTCAACAACTCTTAAGACTTCATCCAACGTCGTATCTCCGAGAACAACATCAATTAATCCTGCCTGATACATTGTTACCATTCCTTTCTTAACGGCCAATTCTCTTATTTCAGAAACAGGAGGATTTTTCAGAATAAACTTTTCCATCTCGCTATCAACCAAAAATGCCTCATATAATCCTTCTCTTCCTTTATATCCGGTAAAATTACATCCTTCGCATCCCTTCTCATTTACTTTTGCAACTTCTATTTTATCTAAATCAGGAAGCTCAATTTCTTTTGGAAGATTTTTAAGGCCCTTTTTGATATCTGAAAGCTCTTTTGTTGTGGGTTTTTCTTTTGAGGAGCACTTCTTACATACTTTTCTTACCAATCTCTGGGCGATTGCCATTTTAAGGCCAGATGCAATTGATGCGGGGTCTACTCCCAGATCCACAAGCCTGGGAATCGTTCCTGCAGCGTCGTTTGTGTGTAGCGTGGAAAGTACCAAATGTCCCGTAAGCGCTGCCTGTAGGGCAATTTTTGATGTTTCTAGGTCTCTGATTTCTCCAACAAGAATGACATCCGGGTCCTGCCTGACGATCGAACGCAGCCCTTCAGAAAAATTATATCCTTTTTCCGGAGCGACCTGCGTTTGCGAAATGCCTTTTAAATGATACTCAATAGGATCTTCAATTGTAATGATTTTTATTTCCGGATTTTGTATTTTCATCAAAAAGGCGTAAAGGGTGGTGGTCTTTCCGGAGCCGGTCGGTCCCGTTACAATAATCATTCCGTTGGGCTTGTTTATTTCCTTTTCAAAAATTTTATAAAGATCTTTTCTTAAACCGAGCGAGTCAAGGCCGATCAGGTTCTTTGGGTTCAAAATTCTCATAACCACAGACTCTCCGTATTCGGCAGGGAGGCTGGAGGTTCTTATTTCAATCAAAAGGTTTTCCAGTTCAATTGTAAACCTTCCGTCTTGTGGCTTGTCTGTGATGTTTAACTTGAGTTTTGACAGAAGTTTCAATCTTGAGAGCAGGCTGTGATAGATTTTTTGGTCAAAAAAAACAACGTCCTGCAAGACGCCGTCCAGTCTTATTCTAAGCCTCGCATCGCCTTCCTGGGGTTCTAAGTGGATGTCGGAAGCATCTAAAATAATCGATCCGCACAAAATAATATCCAAAAGACTTGTTGTACTTTGAGAAATATAGGTTTGAATCTTTTCTCCAAAACCTGAAATATTTTTTACGCTGTCCTTTACTTCCTGAATAATTTCTGGAGAAATTGCCACAGAGCCCAATAGTTTTTTTGTTTCTTCCATAAATTATTTTCAGTTAAAAATTAGTTATTTAATTATATATCCAATTTGTCAGTTTTCCAAAGTCCTTAATACCTGTTCTTTTGCCTCTTCCATATTATTTGTATTCAAATCAAGAAATGTCCAGTTTTCGCGAAGAGTTCCGCCAAGACTGAGCAGCTTTGAAAGCCGGTCTTTTTCTCTGGATAAATATAGCCCTTTTATTTTCGGTTCTGACGCATGGCTTTGCCAAAGCACGAGCAAATTTTCAAACAAAAAATTATTTTTTAATTGGTTTGCCGCTATTTCTGCTTCTCGAAATCCGAAATGATGAAAATCATCTGAGCGCAGAACTGAAAAAAATGATCCTTCCGAGTTTTCCAGGTTTTTGAAAACTGCCGACAAAAAGTTGATTTGCTGGTTTTGGCTGCCGTATATATTTTTAACTATTTGCTGATGGGAAGCTCCCTTTTTAATTAAGTAACTTGCTGCCTCAAATGTTTCATATTGCGATTCTCCTCTGAAGTTATCAGTTTCCAAAATCAAAGCCGACAGAAGGCTGCCTGAAATATTTGCATCAATTAAATTTTCTCCAAGGACGTCGATGATTTTTTTTACTTTTTCTGACATAAGAGCTCCGTCCGCAAGGTTTATCGCGCCGTACAAAGTGTTTTCAGAACTTTTATCTATATTGAGTATCGGAGAATCTAAAAGAAAACCGTACGAATTTAGATTTTCCAAAAGGTGTTTTTTAAAATCGTTAATTCCTAAAGTTATTATCAAATCTGGTTTTGATTCTGAATAATAAAAAGAAAGATCATTTTTTTTGATATTTCCTTTTTCCAGTGTAAGGTGAATTTTCAACCCGTCCTCGCTTTTTTCATAATAAATTTGAGTAATGTCTGCAGTATTCTGAGGTATGGAGATAACAAAATTTTTGGGTAAAGAAATAAAATCGAGAGACGGAATAAGAAAACCAAGACGGTCGGGGAACTTTTCTGTTATCAGGTTTACATTTTTATTCAATTCTCTTAAAGTATAAAAAAGAGCAAGAGCGCAGGCTGAGTTCACATCGCCTCCGTTTTCGTCGGGAATAATACATATAGTCTTTGCCCGTGATATTAATTTTCCTGCTTCTATAATGTTTTCCATAGGCTGAAAACTTGTTTTATATACCCTATTCGATTTTAATATTTTAGTCAACTTAATTTATTAACAACATAATGAAAGAAAAATTCATTTCAGACAGCGCCGAGAAAACACAAGAAATCGGACTGGAATTTGCAAAAAAAATCCTAGAAAAACTTTCTGATAAATCAAGGGTTATTGTTTTGTGTTTGCGCGGAGAATTAGGGGGAGGAAAAACAACATTTTTGCAGGGCTTTGCCAAGGGGCTCGAAGTCAAGGAAAAAATCTTGAGCCCGACATTTGCAATTTTAAAAAAATTTAATGCCAATTCTGTTGTATTTTTTCACTTTGATTATTATAGAATCAGCAAGCCGGAGGAAATTCTGGAATTGGGTTTTAAAGAAATAATTCATCCCCCTGCTGGCTCACAAAAAAGTATTGTTGCAATTGAATGGCCCGAAAAAATAAAAAAATATTTGCCCAAAAACTCGCTGAATATTGATTTTATTTTTGTTGATGAAAGCAAGCGAGAAATTATTTTTGAAACAAAATAACAAAAAAAGAAAAACTGCCGTGAAACGCCGGCAGTTTTTTTATCAGATTAGCCAATATAAACAGGCAATTCAAAACTAAATGTTGCCCCCTTGTCCTTGCCGTCGCTTTTAAAAGAAAATATTCCCTTGTTTTCCTCCACAAATTTTTTGCATATATACACGCCAAGTCCGGATCCGTCCGGTCTTGTTAAAACGCTTTCTTTTGTTCTAAAAAACTTTTCTCCTATTTTTTTCGCATCCTCCTGCGAAAAGCCAATTCCGGTATCTTCTATATTAATTTTTAAATATTTTCCGCCATCGGAAAGTTCATAACTTACTGTAATGCTTCCTTCGGGCGTGTAGGCAATTGCATTGTCTAAAAGGCTCGAAAATGCGGAACTTATTTGAGCAGTGTCACAAAATACTTTAGGAATTGGCTTTATCTCGGGATTTTCTTTAATTAGTATTTTAATTTTTTTATGTTTGAGCAGTATCTTTTTTCTTTCAGATATAATTTCTTTTGCTTCAGACAATATATCCATTGCCTCGGGGCGTGTTTTAAATTCCCCTTGAAACTCTAAAAACTGCCAAAAATCTTTTATAACCTTGCTCATTCTTTCGATGCCATTTCCCCAATATTTCATGCCTTCTCTTAACGTGATTGTTTTATCTTTTACCATTGAATATGCAAGGCGCATTATTGATAAGGGAGTATTCAGCTGGTGGCTTGCTATTCTTATAAAATCGTTTTTTATATCAATAAGCTCCTGCAAATATTCGTTTTTTT
The DNA here is from genome assembly GCA_022703425.1 of Patescibacteria group bacterium. Lineage (GTDB taxonomy): Bacteria > Patescibacteriota > Minisyncoccia > Minisyncoccales > Staskawiczbacteraceae > JAKLDQ01. Next base: position 25,204 of record JAKLDQ010000006.1, on the reverse strand, counting down.
CCTCAATTTTTTTATATAATATTGCATTATTTATGGCGATTCCCGCCTGATAAGATAAAATTTCGAGTAATCTAATGTCTTCCTGCGTATATGAATCTTCATCTTTTCTCTCGTTTAGGGTGATTATTCCGGAAAAATTATTTCTGTTTTTTAATGCAAAACAGACGTAAATGCCATTTTGGTTCATCTGTTCTCTTAATTTGATTAAACTGCTTATATCTTTTTTACCTGTCCGGTCCTTTATTATTTGGTCCAATTCCTCTCTTATTATTGTCGAACTTTCATTTTTAAAAAAATCGGAGAATAAATTAATATCAAGCAAAATACTTTTTTTGTTGTAATCTGAATCAGAAGCCGGGATAAGTTTATTGCCGTTTACTAAGAAAATTGTTGTATCCTGAGGTTTTATCACCTCATTTATTGTGTTCGTAATTATATTTATAATTTTGCTTAGGTTTGTATAGTGGCTGAGTTCGTGAGAAACTTTGATTATGGTTCTCTGGTATTCATACATTGATGGAAACAAATATCTGTTTGTGAATTTCGACAGATAATCGCTGCCGCTATACATTAGTATTGCAATAACAGGGGCAATAAAAATTCCTAAAATGTAAGCGCCTTTTTCGAAGATCCCTCCAAAAAATATTTCGTATATAAATGCTATCAGGTAAAATGTGATGTAAAAAATAAACGCAAGAACAAAAAAATAAAATATATTCCTTGCAGCCAATTTTATATTCATCAGGCGGTATCTTGTGATGGTATATCCCAAAAGGATTACATAAATTGGGACAATGGCATTTGTAACAGGAGGTATTGATATGCCATACCATGGTATGAAGTTTATGGATCCTGAAATCATTGCTGCAATAAAACCAATGGAAATATATTTTGTTTGCAATTTTATTATGCCTGAGGATGTTTCATATTTTTTGATGAGCAACAGAAAAGAATATCCTACCGTCAGAGTAAAATAAGCAACGAGTGCAGAAAACAAAGGAGTGGCCGTCGGCCAATATTTAAAATTCATTATTGGCCTTACTTCGTTTACCAGGTACGGCGTGCAGTCAAAAATTATAAAAATAAGCGCTGCGGCGCAAGCGACGATAAAAATGTGTTTTTTTTCATAAAAATATTCTGTGAAAGATAAAGAAAAATATAAAAGGGACGGTGATATTAAGATAATGAAGAAAGTTAATACTCTCACCCAAAAAAGTGCCGTAACAGGATCTTCGGCAACGCCCTGCCACAAAAAGTAAGAAAGGCTCCATAAGGCAACAAAAATAAAAAGAAAGAAAAATCCCCATTTTTCCTTCTTTTTTTTACCCTTAAGAACTACAAAAACAGCAATCAATGCGCTTGTTGCAAAATTTATAAAAGAAGTGGCTGTATAAAAATTTATTACCATATTAAAAGAGTTTTAGCGGATGCTTATTCTATTTTATCACAAATTTGGGAGCATAAATTGTTTATCTTTGCATTATTCTCAGCAAAGGTTAGAATAAGGAATAACACATGGAAAAGAAAACGCTAATCATCATAGATTCAAACGCCCTATTGCACAGGGCTTTTCATGCTTTACCGCCGCTTACCAATAAAAAAGGCCAGCAGACGGGCGCTGTTTACGGTTTTTTGCTGACACTATTCAAGGCAATAAAAGATGTGCAGGCAAACTGTATTGTTGCCTGCTTTGATCTGCCAAAACCCACTTTCAGGCACGAAAAATTTGATCAATATAAGATTCACAGAGCAAGAACTCCCGACGGAATAATATCCCAAATACCGATAGCAAAAGAAGTTTTAAAGGCGCTTTCAATTCCAATCTTTGAAAAAGAAGGTTATGAGGCAGACGATCTTATTGCAACACTAGCAAAAAAATCTGAAAATGACAGCGAGGTGTATATTGTCAGCGGAGACCTGGACAATCTTCAGCTTGTTGATGAGAAAATTAAGGTTTATACTCTTGGAAAGGGCATAAAAGATTCTGTAATATATGATAGAGCAAAAGTTGTTGAGAGATTCGGGGTTACTCCCGAACAAATGAACGATTTTAAGGCTTTAACCGGAGACACATCAGATAATGTCCCTGGCGTTCCTGGAATCGGCAAAACAACAGCTGCAGATCTGATACAAAGATTCGGCACAATTGAAAATCTGTACAGTGAAATTTCAACCGATACGGCTGTATTAAAGCCAAAAATCAAAGAGGCGCTTAAAGCAAACAAAGAATCAGCTTTTCTTTCAAAAGAGCTGGTTGAAACAAAAACAGATGTAGAAATGGATTTTAATCTGGATGCCTGCTCGATCGGGAGGTTTAATTTTATTCAGGCAGAGAAAATTTTCAGAGACCTTGATTTTATAAGCCTGATTGATCGTCTGCCCTCTGTTTTTGGAAAAGGATAAGCTATATAATATATATAGAAGATATGATAAAAATATCGCACAAAATCGCTTTCTCGGTTGTTGTCGGGGGAATGTTTGTCATAGCCTCTTTGCTTGCAATTGCCTACGAAAAACTTGACCTGGGGCTTTATGTAATATTTTTTCTGCTGGCATTGTATCTCTTATTTTTTGGAATTGCAGCTGGGCGAAAATTTTCTTCTCCGGTTTATAAAATTTTAAACCGGGCTGATGATCTGGACAAAGGAGATATGAAGGCCCGAGTTTATCTTGAAACAAAAGATGAAATTGGCGAGCTGGCAAAAATCTTCAACAGAATGGCAGAAGAACTTGAAAGAAGCAAAATCCGGATTGAAGATGTCGAAAAAGCAGTCGACATTAAAATAAAAGCCAGAACAGAATCTTTGCAGGAGACGGTGTCGGCGCTTGAACAGAAAGTCAAAAACAGGACTCTGGAGCTGGAAAGGGCTCTTGAGGAGTTGAAAAATACAAAAAATATAATAAAACAGAAAGAATCAGAGGTAGTATCTTTTAAAAAAGCTTTAGACGACTTAAAAACCAAAATCGAAAAAAAGGGGAAAAAAGATATAAAAGAATCGGAGGTAATCGAATAAAACATGCCCGAACTTCCCGAAGTTGAAACAACAATAAACGGCTTGAAGAAAAAGGTCCTCAAAAGGGCCTTTATTGATGTGTGGTCAGACTGGAAGAAGATGGTAAAAAGGCCGGCAGATTTTTTATTGTTTAAAAATGAAATAAAAAACAAGAAAATCAAAAATATCTGGAGAAGGGGTAAGAATATTATTTTCGATCTTTCGGGAGGATATTCTCTTTTGGTGCATCAGAAAATGACGGGGCATCTTTTATACGGAAGCTGGGAACAGAATAGCGGAAAATGGGAGCCTGTAGAAAAAGGGCCGCTCGAAGAAAAAATAAACGCGTTCATACATATAATATTTTTTCTGGACAATAAAAAAATGGTAGCTCTTTCTGATGTCAGAAAATTCGCCAAAGTAGAATTATGGAAAACAAAGGAGATGCTGGAATCAAAGGAATTTAAATCTTTTGGCCCAGAGCCATTGGAAAAAAAATTTACTTATGTAAAATTCAAACAAGCAATCCAAAAAAAGAAAGGCAAGGTAAAGCAGGTTTTAATGGATCCTGAAGCCATTGCCGGAATCGGCAATATTTATTCAAATGAAGCTCTGTGGATGTCAAAAATTTATCCTTTCAGAAATGTTTCAACCTTAAAAGACAAAGAATTAAAACTTCTTTTTGAATCAATAAAAAAAGTTCTCACATTGGGAATCAAACTCGGCGGAGAAAGCTTTTCAGATTATAGGAAGCCAGACGGAACAAAAGGAGATTTTGACACAGAAAGAAAAGTCTATAAAAGAGAAGGGCAAAAATGCCAAAGGTGCAAGGAAAAAATAAAAAGAATTAAAATGAACGGCAGAAGCGCTTTCTTCTGCCCAAACTGCCAAAAATGATTTATTTTCTTTTTGGGGAGGATTCATACAGGGCAAAGCAGAAGCTTGATGAAATAGTCGCCCATTACAAAGAAGTCCACAAGAGCGGACTTAATTTGGTTTATATTGACGCCAAAGAAAAAGACTTTAAAGATGTTCTGGAAAACTTCAAAGTCGTTTCAATGTTTGCAGAAAAGAAGCTTATAATTTTGAAAAACGTTTTTGCGGACAAAAAATTTCAGGAGGATTTATTGGAAGGAGTGGGTGTTTTGAAAGATTCCAAAGATATCGTTGTAATTTTTGAAAAAGAATCTCCTGACCAAAGAAGCAAGCTTTTTAAAAAATTATTAAAAGAAGCGAAATGCCAGGAGTTTAAATTTTTGCAGGGCGCAAGTCTGAAAAAATGGGTATTGCAGGAATTTGGAAAAAACAAATCAAAAATCAGTTATGATGCTGAAGATATGTTTTTGGCTTTTGCCGGTAATGATTTATGGCAGATTGAAAATGAAATCAAAAAACTTTCAAACTACAGAAAGAATGAAACAGTAAAACGCGAGGATATAGCTCTGCTCATGAGGCCGAAAATTGAAAACGATATTTTTAAGACAATTGATGCGCTCGCTCAAAAAAACAAAAATCAGGCTCTGCATTTGATGCACAAGCATCTGGAAAACGGCGATAACGCTCTGTACCTTCTTTCAATGATTGCCTATCAGTTTAGAAACCTCCTTATTATAAAGGAGCTGATGGAAAAAAGGATTCCATACAATGCAGTTGCAAAACAGAGCGGATTGCATCCTTTTGTTGTAAAAAAAACCTCTTATCTGTGCGCGCAGTTTTCTTTCGAAGACCTAAAAAAAATCTACCAGAAGATTTTTCAGGTAGATTCAGATATTAAAACGGGCAAGATTGACGCAGAAATCGCGCTGGACCTGCTTGTCTCCCAGATATGACTATTTCTGATTTTTCTGGAGCAATTTTGTAAGTCTGGATTTCTTTCTTGAGGCGGTATTCTTTTTGATGATCCCCTTCTTTGCTGTCTTGTCTAAGATTTCATAAACGCCTGGAAGGATTTTCTTTGCTTCATCAATCTTTTTTGCCGAAACCAAAGACCTCATCTCCTTGATGAGTTTTTTCATTTTGTTTTTATAAACCGTGTTCTGCTCTCTGCGTTTTAAGTTCTGGCGCAGGGCTTTCTTTGCTGATTTTGTTATTGCCATAATTTGAAATCAATATAAAACAAGCATATCACATATCTGAGACTTTTGCAATAGTCAGAAATCAGTGTTATAGTACAAACAGCTTTTTTTACATCTTAGAAAGGAGATTAAAAGTGAATAACAGTTGGCCTTTGTTGCGCATCGTTGTTCCGAAGTTCCCGCACATAAACATCTACTCTCGTGCTGCTAAAACAACTACTGATTTAGGTTCGACAATGCTTGCCAGTGTTGCTGATAAACTGTGGGGCTGGCGGGTGGAAGTGATAAACGAAAACAATTATCACGGACCGAAAAAACCAGACGGCTCCCCCGACCACGAAGCTCTGCAAAAAGAAAATCCTGCGAGCATTGTAGGATTTTGTTGCGGGCTGTCCTCAACGATTGAACGCGTCTGGGAACTGGCGGATTATTACAAGTCTCAGGGCGTCACCACGATCGCCGGAGGATGGCATGCACATTATTGTCCCGAGGAAACATTAAGGCACAACATTGATTTGGTTGTGCATGGCGACGGCGAGCCCGTTATCTGGACGATTTTGTCCAATTTCGCTGATGGATTACCGCTTTATTCTGATGTCACAGGTTGCTCTTTTTTGACTCCGGACGGTTCTGTTGTTCATAACAGCCAGGAAGGGAAACTTCTTCCGCAGATTCCGGATATGGACAAGGCACTGGTTGCCTTAAGAAACGAAGTGAAGGATCTGGATAATCTGCCGTTTCCAAATTACGGCCTTGTAAAATATGCCAAACTGTCTGCGAGAAAAACGCATTACCCCATCGGCAGAACAAGGGGGTGCGGATTCAACTGCGAATTTTGCAGTGTCAAAGGCGGAGTGCACAGTGCAAGCGCCCGGCATCTTTTTGAAACAGTAAATTGGCTGGTCGCAACACGCGGAGCTAAAAAATTCTTTATTGTAGATGACCGTCTTGAAGAAGATTTGCCCGGAACGATTGAATTCTTCCGGCTTATCAAGCAGAAATATGGGAACAGGTTGAGCTTTCTTGTTCAAATACGCCTTGAGTCTGCTGAAAATTTGGAGCTTATCACTGCGATGACAGAAGCAGGAGTAAGGACTGTTTGCATCGGTTACGAGTCCCCGATCGATGAGGACTTAAAAGCCATGCGCAAAGGTTTTGCATCTGCTAAAATGCTTGAATGGACGCAAATTCTGGGCAGATATTTCTGGATTCACGCTATGTGCATCTTCGGCTATCCGGCAAAGGACGGTAATAGTGGAATTCCCGCCAGAGAGATGGAAAACCGATTCAAAATCTTTATCCGCAAAGCCAACAAAGTTGCCAAGCGCGGATTAAGCATCCAAATTCTCAAAGCAGTTCCGGCAATCGGTACCGACTTGCGAAGGCGTTTGGCTAAAGAAGGCGTTCTTTTTCCTCTTGAGTTGTTGCCATGGCGATATTACGACGGGAACTGGGCATGTTTTATGCCAAAAAACATGACTCTTCAGGAGTTTCAGCAGATTCCGATTCAGCTCATGAGCTGGTTTTACTATCCGCTCAGCTTTGCTAAAATCTGTTTGAAAACCCTCGTTTTTCCCGTGGACTATCTTGTCCGTGGATGGCACGAGTGGAAGAGAGGATGGTATAGAGATGTTGTTATTTACGCCGGTTCCCGCCTAATGCAGAAATGGCGGGAAAGGCACAACCCCCAGAATCTTACTGTAAAAATGCAGAATTATTGGGATGCAAAATCTCCAAAATAATCAAAAAACGTGAGGACGGCTATGGCTCGTCCTTTTTTGTTTGTTTTAAATTATGGTAAAATTACATAATTATAAAATTATGGGAAAAAACGCTGAAACAAACAGAACAGCAGAAAATGAGACTGAAGTCATAATTCCAGAAAACTCACCCGATCCTTCAGTTGAAAATAATCCCGAAGCCGAAGAAACAAAAAACCCTGCAATAAGGAAGTATTTTGAGCTGTATAAACGCGGTGATGTTCAGGATAAAATTTCTGTCATGGAGGAAAAATTATCCGGGGAAACAAATGAAAAGAAAAAAGCAAAAATTGAAAAAGACTTAGAAAAGGCAAAAGCTGAAGAGCAAAAATATGCCGATATTGTGCGTCGTGCCGATGCCGGAGATTTTAGACCTGCACTTGAAGAATCAAAAAAAATCAAAAAAAGTCTGCAAAGTAAAATAAAACGGATCGAGAATAAAAATCAAGGAAAAAATCAGGATGGGTTAAGGCAGGAGAACGAAGAATATAATGAACTTTTAACTGATTTGGATCTTCTGTCAGAAGTTTTTGAGGAAATCACGGCATACTCAAAAACAGAAAAACACAAGACTTCTACAGCAAAAGAAAGCGTTTTGGAAAAAAATATTCCTGTATCGGGTGCAGAAACTACTATTTCCAGTGGAACAAAAATAGAAAAAAGGGAAACTTCTGGAGAAACTGAGACCCAAAAAGAAAAAACAGTAAAAGAATCATCCGAAGAAAAACCGGAAGAAGAAGCACCCGAAAAAAAGTTACAGTCCCTTTTTGAAATTAAAAAAGACATAGAGGAAAAAATTTCCATAGAACTTGATGATGCAAAAAAGAAAAACCTTTTTGAGAAAAGAAAGGCAGTAATTTTTGAGATTTTAGACTCTTCGGGAAAAATTTCCGGCAGGGATTTTAAAAGAGAAATTAAAATGGAGGCCGAGCAAAAGTTTGAGGATGTGGTTAGCCAATCCGGAAAGGATTTTGAAAGGAACTCAAGAGTTAAATATTATGAATCAGAATATAATGCAATTATCGATGGCAGTACCCTGTCAAAGACGCAAAAAGAGGAGTTTATATCGCTGAAACCTGGAGAGGACGTTCTTGTAAGCAGCTGGCCGAAAAGCCTTTACTTTACAAAAGCAGAAGCTGCTACTCTGATAAAAATGGGCTATGATCTTAACAACATCAGGGGGAAAGGAATTTTACCGTGGCTTTCAAAAAAATTTGTAACACGGGATGGAAAACCCGTCGCAGACAACCTTGAAGAACTCAAAATGAAGATTTCAGAAAGCGATGCAAGAAAAGAAATAGATGAGTCCGTTCAAAAAAAAGTTGAAAAAAGAAGGGGTGAAATTATCGAAAATTCAGCTGAAATGGAAGAAATCGTCAATAGAAAGCTTGAGGAAATTTTAATCGGCCTATCTAAACAACCCATGCGTCCTGCTAGAGAAAAACAGGTTCCGTCCGCCGAAGAGAGCGTGATAAAGGTTGAGAAAAAAAAGGAAAAGGAGCCTAAACCAGACGAGGTTATGATGCAATTAAACAACCTACGTAATTTGTGGAACAAGGCAGGCAAGATAAACAGGGCTTTAATTGATGGGAAAAAAATAAAGGTAGGCCCAGGAGAAATTTTTAATCCTGAAATCGAATCGGAAAAAAACCAAATGGAGCGCTTAAAAGGAAAAATCTCAAATGAAATTATAAAAATCGCGTCGCAGGTTTCAGGTGAAAATATTTTAGCGAGGGCAAAAATTGAAAAAAATACAAGGCATCTCTCTGAAAACGAATATCAAAAATATCTGACAGAATTAGTTAAGAAGATTTATAAAGAAGAGGCCGAAAAGCTGGAGAAAAAAACAGGAAAGAAGCTTGTAATTAAGAGAAGAGAAAGGAAAACGGAAGACCTGAATGATTGGCTGAACAAAGAATAAAAAAACAGCTTTTTAGTGCTGTTTTTTATTACTTAATTTTTCCAGTAAATCTCTTATTTCCGCCGCTCTTTCAAAGTCCAGATTTTTGGCAGCTTCCTTCATTTCTTTTTCCAGCAGTTTCTTGTCGTTTACCATCCAGAACTCTGATGCGATATCCTCTTTTTTAGAAAATCCCCAGTCTCTGATATCTTTTATGATTGCCTGCGGAGTAATATTATTTTTTTTATTATACTCTTCCTGAATTTTTCTTCTCCTGTTTATTTCGTTAATGGCATTCTTCATTGAAAATGTAATTTTGTCTGCATACATTATGATGCGCCCGTTTGGGTGGCGCGCTGCCCTTCCCATAGTTTGGATTAACGTTGTTTCGTTTCTTAAAAAGCCTTCTTTGTCTGCATCCAAAATTGCAACCAATGAAACTTCGGGCAGATCCAGCCCTTCTCTTAAAAGGTTTATTCCAACCAAAACATCATATTTGCCCTGCCGTAAATTCTTTAAAATTTCCGGTCTTTCCATTGTTTTTACCTCTGAGTGCAAATACTGCGTTTTAATTCCTTTTTCTATAAGATAATCAGAAATTTCTTCGGCCAGTCGTTTTGTGAGTGTTACAACTAGAATTCTTTTTCCTTTTGCAGTTTCTTGTTTTATTTCCTCCATTAAATCTTTTATTTGGTTTTCTGTTTTTCTGATTTCAATGGACGGCTCCAGCAAGCCTGTGGGACGGATAAGCTGTTCGACGATATTTCTACCCGAATTTGTTTTTTCATATATAGCTGGTGTTGCAGAAACATAAATGACCTGTTTTTCTCTCTTCTCAAATTCAGAAAATGTGAGAGGCCGGTTGTCCACAGCTGACGGAAGCCTGAAACCGAAATCAATTAAAGTGTCTTTTCTCGCCCTGTCCTGTACAGACATTGCGCGGATTTGGGAGACCGAAATATGTGATTCATCAATAAATGTTAAAAATCCCTCGGGATTAAAATATCCGAAATAATCAACTAGAGAAAAAGGGGCGTCCCCTGGTTTTCGGAACTCCAGCTGTCTCGAATAGTTTTCAATTCCGTGGCAGAATCCCACTTCTTGTAACATTTCCAAATCATAATTTGTTCTTTGTTCCAATCTTTCGGCTTCAAGCAGTTTGTTTTTCTTTTTCAATTCTTTTAGTCTTTCCTGAAGTTCTAATTTAATGTTCTCAATTGCCAAATTTATTTTTTCCTGAGGGGCAACCCAGAAGGTCGCAGGAAACAAAGTGTATTTTTCCATTACGGGGGCAAATGACAGCTCTTGTCCGGGTTTTGACAGTGAGATGGTTTTTATTTCATCACTGAAAAATTCGATCCGCACAATTTTTTCTCCAGTTACAAGATTGATGTCTATAATATCCCCTCTCACGCGGAAAGTTCCGGGTTTTTGCTCAATGTCATTCCTTTTATATTGCATCGTTGTCAGATGGATGATAAAGTCTTTTCTTTTTATTTTTTGCCCGGCTTTAATGTCTAGCGAAACACTCTGATAATTTTCGGGGGAGCCGATGTTGTATATGCAGGAAACCGAAGCGACAACGATAGTATCTTTTCTGGAAAGTACGTCTTGAACAGCCGAATGTCTCAGTCTGTCTATTTCCTCGTTTACTTTAGAGTCCTTTTCTATGTATGTGTCGGACTGGGGGATGTAAGCTTCCGGTTGGTAATAATCGTAATATGAAACAAAATAATGTACGGCGTTTTCAGGAAAAAATTCTTTAAATTCCTGGTAAAGCTGTGCTGCAAGTGTTTTGTTTGGAGATATTACAAGTGTGGGTTTCTGCACGCTTTCAATAACATTTGCCATTGTCATAGTTTTTCCGGATCCTGTCACGCCCAAAAGCACCTGATGCTTTATGCCCTTTTTCAGATTTTTTGAAAGTTTTTCTATTGCTTGGGGCTGATCTCCCGCAGGTTTGAATTTTGAAACTAATTTAAATTGCATTTAAAAGGATTAATCTTATAATACACTAATACAATGATTTCATATATTAACGGCAGGATAATTTTAAAAAGGGATAAATATGTGATTGTCGAAGTGGCAAATATCGGCTACAAGGTTTTCGTTTCGCAAAAAACCTTGTTAAGTTTACCAGAAGTTGGTGAATCTATCAAGATGTTTTGCTACCAAAATGTCAAAGAGGAAGCTCTGGACCTATACGGATTTTTATCTTTTGAAGAGCTTGAGTTCTTTGAAGTTCTAAATGATGTCAGGGGCGTGGGACCAAAGTCTGCGCTTGATATTTCTGCGCTCGGTTCTCTGGAAAAAATTAAAGACAGGGTGCTGGCGCAGGACGAAAAGATTTTTGACGGTATTCCCGGAATCGGCTCAAAAAAAGCAATGACAATAATTTTGGAGCTTACAGGAAAAATTAAAATGATTTCGGGGCAGAAGCAAAAAGGTCCGGCTGATGAGGCAGAAGACGGTTTAGTTCAGCTTGGTTTCTCGAGGCAACAGGCAAAAGAAGCTTTACAAAAAATACCCTCCACTGTTAAAAATCCTGAGGATCGAATAAAAATGGCTTTGAAAAGTTTGGGCAAATAGTTTGACAAACCGATATATTAAGGTATATATTGAAAGTGAAATGAATTTCGCGCTGAAAAACATTATTATTAGCATTATTAACCCCTCTTAGAGAAGGCGCGATTTAAATTAAAAATCAAATTCAAAAATTCAAAATTGCCTCTTCTCACCGAGAGGTTTTTGCTTTTTAAGGGCACGAAATAACGAGAATTCTTCAGTTCCTTGAAAATTTAGGAGTATTACCATGGGTATAGCGGAAAAGCGTCTGATAAGATTAAGATGCCAGTGTTGTATTAAAGACTGGAAGGAAAAGGGTTCAAAGCCCGACGAAGCGCCAAAGTTTTTTACACAAGACGAAGTAAGGGATGGCAAATGCCCCGTTTGCGGCAGGACGTTCCGCAATTATTTTGGCTTTTAGCTAACATAAGCCGGACAAGCGCCGGCTTTTTATTTTGCTGAATATATGATAAATTGTAAGCAATGACATTTAAGGACCGAATTAAAAGAATAATTCCAGGTTTTGTTTTGGATATTTACCATTATACGTGGGCTCTTATCGGCGCTCTCATTTTTGGATTTCCTTCCGGAGGCTTGGTAGTCATAGGTGTCACAGGCACAAGTGGCAAATCCACAACGACAGACCTTATTGCAAAAATTCTAGAGGAAGGCGGGAATAAAGTCGCATCTATTTCAACGATAAAATTTAAGGTGGGAGAGAAGGTCTGGGAAAACAAATATAAAATGACAATGCCGGGACGCTTTGTGATCCAGAAATTTCTCAATCAGACTAGAAAGGCAGGATGCAAATATGCCGTTTTGGAGGTTACATCCCAGGGTATTATCCAGCACAGGCACAGATTTATTAAATTTGATACGGTTGTTTTTACAAATTTGACGCCCGAGCATATTGAATCTCATGGAAGTTTTGAAAATTACAGAAATGCAAAACTGAAACTTTTCCAGGCGTGTAAAAAAACGCACATTATGAACGTTGACGATGGGAACTCAAAATTCTTTTGGGAAACAGAGGCAGTAAGAAAAATCGGATTCGGGGTCAAAAGTAAAGCTGACATTACTGCGCAAAACGTCCGGTCATCTCCCGATGGCACAGAATTTTATGTAGAGGGAGAAATTTTCAAGTTAAATTTGATCGGCGATTTTAATGTTTACAACGCGCTTTCCGCGGTCGCAGTCGGAATGTCGTATGGAATTGATTTACGGACGTGTAAAAAAGCCCTCCAGAAGGCAAAAGGAATTCCGGGCAGAATGGAAATTGTGTCTAAAAACCCTACTGTAATAGTTGATTATGCTCATACTCCCGAACAGCTCGAATCTGCCTATAAATCTTTAAACAGCAAAAATTTGGTCTGCGTTTTGGGATCTTGCGGGGGGGGAAGAGACAAATGGAAAAGGCCTGTGCTGGGAAAAATAGCAAGTCAATATTGCAAAAAAATCATTATAACAAATGAAGACCCTTATGACGAGGATCCGATGGAAATAATCAGCCAGGTCGCCCAGAAGGCAAGAAATGCCGATATTATTTTGGACAGAAAAGAAGCCATTTCTTTTGCTATACACTCAGCGCGCGATGAAGACATAGTTGTTATTACAGGAAAAGGATCTGAACCGTGGATGTGCCTGTCAAATGGTAAAAAAATCCCCTGGAGCGACAGGGAGGTTGCCGCAGAAAGCATCAAGGTTGATTTATAAGCGAAATTGGAGTATATTTATACATATTTAAATATGTATTTTTTATTATGAAAAAGCTTGCAAGATCGCAAAAGAAATTTATAAGGCGCCAAAAGGCCCAAATCAGGGCAAAATTTCTTGATATAAAAAAACAGAAAGAAGAAATTTCAGCATTGTATAAACAATTTTTGGACGGGAAAGTGGTTGAATTTGAAAATAATTCTAAAAAAACCGGAGAGAAGCCGGTTCCGAAACCAAAACAGAAAAGTAAATCAAAAAAATAAATGAAAATCCAAGAAATTTATAATTTAATGATAAGGGTTGGAATTGAGGCTGATTTTAGAGGAAGAGAAGGAGTTGAAAAGCTTCTGGAAAACAAAAGGAAAAAATATGAAAATCTTCCCGAAAAAGCAAAACAGGATTTTGACAAGGATGCTTTAGAAAATCCTTATCTTGATTCCGGAGTCTGGAATGTTTCGGATAACAAAGATATTAAAAAAGTTCTTGTGGGCATTGATATCGGACCGGAAGAAATTTTAATTGCGAGAGAGCTTGGAGATATAGATTTGGTTATTGCTCATCATCCGATCGGGAAAGGCCTTGCTCAGCTTGCCGATGTTATGGATCTGCAATGCGATGTCTTGAGCTACTACGGAGTGCCGATTAATATTTCTGAGGGTTTGATGAGAGAAAGGATTTCGGAGGTTGCAAGAGGTGTAAATCCGTCAAACCACCAAAGAACCGTGGACGCGGCAAAACTGATAAAAGTTAACCTGATGAATTCGCATACTCCCTGCGACAATCTTGCTGCAAAATTTTTAAAGAGTCTTATAGAAGGGAAAAAGATTGAAAGGGTTTCAGAACTCATTGATATTCTGAAAGAAATTCCCGAATATAAAGAAGCGGCTAAAATTGGCGTAGGTCCTAAAATTTTTGTGGGCTCTCCCGACAATCATTGCGGAAAAATTGCAATGTCAGAAATAACAGGAGGGACAGAGGGATCGCCCAAGTTGTATGAAAAAATTGCTCAAGCAGGCATCGGAACGGTTGTGGGAATGCATATCTCAGAAGAACATAAAAAGGAAGCGGAAGCTGCACATATAAACGTTGTAATTGCGGGTCATATTTCATCTGATTCTCTGGGGGTCAATTTGTTTATGGACGAGCTGGAAAAACAAGGGATTGAAATAGTCCCCTGTTCGGGCTTTACAAGAGTTTCGCGTGTTTCACGTGTTGTGAGTTAATCAGAAAAGCAGGGCAAAAGCCCTGTTTTTATTTTAAGAAATTGATAATATTAAAGCGGATGAAGAATTATTCGCGCAAGCAGGCAAAACGCGGAAAGCTGGCATATAGGACTCCAGATAAGTTCAGATACCGCAAAGTTCAGGACATTTCAAAACGAAAAATAAAAATAAAAATATGTCCTCATAGTTCAATGGATAGAACGTGAACCTCCGGAGTTCAAAATGGAAGTTCGAATCTTCCTGAGGACGCAAAATAGTGTGTAAAAATTGTGTATTTCAGGTGAATATGCTTGTTGAAAATTGTTAATAATTTCTGGCATTGACACGTTTATTTAAAGTAATAGAATGCAATTTGAGGGGGTGAGAGATTTATTCTCGAGGACAAAGTAGTTCTTGGTGAAGCAGGCAAAGTATGTACATGGCTTCAAAATGTCCGAAGCTATTTTTCGAAAAAAGCCGAGATTATTAAGAATTATATACCCCCTCAATAAAAGACCGTTTGATGTTTAGCATTGAACGGTTTTTTATTTGTAAATGAGATGCTAGTGGTTTATTATTATGTAAAGTATTAACTTTTTAAATATGGCTGTTACAAAAAAGAAGCTGACTATAAAAAAGACGAAAGCCAACAAGCCAATCGGCAAAATTACTCATTATTTTTCAAACATAAATGTTGCCGTAATCAAACTTTCAGGTTCTTTAAAAAATGGCGATACGATAAATATTACCGGAGGCGAGAACACGGATTTCAGCCAGAAGATAAACTCGATAGAAATTGATCACAAAAAAGTAAAAACGGCAGGAAAGGGGAAATCAATTGGGCTGAAAGTAAAGGAAAAAGTCAGAGATGGATACAAGGTATTTAAAATTTAAATATGACAGATTTAAGCATAAAAGAGAAAGAAACTTTGGAAAATAAAATAATAGACTGTATTATAGACGAAGCTGATGACCGTCTTACTGTCTTTAAGGCGAAAGACTTTGCAAAAGGAGGCGACATCCTGGTTAAGAGAAAAGGAGAGTACGAAACGCGTTCTGCCAGATTGGAGACCAAGAGCATATTAAAGAGAATAAGTGTTTTTGGACGCAGCCCGAAATTAAGCAGGCGAGAAATATCCATTTCAGTAAATGGTCAAATCAGATTAAACAAAGGGCAGGTTTTCAAAAAAAGTATAAGCATTAAGGGATCGAGTGCTCAAAATTTATATTTTGTATTTGCCTTTTTTGATGTAATAAGGCAAGATATCGAAGATAAAATATGTTTTTTATCGTTTTCGGAAATAAAGAATCTTTCCCCTGCCGCCGGGGATGCATTTAGTTTTGAAACAGATTTTTCAGGAGACGCGGGCAGAGACAAATACTCAAATTTTATAATCGATAAAAAGGATCTGGCTCAAAAGCTTTTAAACATAATTAAATAAAGAATTTTAAAAAGGAAAAACCTCGCAAAGCGAGGTTTTGTTTTATGAGGCGAAAATTTCTATTTGCAGATATTTAAGAGTCCTGTCTTCGAAACAGCTAATGATGTCTTGCAGTGCGCTGACAATGCTGTATGAAAGATCGATTTGATCTCCGTCATTGACGAATCGGATGTTTCCCATGCTTTTTTCAGCCGTTTCGTGGCCGTTTATTACGAACTTCACGATTTTAAGAACTACACAGGAAACTGTTTTTTGCTGGAACCATTCTGAAATCTTTTGGACAATGTCCGCAATTTTCTCCAGCAGTTCCTTGGGATTTTCGAGACGGGCGACATAAAGATCGTAAACAGGGGCCTCAGTTGAGGTAGACATAATCGCCTCCTTCCGATTATAATTTCAAAGAAGCTGTTAGAGCATTGTATAACAGTATGCCGGTAAATACAACGACATTGCCCAGTTTTACACGATTGACAAGGAATTTTTACATGTGTAAAATTAATTATCCCACGGGATGGATAAAATTAAATAAAATATTATGGAGGGGAAAAAGTTTTATTTAACCAAACAAAAGTATGATGAAATTGAAGAAGAATACAAGACCCTGTTGGCTTTTGAACACAATAAAACTTTAGGAGAGGATGCGCCGCGAATCCTTGAATCAGAAGATTTAAACCCCGAATTTGTGAGCTTTCAGGAAGATATCGGGTTTTTAAGATCGCGGATTGATGAGCTTCAAAATGTGCTTGCAAACTATGAGATAATAGGAAAGCCGTCGAAGGACCAGGAAAATATAATTGATTTGGGGGCAAAAGTCCAAGTAGAAGTAGATGAAAATAAAAACGAATTTATTATTACCGGAACGCTTGAAGCAAATCCTTCTTTGGGAAAAATCAGTAATGAATCCCCCGTTGGAAAAGCTCTTCTCGGCCATAAAGTAGGAGATGAAGTGGTGATTAACTCTCCCGTCAAAACCGTATACAAAATTAAAAATATAAAATATATTAACGCCTAAAAACAAAAGCCCTGGAAACGGGGTTTTTTAATTACCTCCCGTATTATATAATATGAAAATATAAAATATTTTATAAAGTATGCCCAAAGCAATAAACAAAATAGTAAAAGTGCTAATTATAAGCGATTTTTTTCTAAATTTGGGATGGGGGCTTCTTGCGCCCGTTTTTGCGCTTTTTATATTGGATAATATAACTTTGAATAATCCGGCAAAGGCTGCGGAGGTGGCCGGATTTGCAGCATTATTTTACTGGCTTTCAAAATCTTTCATCGAGATACCCATTGGAAAATTTCTTGATAAAAAAGAGGGTGAAAAGGATGATTATTGGTTTATGGTTATTGGCCTGTTTGTTGTCTCACTTGTTCCTATCGGTTTTCTGTTTTCAGAGCATGCATGGGAAATATATGTTTTACAGGTTCTGCACGCAGTAGGAATGGCAATGACTCTACCCTCCTGGCTGGCTATTTTTACGCGTCACATAGACAAGGGAAAAGAGGCCTTTGAATGGAGTATGGAAACAACTTCAATAGGAGCAGGAGCAGGAATAGCAGGAGGAGCCGGCGGAATCCTTGCATCGATCTTTGGCTTTAAAGCTTTATTTGTGTTTGTCAGCGTTCTGTCCTTGTTTGCAACAATTTTGTTATTTTACGTAAGAAATAATATTTCAAGCAGAGCGGACGGAATAAACATAACACCTGAAAAACCGGTTGTTGAACCATAATGATAAACCAGGAAATCGCAAAAATATTTTATGAAATGGCGGAGTTTCTGAAAATGGACAGAGTGGATTTTAAGCCATATGCCTATGAAAAAGCCGCCGCTTCTTTGGAGGGGCTAAAAGAGGATATAAAGGAAATCTTTAAGAGAGGAGGAGAAAAGGAATTGCTTGAGATTCCCGGAATCGGAAAAAGTATGGCCGAACACATACAAGAGTATCTGAAAACAGGCAAGATTAAAGAACATGAAAAATTCAAAAAAAGAATGCCGTTGCAAATGGACGAACTGATGCGTGTTGAAGGGCTCGGACCGCGCAAGATAAAAATTTTATACCAGAAACTTGGAGTTGCAAATATTAAAGATCTTGAAAAAGCGGCAAAAACAAACAAGATAGCGCCGTTGTTTGGCTTTGGAGAAAAAACCGAGGAAAATATATTGCAGGGAATCGAATTTTTAAAAAGAGACAAAGGTAGATTTTTAATCGGCGATATACTTCCGATCGCAGAAGATGTCCTGGAAAAATTAAAGAGTCTGAAAGAAATAAAACATGCAAGTATTGCCGGCTCTTTAAGAAGGAGAAAGGAAACAATCGGAGATTGCGATATATTAGCTGTCTCCAAAGATTCTGCAAAAGTGATGGATTATTTTACTTCGTTGCCGGGAGTTGAAAAAATCTGGGGGAAAGGAGAAACAAAATCATCAATAAGAATGCGTGCAGGATTTGACATGGATTTGCGCGTCGTGCCCGAGAGAAGCTACGGATCTGCCCTTCAATATTTTACAGGTTCAAAGGAGCATAATATTGTGACAAGGCGCATAGCAATCGAAAAAGGACTGAAGCTTAGCGAATACGGCGTTTTCCGCGGTTCAAAATTTATTGCCGGAAAAACCGAAGATGAGGTGTATAAGGCAATCGGCTTAAACTGGATGCCGCCGGAAATAAGGGAAAATGAGGGCGAAATTGAACTATCATTAAAGGGAAAACTGCCCGATTTAATCGATCTGAAGGACATTAAGGGAGATCTGCATTGCCATTCAAGCTGGGATGGAGGGAAAAACTCGATTGAACAGTTAGTTGAAAAAGCGCAGGTGCTTGGATATGAATATATTGGGATTTCTGATCATACAAAATTTTTAAAAATAGAGCATGGACTTGATGAAAAACAACTGTTGGAACAAAATGAGGAAATTAAAAAAATAAATGCGAAACTGAACAAAGAAGGTTCTAAGTTCCGGGTTTTACATGGATGTGAAGCAAATATTATGAACGACGGCTCGATAGATATTGCAGACGAAGTGCTTGAAAAGCTGGATTATGTTATTGCAGGCGTCCATTCCACGCTGAAAATGGAGAAAGAGGAAATGACAAAAAGGATAATTGTCGCCATGCGAAATAAAAACGTGGATATAATTTCGCATCCCACCGGCAGATTGGTTGGAACGAGGGACGAATATCAAATTGATTTTGAAGAAATCTTGCGAACCGCAAAAGAAACGGGGACAATTCTGGAAATAAATGCATCCCCATATAGGTTGGATTTAAGAGACATATATATAAGGAAGGCAAAAGAGAGCGGCGTAAAAATGATAATAAATACAGATGCCCATCAAGCTGGGCAGATGGATATGATAAAATACGGAATTTTTATGGCAAAGCGTGGCTGGGCCGCAAAAGAAGATATAATAAATTCTCTATCTGTAAACGAAATACAGAAGTATTTTTAATAATATGCCCAAAGAAAAATCAGCAGGCGCAGTAATATATAGGAAAGAAGATGGTAAAAGATACTATCTTCTTTTACATTATCATTCTGGCCACTGGGAGTTTCCAAAAGGCCATATTGAAAAAAACGAGACTGAGGAAGAAACGATTAAAAGAGAAGTTCTAGAAGAAACAGGAATCGAAAGCATAAAAATTATCCCTGGCTTTAAAGAATATATAAAATATTTTTTCAGAAAAGGATATGGTTTGTCGCCCGAGGAGAAGAAGAAAGCGCCATGGGTGTTCAAGCTTGTTGTTTTTTATGTTGCGAAAACAGAAGAAAAAGATGTAAAAATTTCTTCTGAGCACATTGGTTTTGTCTGGCTTCCCTTTGAAGAAGCTTTTAAAAAGATTACTTATAAAAATTCAAAATTGCTTTTGAAGAAAGTTAATGATTTCATTTCGGAAAAAAATATTTGATATTGTAAAAAAAATTCCCGAGGGAACTGTTTTGACTTATAAACAAGTTGCAGAGATGGCGGGCAGGCCGAAAGCATTCAGGGCGGTGGGCAATGCTTTGAATAAAAACCATAATCCTGAAATACCCTGCCACAGGGTTATAAGAAGCGATGGGAAAACGGGTGGTTATAACAGAGGCTCCGAAGAAAAAATAAAAATCTTGAAAAAAGAGGGCTGGGGAAGCGGCGCAACAATATAACAAAAAACTCCGGCACTTGCCGGAGTTTTTAATTGCACTTATTTTGCTTTAGCTGTTTCGACAATTTTCTTAAAGATTTCCGGATGTTTGCTCGCCATCTGTGAAAGGACCTTTCTGTCGATTTCAATTTTGTTTTCTTTTAGGGCGTGTATAAACCTGCTGTAAGTTATTCCGTTTTCTCTTGCCTGGGAATTAATCTGAAGCTGCCAAAGCTGTCTGAAACTTCTTTTCTTTGCTTTCCTGTCTCTGAAAGCATAAGTCCACGCATGCCTCAGTGCGTCTTTTGCAAGCTTATATTTGGATTTTCTTCCCCACTGAAAACCCTTCGCATGCTTTAGCATGTTTTTTCTGCGTTTGTTGGCTGTTGTTCCTCTTTTTACTCTTGACATGTCAGTTCAAAATAAACTTCTAAATATGTAAATACTGTTTAATCTTCTTGGTTTCCGACTTTGAAACCTGAACCCACTTGCGGCCCTTTCTTTTTCTGGCACCCGACTTTTTTGCCTGAAAATGATTTTGACCAGAAAGCCTCCTGAGGATTTTTCCGTTCTTGGTAACTTTAAATCTTTTTACCAATGCTTTTTTTGTCTTGTTCATGTTAGATCTATTGTTTTGATACTATTATTGTGAACCCCTTGGGCTCTCTTTTTAACTCTCTTTCAACCTTTATTGAAATTATTTTGTCTACTTCTTCCAAAAAGGATAATGTTTTGTTTTTCGCGTAGTCTCCCAATGCTTTTTCTCTTCCGCGCAATACCATGCTTACTTTCACTTTATCCCCGGCTTTCAGAAATTTTTCTGCCTGTTTTGCTTTTGTTTCTATATCGTGCGGAGAAATGTTAAAACCTAGCCGGATTTCTTTTAATTCTCCTCCCTGTGTTTTTATTTTCTTTTCTTTTTTCTGCTGAGAATAAAGATATTTTCCGTAATCTGCAATTCTGCAGACAGGCGGGTCAACTTTTTCAGTTACCTGAATCAGATCCAGGCCTCTTGATTTTGCCAGATCAATTGCATCAAAAATATTCATTACGCCAAGCTGTTTGCCTTCATTGTCTATGACCCTCACTTCTTTTGCCCTTATGTAATTGTTTACTAATACTTTATCCAAATTTTTTAATTTATTTATCCGCCCTGAGCGGAGTCGAAGTGACTCGCCCTGAGCGAGCAGCAGCGAGTCGAACGGGTGGAAGCGGCGAGATTGAACTCGCGTCCAAATGTTTTTTAAAAATATTTCTACAAATTTAGTTTACCTTGGAATTTAAGATATAAAATAGAAGGTGAACAAAATTTTTATATCCGGTCTTCGGAATTTTTAATAATTCCTTTGAAGCAAAAGAATTATCTATCCTGATGATATAACACTCTTTTTCTGTTTATCAGGAATCAACAGTAAGAATGCAGCATTAAGCTAAAGCTAATGCTGGTTGCCTATTGAATAAATTGGCAATTATGTTTTTTCTAGAAGTTTAACCAGGTTCTAGAAAACTGAATTTGCATATTTTTAAAAAGAACACCTGTCGAAGCTTACGCTCCCATTTAACTCAGCTCTCTTTGTATTTCTCTCTCTATGTCTCTTTTCTTTATTTTCTCTTTTTTGTCGTATTTTTTTGTTCCTTTGGCTAAGCCAAATTCAAGCTTTATCCTACCACTTTTCTCATAAATTTTCAAGGGCACAAGCGAAAAACCCTTCTCGCTCGACCTCCCAGACAGATAATTTATCTCTTTTTTGCTCAAAAGCAGTTTTCTCTCTCTTTCCTGAATATATCCTTCGGGCGTGTTATTGGGCTGGTATGGGGCAACTTTTGAGCCTATCAAATAAGGTTCTCCCTGTCTGAAAATCACGTATGACCCCGCCAAACTCATATGACCGGATTTAATAGATTTGACCTCAAACCCGAGTAAAACAAGCCCAGCCTCGAATTTCTCCAGGACATTATAGTCATAGTAGGCCTTTCTGTTTTCTGAATATATCTGCACTTCTTTCATACTCTTATTATAACATATTATGCATATATTGACAATAAGATTGAATTATGATGTAAATTTAAAATTTCCAACCTCTCAATAGGTCTTTGAGCCTTTAAAAATCTGTCCCAGAACCCCTTTAATTTTTGAGAAAAATAAGATAAGCTTAATCATAATGGAGCCAAAGAAGGAAACAATAATAATTTCACTGGGGGGATCGCTTGTTGTCCCAAACGAGATAGATTTGGGGTTTTTAAAGAATTTCAAGCATACATTGCAGAAGTATTTTGATACAAAGCAGTTTTTTGTATCAGTTGGCGGAGGGAAGACTGCGAGAGTCTATCAAAAAGCGCTTCTTGAATTCGGAGCAAAAAGTAACGACAGGGACTGGATGGGTATCAGCTTAACTAAATTAAATGCTGAAATCGTCAGACAGGTATTTACAGGATATTGTTATCCGAAAATTATTACAGATCCCACGAAAAAAATAAAAGCAAATAAAAGTGTCTTGATAGGGGCGGGGTACAAGCCCGGATGGTCAACGGATTATGTTTCCGTTTTGATAGCTAAGACTTATGGAATTGATACTATAATCAATCTAACAAACGTGGATTACGTTTACGATAAAAATCCGATACAGTCCCCCGATGCAAAACCGCTGAAAGAAATAGATTGGAAAAGTTTTAAAGGAATAGTTGGTGATAAATGGATTCCCGGACTTTCAATGCCTTTTGATCCGAGGGCGACAAAAATCGCCGAAAAATTAAAATTAAGAGTTGTTTCAATAAACGGCAAGCATTTGGACAGACTGGAAGATTTTTTAAACAACAAGCAGTTTATTGGCTCAGTCATTAAATGACAATAAAACAAGAACTGGAAAAAATAGTTGAAGCCGCAATCGGCAGGGTGAAAAATAAAGAGGGGTTTGAAAAAATCTCTCTTTCTGAAATTTTAATCGAAGAGCCGAAAGAGAAAATGAGGGGAGATTATTCAGCCAACGCAGCTTTTTTAATTGCCAAAAATATCGGGAAAAATCCTTTTGAAATCGCAACTTTTCTTAAACAGGAAATTGAAAAGGAAAAGTCAATAATTGAAAAGGTTGAGGTGGTAAATGGATTTTTAAATTTTTTTATTTCAAGAAATTATCTCAAAAAACAGCTTGAAAAAATTTTAAAGGAGAAGAATAAATTTGGAAGTCTAAAACCGGTAAAAAAGGAAAAAATTAATGTTGAGTTTATTTCCGCAAATCCGACAGGTCCCCTGACGCTGGGCAATGGAAGAGGAGGTTTCTGCGGAGACGTGCTCGCAAATGTTTTAGAGAAAGCCGGATACAGCGTTACAAAGGAGTATTACATCAATGACACGGGCAATCAGATTAAAAAGCTTGGTCACTCGGTAATCGGCGACAGCGAGGCGGTTTATAAGGGAGAATACATTTTGAAGTTGAGAGACGAGATAAAAGGAGATGATCCGGAGAAGGTTGGAGAAATAGCGGCAAAATATATTTTGCAGAAGATGCTAAAACCGGCTGTCAAAAAGATGGGCATCAAATTTGATGTATGGTTTTCTGAAAAAAGCCTTTATGAAAAAAATGATGTGGACAAAGCAATCGCCCAGCTCGCAAAGAACGGTTTTACATATGAAAGCGAAAAAGCCGTATGGTTTAAATCAAAAGACTTAGAAGACGATAAAGACAGGGTTTTGATACGGGCAGATGGAATCAAAACATACTTTGCTTCCGATATTGCTTATTTGAACAATAAATTCAAAAGGAAGTTCGACCGCCTTATTATGTTTTTGGGAGCGGATCATTACGGATATGTTCCGCGTCTAAGAGCGGCGGCAACTGCGCTGGGATTTGAAAATAAAAAAATTGATGCAATTGTTATGCAGATGGTCCGGCTTTTTGAAAAAGGGAAAGAAGTTAGGATGTCAAAAAGGGCAGGAATATATTACACTCTTGATGAACTTATTGATGAAGTTGGATTGGACATTGCACGATTTTTCTTTTTAATGATAAGTCCAAACACACACATGAACTTTAATATGGACTTGGCAAAAGAGAAATCAGAAAAAAATCCTGTATTTAAAGCGCAGTATGCATATGCCCGAATAAACAGCATCCTTAAAAAAGCCGGAACCAGAAATCCAAAATCCAAAAATTTGAACTTACTTTCAGAGCCGTCGGAGCTCGAGCTAATGAAAGAAATGCTCAAATTGCCGGATATAGTGAAAGATGTTTCAATAGATTATCAGGTACAGAGGCTTCCGCAATATGCGACAGATCTTTCAGACGCCTTTCATAAATTCTATGAGAAATGTAGGGTTATATCAGATGATAAAAAAATAAGTGAGGCGCGGCTTTGTTTGATTTGTGCATCGAGAATAGTATTAAAAAATACTTTGGACTTAATGGGCATCTCAGCTCCCGAAAAAATGTGAGTTAACAAAACTATGAGTTACAATTTTCCTGAAAAAGAAAACGAGATATTAAAATTTTGGAGTGAGAAAAGTATTTTCCAAAAATTAAGGGAAAAAAATCTAGGGAAAGACCGCTGGTCTTTTTTAGATGGCCCGATAACTGCAAATAATCCTATGGGAGTGCATCATGCCTGGGGCAGGACATACAAGGATCTCTTTCAGAGATATAAGGCAATGCAGGGATTTGACGAGAGATACCAAAACGGTTTTGACTGCCAGGGGCTTTGGGTTGAGGTTGAAGTTGAAAAGGAGCTTGGTTTCAAAAACAAAAAAGACATTGAGGCATATGGTGTCGATAAGTTTGTTGAAAAGTGCAAAGAAAGGGTTTTGAAATATTCCGGCATCCAGAGAGACCAGTCAATAAGGCTCGGGCAATGGATGGATTGGGGAAATTCTTATTTTACGATGTCAGACGAAAACAATTATGCAATCTGGCATTTCCTTAAAAAGTGCTGGCAGGAAGGGTACTTATATAAAGGAAGAGACTCTGTGCCATGGTGTCCGAGGTGCGGAACGGCAATTTCCCAGCACGAAATTTTAACAGAAGAATATAAAGAAATAACACACAAATCGGTTTTCTTTAAGCTTCCTGTGACAGAGGGAAAATTCAAAGGCAAAAAATTTCTTGTTTGGACGACGACCCCTTGGACTCTTCCTGCCAACTCAGCATTGGCGGTAAACCCGGACCTGGAATATGGAATTTATAAAAAAGACGGAGAAGAGCTTATTCTGCTTGTTTCACTTGCCGAAAAAATACTGGGTACAGATTATAGCTTAGAAAAAACAATAAAAGGAAAAGAACTGAAGGGCGCCAAATATCGCGCTGCTTTTGATGCTCTTTCCAGGGTTAGAAAGGCAGAAGCTGAAAATCCCAGGACTTTTCACACCGTTTTGCTTGATAAAGATCTTGTTACGGAGTCAGAAGGCACGGGAATAGTCCATATTGCTCCAGGAGCAGG
>JAKLDQ010000005.1 GCA_022703425.1 Patescibacteria group bacterium | reverse complement strand
GCAATGAGAATCGTCAGGGTGGGTATTAAGAGAGTTGTTGCACAAAAAAGATATCATGCAGACCAAAAAACTATAAAATTATTCAGGGATGCTGAAATCAATTTGGTGATAATGGACAATTCAATCGAAGAATATAAGGACCAGAAAACAGATGAGAGAAAAGCGGAAATTCAAAGCGAGATGCCTCAGGAATTCAGAAGCATAAAGGAAGTTTTGATGAAAGAGGGAAAAGTTGAAGATATAAATAAAAATTATTTTGATGTCTAAGGACGACGAGCAAATTTTAGTTGTAGAAAGCGAGGTGCTGTTTAAGGACGGAAAATGGATGGGGCTGAAAACTGATAATCTGGACTATTATGTTGAGCTGATCAAAAAGAATGCGCAGTTCAAAAGAAGGGGGGACATGGAAAACAACCCTTCGTATCAGCAGATAATCCCGTATATTCTTTTCAGTTTCGGAGAAAAATTTTTTGCATATAAATATCTGTCGAACGCGGGCGAACAGCGCCTTGTAAATAATGACTACCAGCTCGGCGTGGGCGGGCACATTAATCCGGGAGATGACGGAGAAGGAGATATTCTGGAAGGAGGAATGATGCGTGAGTGGAATGAAGAGGTGGAATTTAAAGGAAATTTTTTAAGCCGGAAACTGGTTGGTATTGTTAACGATGAATCGAGAGATGTTGAAAAGGTTCACCTTGGGCTTGTTTATCATTTTGTGGGCGACAGTCCCGAAATTAACGTGAGGGAAACAGATAAGATGGAAGGAAGACTTATAGATCTTTCTGAATTGGGCGAAGACAAATTAAGCCACAGCAATTGGATGCGGATAGTTTATAACGAATATTTAAAAAATTATGATGTTTAAGAGTGTTATTTTTGACTGGTCTGGTGTTGTGAAGGACGCGGTAGAAGCGCATTTATGGGTTGTAAACAGGATGCTGGAAGAGTTGGGCGGAAAAGAAATCACTTTGGAGGAACTTAAAGAAAATTGGGAACAGCCTTATATGATATTTTGGGGAAAATATTTTCCGGATCTTACTTTGGAAAAAGAACAAGAGCTTTACTTTAAAACAATCGTCAGAACGGACTGCCCCAAATCAAATTCATATAATGGAATTACAGCCTTTATTAAAAAACTGTATAATGGCGGAGCTGGTCTGTTTGTTTTGAGTTCTGACCCGAAGGAAACAATTTTTCCGGAAATAATGGAATATGACTTGGAGAACCATTTTAAAGAGGTCGTTTTCAAAATACACGATAAGTATGAATCTCTTGAAGAGTTGATGCGAAAACACAATTTAAAAAAAGAAGAAACTGTTTTTATAGGTGACAGCAACCATGAGATTGAAGCCGGCAAAAAAGCTGGCATAAAAACAATTGCTGTCACGTGGGGTTTTTGCACAGAAGATAAATTAAGAGGGTTGAATCCGGATTATTTAGTGCATAACATTAAAGAACTCGAAGAAATTTTATTATGATAAAAAATACTTTTACCGGAAAATTTATTGTTGTTGAGGGGTTGGACGGTTCGGGAAAAAACGCCCAAATTGACCTGATTATCGAATATTTGGAAAAGAAAGGCAAAAAGGTAATTACAACTAAAGAACCGACGATTGATTCAGAAGCAGGCAGAAAAGTTAAGCAGGCATTAAGGAAAGAAATTTATGTGGAACCGCTGGAGTTGCAGAAGCTTTATGTGCAGGACAGAAAAGAGCATTTGGAGAACAAAGTTATTCCTGCTCTTGAGGAGGGAATTTTTGTTGTTTCGAGCAGGTATGCTTTTTCGACTTTTGCATATGGTTATTCTGACGGGCTCGATGTTGATTTATTGGTAAAAATGAATGACAATTTCCTGCTTCCCGATTTAACACTGATTGTGGACGTTTCTCCGGATTCCTGCATCAAACGCATCGAAGGCAGGGGCGAGCCGAAGGAATTATTTGAGCAAAAAGAAAAACTCACGAAAGTGAATGAAATCTACAAGAAAATTCCGGAGATGTTTGAAAATGTACATGAGGTTAACGGAGAAAAGCCGATTCCCGAAGTTTTTGATGAAATAAAAAATATTATAGACAGTAAATTATTAAAACATGAAAACCTTACAGAATCAGGGAAGTTATAAAATACTTGCCATAATGATGGGCGCAGACGGAGGGAATCCTTTGCAGCTTATCGAAACAGCCGGAAGAACTGCTTATCAGAGCAGAGATAAAATAACAAGCGAATCTGCCTTAAAATTTGCAGAGGTTTTGAGAAAGAGAGGCCACGAATCTGTTTTTGAACATTCGTGTATGAGCGTTGAGTTCAACGATGTTTCGAGGGGTTTAACTCATGAATTGGTAAGGCACAGATTGGCGGCATTTACGCAGGAATCAACCAGGTATGTAGACGAAAAAGAATTCAGGGTAATTGCGCCTCCCGGGAAAGACTTGGACGAGAAACTTGTAGAATTAAATCTTCCCGGCTCTGAAAATTCGGGATTGAAGGTGTCGCTGAAAGTCTCGTTTAATGACTGGATGGCAATGAACGAGCAGATGTATAAGGGACTGAGAGCTTCAGGATGGGTACCGCAGGACGCAAGACAGGTTCTGCCAACTGCGATAAAATCACAGATCGTGCTTACAGCTAATTTAAGGGAATGGCGTCACATATTTAAAATGAGGTGCGCAATAGACGCCCATTGGGAAATCAGAGATGTAATGGTAAAATTATTAAAAGACGTAAAAGAAAGAGTGCCGATAATGTTTGACGATTTTGAAATAGCACCCGACGGCCAAAGCGCAACATTGGTAAAACCACAGTTTAATTAAATGGATGATATTGATAAAATAATTGAATCGTTAGAAAAAGAAATTAAGATTTTGTTTTCTTCCGACAATAGCGGCCACGATATTTATCACCTAAGAAGAACATTAAATATAGCACTGCACCTTCAGGAAAAAGAGGGAGGTGATAGGTTTATCATTGCAGTAGCATCTTTTCTGCATGACGTACATAGAATTATTCAAAACGAGACGGGAAAGTTCTGTTCTCCAGAAGAATCACTGCCGAAAGTAAAAGAAGTGCTCGAAAAAGCTAAAATTAATGATCCAAGAAATGAAAGGGTGTTAGAATGCATAAGATTGCACGAAGAATACAATTTTTCTAATTCGGGAAAAACAGCAAAAGACATTGAAGCGCTGATTGTTCAGGATGCGGATAATTTAGATGCAATGGGCGCAGTTGGAATAGCTAGGGTATTTGCATATGGAGGCGCACATGATGTTCCTATTTGGAAGCCCGAGGCTCCGTTGCCTGAAGGCAACTGGGACGAAGGAACTTTTAGAAGCGTATCTCAAATACATCATTTTTACGAAAAACTTTTAAGGCTTAAGGACAACATGAACACAGACACCGGAAAGAAAATTGCGTTGGAACGTCATGGATTTATGGAGAATTATTTAAAAGAATTTTTTAAGGAGTGGAAAGGAGAAAAATAAATGTAATATGCCATACAAACCTACAATAGGACTGGAAATACACGCAGAGCTGAAGACAAATTCAAAGATGTTCTGCTCGTGTAAAAATGATCCGGATGAAAAACGGCCGAATTTTAATATTTGTCCGGTTTGTACTGCTCAGCCGGGAAGCCTTCCCGTTGCAAACGAACAGGCGGTAAAAAATGTCATTAAAACCGGACTGGCCTTAAACTGCGAAATTGCAAAAACCTCAAAGTTCGACAGAAAAAATTATTTTTATCCGGATTTGCCAAAAGGTTACCAGATCTCACAATACGATATGCCTCTGTGTGAAAAAGGACATTTGGAAATAGATGGAAGAAAAATAAGAATAACCAGGATACACCTTGAAGAAGATACCGGCAGGCTGGCGCATCCGGATGGGGCAGATTATTCTCTGGTTGATTTGAATAGAGCGGGAATTCCTTTAATGGAATTGGTCACAGAACCGGATATTACATCCGGTAAGGAAGCAAGAAAATTTGCCGAAGAGCTTCAGCTCATTCTGCGTTATCTGGGCGTTTCTGACGCGGAT
Organism: Patescibacteria group bacterium; assembly: GCA_022703425.1. GTDB lineage: Bacteria > Patescibacteriota > Minisyncoccia > Minisyncoccales > Staskawiczbacteraceae > JAKLDQ01. The sequence goes on along the minus strand of JAKLDQ010000005.1, from coordinate 33,529 downwards.
ATGGAGAAAGGGCAGATGAGAGTCGAGGTTAATATTAGCGTCAGCAAAGACAAAAAGTTCGGCACGAAGGTTGAAATTAAAAATCTAAATTCCTTTCGCGTTGTTGAAAGAGCGGTGGATTTTGAAATAAAAAGGCAGACGGAAGCGCTGGAAGCGGGGGAAAAGATTGTGCAGGAAACAAGGGGGTGGCACGATAAAAAAGAAATAACATTCAGCCAAAGAGAAAAGGAGGAGGCGCACGATTACAGATATTTCCCCGAGCCCGATTTGCCCGCCTTGCACTTTGATGACAGCTTTATAAATTCCATTAAATCAGAACTGCCCGAACTGCCCGGAAATAAAAGGATAAGGTTTGAGGACCAGTTCGGACTGGACAAGAGTACCGTGGAGTTTTTCGTTTTAAACAAAGATTTGAGCGAATTTTTTGAAAAAGTTGTCTCTGAATTTGAGGAATGGATAAAGGAGCAGGATTTCAAAAAAGATATTTCAAAACAGGAAGAGCAAAAGATATTTAAGCTGGTTTCAAATTATCTGACGTCGGACGTGCAGGGGCTTTTGCAGGGCTTAAGCTTCAGAGAGCCGGGTACGGGTTGGAAAATTACGCCCGAAAACTTTGCAGAATTTATAAAAATGATTTACAAAGGCGAGATTTCGAGCAAGGTTGCAAAAATGGTTTTGTCTGACATGTTCAACACGGGAGCTGATCCGTCATCCATTGTGGATTCAAACAATCTGAGGCAGGTTTCAGATGACTCTCAGCTTGAAGGAATTATAAAAGAAATAATTGAAAAAAATCCAAAACCGGCCGATGATTATAAGGCGGGAAAACAAAACGCACTGCAGTTTTTGGCGGGGCAGGTAATGGCAAAGACGAGAGGAACGGCAAAGCCCGACAAGGTGCAGGAACTCCTTAAAAAAGCACTGCAATAAAAAAACAGTCCTGAGCAAAACCGAAGGGCTGTTTTATTTTATAAAATTTTTGACAAGTTTTTCAGCTTCTTTTTGGCTTGATATCCATTTTATTCTTTTGTCCCGTTTGAACCAGGTCATCTGCCTTTTTGCAAAGTGTTCTGATTCTTTTTGTATTCTTTCTATCATCTCCTCCCGTGAGATTTTATTTTGCAGGTATTGTGCGACAAACCTGTATTCAAGCCCGAATTCTTCCAGGCGCCTGAATGAAAGTCCCGATGCGCGCAACTTTTTTACCTCTTTAATCAAAACATCATTTTTCAGCCTTTCTTCCAGGCGCTTTTTAATATTTTGTTTAAGATTTTTGTCTGAAACTTTCAGTCCGATTTGCAAAGAATCAAATCCCGGACTCTTTTTTAATTTTGGCACAGGCTTTTTTGTTGAAAGCACGATTTCCAGCGCTCTTATAAGCCTGCGGGGATTGTTGTTGTCTATTTTTTCTGCGCGATCAGGGTCAAGTTTCTCCAACTGATTAAACAGCTCTTCTTTTGTTTTTGCCTCGAGCTCTTTCCTTAATTTCCAGTCCGGCTTTACTTCGGGAAGGACTATTCCGTCCACAACAGACTGGATATAAAATCCTGTGCCTCCGACAAGCATCGGAAGCTTTCCTTTCTTCCGAATTTCGTTGATCGCCCTTAAAGCAAGCCTCTGGTATTGCGAGACAGAAAATTTTCTTTTTGGATTTGCAACGTCCAGCAGGTGATGAGGGACGCCCCGCATTTCTTTTTTTGTTATTTTTGCAGAGCCGATATCAAGCTCCTTATAAACCTGCCTTGAGTCAGCTGAAACCACCTCGCCGTTATATTTTTTTGCCAGTTTTATGGATAAGCCTGTCTTTCCTGACGCCGTTGGCCCGAGTATAACAATTAATTTACTGCTAGTTGACATTAAATAATATTTGTTATAAATTGTTTAAATCGTTGTTTTAGCTCTTTTTAATTGGAGGCTCAAAAATGAGCGCTAATGAAGTGGCTGAAGAAAAAACAGCCGGACCGGAAAGGATCGAAGTCCAAATCGCAAAAAATGGAATTATCTATCGGGCAGGGAGGTTTCTTGCAGAATGGATCAAATTCTTCTGTGTCCTTGTTCTGATTACAATTGTGGTTGCGCCGCTGGCTATTCTTGTCTCTGCCGGAATAATTCTGATTCTGGCATCAGCTCTGCTTCTCATCGGGATTCCGGCGGTATGTTTGGTTCTTGCATTCATTGCAAGCTGTCCCAACGAAACACTGAAAGGACTTTCCAAAAACTGGAAAGAATAAAACTTCTTTACATAGCACCTCAAGGGTGCTTTTATTTTATTTCGCCTTCGAGCGCCCATTCCATGGCTTTTGTGATTTTCACGTTTACGAATTTTCCAACCAGATCTTTTTTCTGTCCATTACTCTTAATTTTTACTGTTTTATACTGGTCATTTTTTCCAAGCCATCCATCGTTTGTTTTTGAATCAATCAAAACGACTGTTTCTTTCCCGACAATTTTTTTATTGTTTTCCAGTGCGGTTTCCTTTAAGATCTCGGTAAGGATTTTTTCACGATTTTTCTTTTCTTCTTTTGAGACATTATCGTTCAGCTTTTCTGCGGCAGTTCCCGGGCGGGGAGAATATTTGTTTATATACGCCATATCATAACCGACTTCCCGAAAAAGTTTTGCAGTGTTTTCAAACTGTTTTTGGGTTTCGCCGGGGAAACCCACAATAATATCTGTGGAAAGGCAGAGATTTGGGATTTCTTTTCTGGCCTTTTTAATTAACGCCTTGTAGTCGCTTACCTTATAGCGCCGGTTCATTTTTTTTAAAATTGCATTGTCGCCCGACTGCACCGGAAGATTTAAATATGGGGTGACTTTTTTGCAGGAAGCTGTTGTCTTGATTACTTTCTCATTAAAATCCTTGGGATGACTGGATGTAAAACGAACCCAGAATTCGCCTGGTATTTCTTCGATCATTTCCAATAGTTCTGAAAAGCTTGTCCACCCTTTTTTCGAAAGTATTAATCCATGATAGGAATTTACGTTTTGCCCCAGGAGCCATATTTCTTTATACCCCTTTTTTACAAGCTTTGTAATTTCGGCAACTATCTCTTTTGCCGGCCTCGATGTTTCACGGTTTCTTGTGTAAGGTACAACACAATATGTGCAGAAATTATTGCATCCTGTCATTATCGGAACATTGGCAGAAAACTTTGACTGGTGTGCGGGGGCAATCTGCAGATAGTGATCTATTGAATCAAAACTTTTGCTTCCCAGAAACTTTGCCAGATCCTTTATTTCCCGCACATCAATCACGTAATCAAAAATTTTGCATAACTTTTGGGAGTCTTTTTTTAAAACACAACCTGTAAGTATAGCAGTGAACTTTTTGTTTTTTTCGCGTATTTCCCTGAACTTTTTTGCAAGTCCGTGGACTCTGTCTACGGCTGTCTGCCTGACAGAACACATATTTACCAAAGCCAGGTCTGCATCTTCGAGGTTACTTGCGGGGACATAATCCAAACTGCTCAACATAGATGCAATTCTCTCGCTGTCTGAAACGTTCATCTGGCACCCGAAAGTAGTGATATAATAACTCTTTTTCGCCATATAATAATGCTTAAATGTACAACAAAAAAGCAGCTCCTTCAAGGAGCTGCTTTGATTGCTTAATCGGTGCACAATGTTCCGTTTACTTTGCCATTCTGCAGTATGGGGTGGCATCCAACAGTAATTATCCATTCACTGCATTTTCCAGATACAGAAGATTCGTTTTCTCCTATGCATGTTCCCTGGCACTGGCTTTGATCTGTGCAGGTTTTTCCGAAATCAGCGGCTTTTATATTGCAGGCATCCGTGGGAGATAGGCCTATTTTTCCCCATGTCCCGCCTGCTTTTGCACATTCCTCCTGAGTTGAAGGAGTTGATCTGCCAAGATTTGAAATGCACTCTGTTTTTCCTGAGAAAGTGCGCAGGCCGAGATACATATATGCTCCGCAGAAACTCCTTTGCTGGCAGAACTTGTGGTCGTTATCATAATACCAAAGCGTGTTGCATGGAGTTACTGCTTTATTGCAGACACCTTTGTTGCAGACGTAATTTACGCCTTTTGATGCGCAATCAGCGTCAGTTTGGCATTGGGCTGTTTCCTCAACCTTACATTTGCCGTTTATGCATTTGTTAACGGGGCAGGGAGCTTTAATGCAATAAATTGTAGGACAATCTGAGTTTTTTCTGCACTCTGGCTTGTTGTTATTCCCGGCCATTTTGCACTCGCCGTTGACGCATTTTTGGTTTGTGCAAGCATTCAGACAGTTTTTATATTCTATGCTGTCGTCAGGCGTTCCGCAGGAAGGGCAGATTTTTCCGCAATCAGAATCACTTGCGCACTTTTTTCCGGCAACGCATTCTCCCTGGTGGGCGATTGCAGCACCCGCATTATCTGCGACGCATTTATTGCCATATGTTCTGCCGTTTACGCCACAGACAGGCGCATATTCCATTGTGCATACGTTTTGATTTTCGACGCACTGGAATCCGGTAACACACCCCTTCGAATCTTTCTGGGGCACCATTCTTCCATTTTCACAGGATGACGGATCCTTGTCGATTCGGGGACAGTCTCTGTTTTGCAGCCTCTGCATTACCTGCTGGAATTTTTCCAAATGTTCTTCTCTCGCCTGGGTAATTTTTTCAATAACAGGTTCAGGCACCTGATCTTTCAGTTTCTGCAGGATGCCTTCATGCAATGTCTGCTGGTTTGTAAATTTTTCTAAAAACTTGTTAATATTGGGATCGTTTTTTGCATCTGTTTTTATCTTATCAGCCGTGCTTTTTATATCTTTTATCTCCTGCTTGTAGCTTTCAAGCGCCTTTTTGATTGTATCCGCAGATGCTCCGCTTTCAAGAAGTTTTTGTATCTCGGCTAATTTCTCGTTTGAAATTTTCGAAAGAAGTTCGGCTTTTTTTGTGTTGTTCCAAGTGAAAGTAAGTGCAATTTTTCTCTGCCATTCTTTTAAAAAGTAAAAAGGACTGTTCGGCAGGATTTTTATTTCTTTAACGTCCAGCCCCTTAATTAGTGCTTGCTGGCTGTCGGTAACCGTAGATATATCATCTGCCAAAACAGGCAGAGCAGATGCCATCAGCAGGGAGGATAATAATAAAGCAAAAAATATTTTTTTCATAACTATAATTATGACGCCAAACTGCCAGCCGCAAATTGTATTGGTAATTTGCGCCTTGCGATTTGGAATGTTAATTATCTTATTTCTTCTTTTCTTTCACGGATGAAATATCTCCATCCTTCTATAAATTCGATGAAAACGGAAAACGGCATGTCAATTAGGGCATTGAAGAAGGCTGCAATTGCATTATACTGCTTCCACTTATTTGAAAGCCAGCGTCCGACTCCGGCAATGGGGAGAAAAAGAATATCAGAAACAAAACTTAAAAAGCCCTCATAACCTTCTTCCACTGTCAATTCCTGCGCGCGCCTTCTGACAGCTGTTCCGGCAAACAGTATTAGCGCTATAAAAATCATGTTTATCACAATGGAATAAATGGGGAAGCCGAATACGCTGAAAAGCCAATATATTGCGCCGAAAGAAACAGATGCCCCCAGAAGGTACAGAGAAGAAAGAACAGATTTTGTTATTGTGTTTTTTCTCCGGCTTATTTTTATCTCATATGTGTCGGGCTTTTCTTTCTTATAAACAATCTTCATTGTCTCCATTATCACGATATTCAGGTTTTTTCTTGACGGCCTTTTGATTGTTGCCACCAGTCCAAACATTAAAACGGTCGGAATCAAGAGGTCGGCGATAAGGCGTGGAAAATCAAGTTTTCCCGTAAAAATTTCAGCCAGCACGACTTCCAGAAGCACAAGCGTAAGCATTTTTGTAAGGAAAATCGAAATTGTAGAATAAACAGCTGCTCTTTTCAGCCTTTCTTTCATTGTGGAAAGGCGCTTTACGTAAACTGATTTTACAAGAGATTCAAGCACTGCGGGCTCTTGTATTTGTTTTGCTATTCCGGAAATATCCTCGGTTGATAAAATATCTCCAAGCAAAAGGTAGGGCGTGTCATATTTTTCGCAGATTACATAAAACTTTTTTAGCATGCGGTGGTTTAGGGTTTCTTCCACTTTATGCCAGATTTTATAAATATTCTGCGAGATTTTCAGCAAAGATTCTTCTTTATTGTCGTTCCAATTCGGATATTTATAAATGATAAGGTTATAGCTGATAATCGGCGCATCTAATTTAAAAAGCGCCTGCTGTATGGCAACAAAAATCAGAACATCTGTATCTTCTTTTCTTAAAATACCTCTTTCGTAAATACTGTCTGAAACCTTTATCCGCTGGCGCATCAGTTCGAACATATAATCAATCATCGCGCGCTCCTTTATCGCGGGGCTTAGAGTCTCTTCAATTTCACATGCGGCGATTTCAATAAGCCAGTTATAAAAGTGCAGTCCGGCTTTACCTTTTTTATTTTCTGGGCTGTTCTTTAATATGAAGACGTATTTGTCTGTAATCCGTTGCACGTCATCAATTTTTGATTCCTCAATTTTGTCGTTGGGAAAATGTCCGCCCCGGATAAGTTCTAAAACAAGCGGTTCTGCAATTTTAGTGTCCGAAAAATTATTCAGCTCCATATCAAAAAACCTCCTTTTCAGTTTTCTGATAATGGCGGCTCTTCTCATTAAATGCTCTTCTTTCCAATCAACAATTGTCCTTACCTGTTCATAAACAGCGGCGATTTTCAATGCCACTTCATCAACGTGGATTGTTGTCGTTCCCTGTTTCGGATACTGGCTTTGCTGGAAGAACTTATATCTCCCCACAAGCCTTTGTGTTGCCTCTGAGAGTTCAGGCATGTTTACTTTTTAGAACTGATTTCCTCTTTTATCTTTGCAACAAAATCTTCCAGCTTTTCAGATCCCGTATCTCCTTTTGACCTTTGTCTTACTGATACGGTTTCGGCAGACATTTCCTTGTCGCCGATTATAAGCAAATACGGAATTTTCTGCATTTCCGCTTCTCTTATTTTTTTGCCCAAAGTATCGTCTGCGTCATTCAGCTCAGTTCTTATCCCTGCGACGGTTAAAGCCTCCTTTATTTTTGAGGCATATTCTTTGTGTTTTTCTCCTATTGAAATGACAGAAACCTGGACGGGGGACAGCCACAGGGGGAAAGCTCCCGCAAAATGTTCGATCAAAATTCCCAAAAACCTTTCCGGAGAACCCACAATTGCCCTGTGAATCATAACGGGGGTTTTTTCTTTTCCGTCAGAATCAATGTATTTTAATTTGAATCTTTCGGGCATTATGAAATCGAGCTGGATTGTTGAGAGTTGCCACTCTCTTCCCAGCGAATCCTTTGAAATCAAATCCATTTTCGGGCCGTAAATTGCAGCCTCACCTTCTGCTTTAAAATAATTTATTTTATTTTCTATCAGGATTTCCTCAAGCATTTTTTGCGCCTTTTCCCAAACTTTTTTGTCTCCGAGATATTTATCGGGATTTTTGGGGTCCCAAAGAGAAAGGCGGATTTTATAATTCATCTGGAATGTTTTCATCGCCCTCTCAATAACAGATAAAACCGATTTAAACTCCGATTTAATCTGGTCTTCTCTGCAGAAGCTGTGTCCGTCATCCTGCCGGAAAGACCTCAGTCGCGTAAGGCCGGAAAGCTCGCCGGTTTTTTCATCTCTGTAAAGCATGGCAAAATCTGCAATTCTGATGGGAAGCTCTTTATAGCTTCTTGGTTTTGAGGCAAAAATCTGGGTGTGTTGAGGACAGTTCATCGGTTTTAAAAAATATTCCTCTTTCGTATAGTGCGAATGCACGCTGAACATATCATCTTTGTATTTTTCGTAGTGCCCTGAAACCTTAAACAGTTCTGCGCGGTTCATATTGGGAGTCTGCACCTCCTGATAACCGATTGTACTCTGAAGATCATTGATATAATTTTTCAGCTCCTGCAAAATTGCCGTTCCTCTGAAAGTATAGAGGGGGAGTCCCGCTCCAACCAGATCAGAAAATACAAACAAATCCAGCTTTTCGCCAAGCTTTCTGTGGTCTCTTTTTTCTGCTTCTTGGAGCATTGTCAGATATTCTTTGAGCTCTTTTTCCGATGCGAAAGCAACTGCATATATTCTTGTCAGCATTTTGTTCTTCTCGCTTCCTTTCCAGTATGCTCCTGCAATTTTTGTCAGTTTAAAGGCATTGGGATTGATATCTGCGGTGGAGCGGACATGAGGCCCTTTGCACAAATCAACGAAATTGCCGTTGTGGTAAACAGAAACATTTCTGCCTGGCAGTTCTTTTATAAGCTCGAGTTTGTAGCCCTGCCCCCGGAACATCGTTTTTGCCTTTATTTTGGAAACATCATTCTGGGTAAAATCCTGATTTTGAGAGATAATCTCCTTCATCTTGTCTTCTATTTTCGCAAGATCGTCCGGCTTTAACTCGCTTCCTTTCGGAAATTCAAAATCATAATAAAAGCCGTTTTCAATTGCAGGGCCCATTCCGAGTTTTACTTTCGGGTAAATGTCTTTTACCGCAGATGCCATCACGTGGGCGAGGGAATGGCGCACTTTTTCAATATTTGTTTCCATATGATTCATTAATTTATTACTATATGCTATCATTTTTGGCGCGCCTTTTCACTATTGACATTAGAAATAATTTGTTATATAAGTAAGCAGGTTCTTTCCACCTGAATTATCAGGAAAACAACAAGCAGTTTCTGGTAAAACTCAACTCGAAGGGGGTGACGTATGAAAACAAGTGAAAAGGTGATTATTTCTCTTATGGTGCTTTTCGTGATCGCTGACTTTTCCGCGGTAGGTGCATGGGTTTTCTACACTTCTTCGCCAGAACCAACCGTACAGCTGTCTGCGGAGCAAAGTGCTGAGGTACGGGAAGCAAACCTTCAGTACAATGCAAATGAGGTCGCCGGCGGAATCGAGTACATTAAAGATCCGCGGACAAATCTCTGTTTTGCCTTTTACTGGAGTCGCGGACCGGCATTAACGGTTGTCCCCGAAAAGGACATTCCGCAGGAGCTAATCCGGGTCGCCGATGTTGATAAAATGAAGGCAGAACGCGATTAGTAACCGGACACGTATTCCAAAGCAATCGAACTTTCAGAGAGGAGTTTTGTATGAGAGAGGCAATTGCACTTCTCGGGGGCCTCGTTGCGATGTTTGTTGGATTAGTACTTTGCGTGCTTATTGCCCGCCCTGCTATGCCGACGACGGAACAAAAACAAGAGGAGCAAAAACGTTACGTAGAATTAAATCAGCAGTTCGTGAACGAGGTGGTCAACCGATTTACTTATATCAAGGACCCGCGGACAAATGTTTGTGTCCTAAACTACAAGGGGGAAATTGTGGTTGTCCCCGAAAAGGACATTCCGCCAAATCTTCTTTGGGTAGCCGACATCAAAGAGTTAAGCGATAAGTAAGGCGAAAGCCTTCAAACTTAAAGCCCGCAGAGAGAAATCTCTCTCCGGGCTGTTTTTTTTGTAAAAAATGAACGGCTCACTCGAGGAGTGAGCCGTTCAGAAATTTGATTACGCTGCGTAATAATCCTCTTTTGGCACTAATATTTCCTGAACGTCATCTGCAACAACCTTGATTTCACCATTTCTGTCGTCCACTCTGCCTGCCACAAATACAATCTTATTTTCCTGAAGGGCTTTTGGATTTCGTTCGAGCAGATTCGGGAAAACGACGATTTCTGTTTTTGCCGTCAGGTCTTCGAGTTTCATAAAAAGCATCGGCTTTCCGTTTTTTGTGATTATTTTTTTAACTTCGCCGATAATTCCGCCCAGAACAATTTTTTTGTTTACAAAATCTGCGTTTATTTTTGAAATTGCAACTGTTTTTGATGCAAAAAGTTTTTTAAATCCGTTCAGAGGGTGAGAGCTCACATACAAACCCAGCAATTCTTTTTCCCAGCCGAGTTTTTCAAAATTGCTCGCCGGCGGGGCGGGATCCAGCTTTATTTCGTGGTTTAATTTCACGGCGCTGTTTGCAAAAAGACCCATCTGGTTTGTGTTTTGTTTTTTGTTGTTTTCGCGGGCAATCTCAAGCATTTTTTCAAGATTCTGCAGAAGCTGGTTTCTTTCTGCCAAAGTGTCGAAGGCTCCGGCTTTAATCAATGCCTCCATTGATTTTTTGTTTAAATCCTTTACGGGAATTCTGGTGATGAAATCTGCAATTGACGTAAATTTTCCGTTTGCCTTTATTTCTGCCACAGTCGAATCGATGATATTTGTGCCGACGTTCTTGATCGCCAGAAGCCCGAACCTGATTTTATTTTCTCCCGGAACTACGGTAAAATTTTTCAGACTTTCGTTTATGTTGGGCGGAAGCACCTCGACATTCATTTTCTTGCACTCGTCAATCAAAAATGCGATTCTCTCAACGTCGGCTTTTTCAGACGTTAATACAGACGCCATAAATTCAACAGGGAAGTGGGCTTTTAGGTAAGCTGTCTGATAAGCGATTGTTGCGTAGGCGGCCGAATGCGACTTGTTGAATCCGTAAGATGCAAAAGGCAGAATCCACTGCCACAATTCTTCTGCAATTTTTTTATCAACGCCGTTTTTGATGGCGCCCTGGATGAATTTCTGCTCCTGCGCGTCCAGAAGCTCTTTAATTTTTTTACCTACGGCTTTTCTTAAAACATCGGCTTCCCCCAAAGTGAATCCGCAGATTTCCTGTGCAATTTTCATCAGCTGTTCCTGATAAATGCAGATGCCCTGCGTCTCATGAAGAATCGGCTCTAATTTGGGATGCAAATATTCAATTTTCTGATTTCCGTGTTTCCTGGCAATGTAATCTGGGATAAACTGCATGGGGCCCGGGCGGTAAAGCGCAACCATGGCGGTAATGTCGTCGAAAACAGAAGGAGCAAGCTCTTTTAAATATCTTTTCATTCCGTCTGATTCGAGCTGGAAAACAGATGTTGTCAGCGCCTGCTGCAAAAGTTCGTATGTTTTTTTGTCATCAAGCGGAATATTTTCTATGTCAATTTTCATTCCATTTCGCAGGACGTAAATTCTGGCGAGAGTGTCTTCTATTATAGTGAGGTTTTTTAATCCCAAAAAATCCATCTTCAGAAGGCCGATGTCTTCGATGCTGTGCCCTTCAAACTGTGTGACAATGCCTTCGTCTGATTTTGTGGGAACCTGCAAAGGAACAGATTCTGTAAGTGCATCCTTTGAAATCACAACACCGCATGCGTGCGTTGATGCGTGGCGGGCGACGCCTTCAAGTTTTTTTCCGAGGTCGATCAGTTTTTTTGCCTGCAAATCGTTTTCATATGCCTGCCTGAATTCGTCCACTTTTTCCAGCGTCTCATCAAGATCCATGCCCATCGGAATCATTTTTGCCATCTGGTCGCAATATGAATATGTGTACTGCAATGCCCTGCCCACATCCCTGATGACGGCCCTGGCAGCCATTGTTCCAAAAGTGATAATCTGGGCGACGTGGTCTGCTCCGTATTTTTGGCTTACGTATTTTATGACTTCATCTCTTCTTCTGTCGGCAAAGTCCATGTCGATATCAGGCATGGAAATTCTTTCAGGATTCAAAAATCTTTCAAACAGAAGCTTGTGTTTTAACGGATCAACGTTTGTGATGTTTGTAAGATAGCAGACAAGAGAACCGCCGGCCGAACCTCTTCCCGGCCCCACGACAATCCTGTTTTGCTTTGCCCAGTTAACAAAATCCTGGACTATCAATATATATGAAGCAAATCCTGTTTTGTTTATGACGGAAAGCTCATAATTCATTCTTTCCCTTATTTCGGGCGCATAATTTTCGCCGTATCTTTTTACAAGGCCGGCTTCGCAAAGTTCTGTAAGATAACTTTCGGGGGTTTTGCCATCGGGAACTTCGTAATGGGGGAGTTTTGTTTTGCCTAGTTCAAACTGGAAATTACAAGTCTCGACGATTTTTTGCGTGTTTTCTATTGCTTCGGGGACATCTTTGAATTCCTCAGCCATCTGCTTTGGAGATTTCATTGAGAAATCGTCCTGCGTCATAGAAAGTCTTTCGGGGTCGTTCGGATCAGCGCCCGTATTTATAAGCATTAAAATATCCTGCGCCTCGGCGTCCTCTTTTCTTAAATAATGGATATCGTTTGTTGCAACGAGCGGAATGCCTGTTTTTTTTGAGAGCGCAATCAGTTTTTCATTTGTTGTTTTCTGCTCCGGAATGCTTGCGTGGTGCTGGAGCTCCAAATAAAAATTTCCCTCGCCGAACATCTTCTGATATTTGAGCGCGAGCTTTTCTGCTTCTTCATCCTGGTTTGCCAGAAGAAGGCGGGGGATTTTTCCCTGTATGCAGGCGGTCAGCGCAATCAAACCTTCTGCGTGCTTTTCCAAGAGTTCTTCGTCAATTCTCGGCTTATAATAAAAACCCTCGAGATGGGCTTTTGTGACGAGCTGGACAAGATTTTTGTAGCCCGTTTCATTTTTGGCAAGGAGAATTAAGTGGTATCTTCTGCCGTCGATGTTCGGCTGTTTGTCGTGCATGCTGTTTACTGCAACATAAACTTCACAGCCGATTATCGGCTTTACTCCTTTTGCTTTTGCTTTTTTATAAAACTCAACAGCGCCATACATCACTCCGTGATCAGTTAAGGCAACAGAATCCATGCCGAGTTCTTTTACATAATCCAAAAGGTCGTCAATTTTTGGCAGGCCGTCGAGCAGGGAATAGTGCGAGTGGACGTGTAAATGCGTAAATTTCATTAAAATTTTTTGAATTTAATCATTCATTTTAAATGTTTGGGGTTTGAAGGTCAACCTATTGACAAGAATATGCCTTATATGATATAATTAAAGTATGGAGGCTGGTTTTTCGCTAGACCCTGAAAGGAGTAAAAATGGCTAAAAACTTGATTTCCGCTATCGTGATCGGCGCTTTGGCGCTGATTTATATTCTTGTTTCGGGCTATCTCGCAGACTATTATCCCTGTACAGGGGTAGCAGTCTACGTAATAACCCTGACATTCGCCGGCGCGGTGAATCTGTTTGCCAACAGCAAACGTGATCGTGCGCTGGATTATTTGCAAGACGACCTGTAAAAGTCTGCCGAAACACACCGCGCCGGTTTTGTCGCCGGCGCCACAGTTTCAGAACAGACGAGCTGTGAACCGCAGAGATCTGCGGTTTCTCCGCGGATTTTCCGCGTTTGCCTGAGAGCTTAAAAGTTAAAAATTTATTTTCAAACTCACAGGCTTTGAGTCAAAAACAGCTCCCGGTTGTCATGCCCTTGCGAGAAGCGCTTCTCGCAAGGGCTTTTTTATTTGTCTTAAAATTTGTAAAATACCGTAATATGGTTTTTCCGAATTTTAATGAGGAAAAATTTTTTTGGAAACAGGGAAACAAAATTGTGATAGGTTTGGATGAAGCAGGCAGGGGACCTTTGGCGGGGCCTGTTGTTGCTGGAGCTGTTTATATAAAAAAGTTTCCGATATCCGGATTTTCAAAAGTCCGCGATTCAAAAATGCTTTCAGTTGGCGAGCGGGAAAACATTTACGAAAAAATAATTGCTGACAAAAATATCGAATGGGGGGTTGGGATTGTTTCTGAAAAAATAATAGACAAAATAAATATTTTGCAGGCGTCGAAGCTTGCAATGAAAAAAGCAGTTAAAAATCTGGAAAACAAAATCCAATGCGCGCGTCCTGAATGCGTGCTTTTGATTGACGGAAATTTCCGCATCGGCACAAAATATTTTGAAAAGCCGATAATAAAAGCAGACTGCAAGGTTGTTTCCTGTGCCGCCGCTTCCATAATCGCAAAAGTCACGCGCGACCGGCTGATGGAAAAATATCACAAAAAATATCCAAAATACGGGTTTGACAGGCACAAGGGATATCCGACGAGCCTGCATTATGCAAATTTAATGCAGTACGGGCCGTGCAAGATCCACAGAAAAACTTTTTATCCCGTAAGCTCGATGTCCGAAAAAATTTAAAAAACATCAAAAAAGCCCTCATGGCTTCAAAGAGTCATGAGGGTTATTTGATGGTAGTCGCCGGAGCAGTGGCAACTACATTGGTTGGAGGAACTTCGGTGTCCCAGTTTACTTCGTACGAGAAGTACATCCCTGTCGACTTCCTTTCTGTCTCAATAGGTGTCAAGGCAACGAACTTGCTGCCTCTGTCAGAGGTGATGCGAAAGCTGATGGTCCGTCCGATTGGAATCGGAAGGGACTTTTCGCTTTCAGACGATTCCCAAAACTTTTCAGCTCTGGGGTTCTTGACTCCCTCGGGAAGCGCCGCGTAGGCGATTTTTTTGCCTGAGGTAGGACAACTGTAGGTCAGCCTGACCTTTTTCTCTGCAGTCTGAATTGGAAACTCAGACCACGAGAAGTTGACTCCTGCCAGATTGAACTGTTTTCCGGCAAGAATCCGGTAAGGTTTTACGCCGTCTTCTTCGACGGGCTCCCACGCCTTCCATTCGTAACAAACGACAAGCCAGTTATCCAAAAGATTCACTTTTGGATCGTTTGGATTGTACTTGATTTTGCTGAGATCTTCTTCGCTCTTAATGCCGTAGTTCACCTTGAACCAGCCGGGCATTTCAGATGCCGAATTCCACAAACGTCGTGTTCCCCTAATTTTTAGAGCAACATACCTGTCCAGCGCCTTTGTAATAAAGATCTTGTTGATCTTAACATTTTCTCCGCAAGCGTTGGATGTCAGGGTCTTTGCACTCCTGCTGTATGTGATCTTTACTTCCCTCTCGTAGGGAGTCATCTCGTAGCTCTCAATGTCCTCCAGATCATCGAAGTATTCAACTTGCGTGTGACAGAAGCTGAACCAGTTTTTAAGATATACTTCAACAGTCTGCGGACTTTCTCCGTCAGTAAGCCAAGTTTGAAAACGTAACTTGATCGGACCGACATTTGCCAATCCATTGTGCTGAAGCCAGGGTCCGTTGGAAACCTCTCCGTCTCCTTCGGAGACTTTGTATTCTCTGCCGAAACAGGCCGGGCAGAACACCAGAACAGCCAAAGCAAGAATCAGGGTTCTCATATTGGAAGTCCTCCATTATTTCAATGTGCACGGGGAAAGTTTCCCCAAAGCTATACTATATTCAGTATACCAATTATACGCCTTGTTGTCAAGTAATTTTTTGTTCAATAATTTCGCAAATTTTAGCTTACACCAGACAGCTTTTTAAAAAGTTATCCACAGGAGACATTGTTTGTTTGAAGTTTTTAAAAGTAGTAAAATTAATAAACATTTTATTATCTGCCCGTAATGCAAACAGTTTTTGTGTTTGTTTATGGCATTAAAAATATGGAAAAAACAGCTTTGATAATTTCAATTGCCGTAGGCGTGCTTTTTTTAGTTGTTGGGGGTGTCGCGGGCTATTTTGTTACGACATATCTTCCGGGATCTGCCGTTTTCATAGCCGACAAAATGTCCTCTGATGTTGTTGTTGCAAGCACAGCTTACGGACAGGTAGCAAAAGCAGATGGAAGAAACGTCACAGTCTCTTTTGGAAAAGATGCCGTAACCATAGAAGTCGGAACCAATGTTCCCATTTATCAACTGGCAAAAACCGCATCAGCGCCTCAGCCGGTTTCTTTTGGCGACATTAAAGTAGGGAGAACGGTAAACATAAGCTTTAAGGTTCTTGAAAACAGAAAAATACAGGCATTGGCTGTTACAATAATGCCTCTTACTGAAACAAACAAATAATTAATTTTTTGTCCGCACAGGACAAATGCATTTAAATATGAACAAATATTTATTGACGGGATTATTTGTTGGAGTTGTCCTGGTTTTTTTTATTTTGGGAGGGTCTTTGGGAATTATGTATAGCGGTGCGCCAAAATGTCCAAAAGAAACAGAAGAAGTTTTAAAGATAATATCCTCCCCCTTAGTTTCGGGAGTTTCTGCCGTCGGGGAGATCAGTAAAATTAACGGCAATAATGTTACACTTTCTTTTTTAAAGCGGGAAATTACTTTAACTCTTCAGGAAAATACCCGGATGTATGATATTTCAACGGGCAAGAAGACGGACATAAATCTGAGCAATCTTAAAATAGGAGACGCGGTTTCGGTAATTTTTATTCTAAAGCCGGACGGCAGTATCCAGGTAAGTTCAGTTATGAAAATTTCTCCACTGGAAATTAAGCCAATTTAAAATGAAAAAATCACTGAAAAAAGTATTTTTCTTTCTCTGCCTCTCAGTCTTTTTTGCCCCCGCAGTTGTTTTTTCGGTGGGATGCGATGAAGATGCTTATGATTGTGATTCCAAGTGGAAGTTTTCATGCATAGATTCTGAAACAATGAAAATAACTCCGTACTACTGTGCATGTACTGACTGGTTTGATCCGGCAACATCAGAATGCATGCCTCCAAACATTTGGAGTTGTGTAAAAGGTACTGATTACCAACTAAAGTGCGGGGGGTCCGATGAATATTGGTGTGAAGATAACAAACTTATTATGCGCGGTAACGCGTGTGTTTCAGCTACGGGAAAGTGCGAATGGGGGACGCATACTATTGCAAACTGCGGTCCCATAACATATTCCTGTGTTAACGGACATCTCATTGGAAGACAAAGAATATGCAATGCAACAGAAAAAAAGTGCAATCCTGAAACCGTAGTTTCAGATACTAACTGCTTTGTTGGAACGACGCGGGTCTGTGAGGGCGGTCATATTGTAGACAAAACAAATACTTGTGATGCAGTGGACAAAAGATGTGAAACAGAAACCAGGGTTGTTGATGAATGCGATACTCATACATTTTTCTGCAAAAATAATGATGTATGGAAAAGGCAGAAAACTCCGTGTGTAGCCGGTCAAACAGTTTGTCCGATTACAGAGGTGGAAGACAAGAATTGCCAAAGGCCGGACAGAAAATGTTCTGTGCTATACATTCCTCCTCATGCCATTTATGAGGAAACTCTCGATGGAGGGAGCTGTGTGGCACCAAATCCGACGAACGCATACTGCGATTATGATGATGCCAATTGGAGAAGGGTGGATTGCGGGGCGACAGACGAAGACAGAGGGACATTTTGTGTGGGCCAAAACGTTGTCGAGGCACATATCTTTAATGGTTGCGTATTGGTGCCCTACGACCCTTGGTATGCCTGCACTCATAACGAATTTCAGACAACAAAAGAAACTTGTCCAATGCCGCAAGGACTGGGATCACACTGCGAAGGGAGAAAAGTTGTAACTGAAGTGCAAAATTATGAATGTGTTTCGACTCCTCCCACAGGAGGAAGCAATTGTTATCCCGAAACATTATGTTCGGCGGAAATGGCGGCTGAAAATATTTGTGTCCTTGGCACGGTTTGTCCTGGTACAGGAATGTGGCCATATCAGCCGGGCTTAGCACATTGTGAGGAGGCAGATATAACGAGAACCGAAGCTGACTGCGGAGATCCGGACACAACAACTGCTTCATTCTGTTCTGATAATTTGCAATGTACTATTACAATTACATATCCCGGCCGCTGTATTCCTGGAGCTGTTCCTAACACTGCAACATGCAAAGAGCCGGAAATAGATATTACATGCGACGGCCCTTGCACAGATATGGGCGGTTGCTCACCAGAGGGTTCGACTACGCCTTGCAGTAATGGTGGAGGATCGAGTGTATGCATTGGAGGGCAGTGGAGCGATTGCCCCGGATGTATTGCTGGGGAAACAATGCCTTGCGAATGCGGTCCTGGAAATTATACATGCATTGATGGGGAGTGGACGGGTTGTGATGATTGTGGAGACGGCAGTGTGATAGTTTGTCCAGAGGGACAAAGTAATCCGCATAATGTATGTTATGAGAGTGAGTGCCGGAGTGTGAATTCTTGCGGAGCAAGCGTAGATTGCAACACGTGCAATTGCCCGGCGGGACAGAAAAAGCCTCACAAAGCTTGTCAAAATGGATCTTGCACATATGTAAACAGCTGTGGGACAGATAATTGTTATGGTTGTGAGTGTCCGCCGGGACAAACGAGTCCGCATACTGAATGCGGTCCGAACGGAACATGTATTAGTGTTAACGGATGCGGAGCAAATGTGAGTTGCACTGACTGTCCTTGTCCAGACGGACAATCAAAACCGCATCAGGAATGTCAGCCCGACGGCTCGTGTCTAACAAGAAACTGGTGTGCAGTAAGCGATAACTGTTCACTCTGTCCGTGTCCTCCTGGGACTTCAAATCCGCACACAGAATGTGTTTATGGTGTCTGCAGGCAGGTCAATTCCTGTGGTGTTTCATCATGTTTGAACTGCCAGACATGCCCTACAGGTGAAAGCAATCCTCATGCAGAATGTGTCGCAGGTGTTTGCAGGAGTGTTGCGGGTTGCGGAACTGACAGTTGTACAACAAATCTTGATTGCAGCAATAGAACATGCAATGCATATAATCAATGTGTTGAAGGGGGAAGCGGAGCGGGATGTTCGAGCGCGACAGACTGTGTAACAAATACTCTCGGATGCAACATAATGAATCAATGTGTTGAAGGCGGAACAGGACTTTCCTGTTCAAATAGCTCGCAATGTTTAGGACTTCCGCTTGCATGCAATGAATATGACCAGTGCGTGCCGGGAGGCGGCGGTGCGACAGGCTGTACCAGCACCTCGTGCAGAACAACCCTAACAAGATGCAATTCTCTGGGACAATGTATTGGCGGGGGAACAGGATTAACCTGTAATGATCCTTTCCAGTGCCGGAATTCAGGAATGTCATGTAATGAATTTAATCAATGTGTCCCGGGCGGAGGAGGCGCTGTGTGCACCTCGAGTTCCGGATGTGTAACAAGCCCCACCAGATGTACTGTGGGCAGGCAATGTTCAACAACGGGAACGGGAATTGCATGTACAAACAACGAACAATGCGAGAATAACGGATTGTCATGCAATAGTTTGAGACAATGCGTGCCCGGCGGAGGAGGCGCAAGCTGTACGAGCGATTTGGTATGTAACGCTCTTAATAAATGTACTGCAGAAAAACAATGCTCATCATTGGGAACAGGAATTCCGTGCGACAGCAACTCTGATTGCCTTAATACAGTCGCAACATGTAATGTTTCGGGCAGTGCGATTACATGCTTGCCCGGAGGAAATACAGAAATTTCATGCGCTAACTCTGCAGATTGCGTGTGTCTGACGCAAGAGCACCATTTAGAGTGTCTCTATGGTGTCTGCGAATGTGTTGTGGGGCCTGGTATCAATGAGTGCCAAAATATTGATGACGATTGCGAAGACTGCCCTGAATCTGAAAATCATACCGAATGCCAGAACGGCCAATGCGTATGCGTGCCGGGAGAAGGCGCGGATCAATGTCAAAATGACGAGGATTGCTCGTGTTTAAACCAGACTCATCATTTGGAATGTGTTTACGGAATGTGCGAATGCGTTGTGGGCCCCGGTGAAAATTCGTGCCAGAACTTCAATGATATTTGCACGGATTGTCCGGATTCTGCCCATCACACAGAATGCGTTGGAAATCAGTGCGTTTGTGTCGAAGGCGATGCTCCGAACGAATGCCAAAGCTCAGAAGACTGCTCATGTTTGAATCAAACACACCATTTGGAATGTTTGTACGGTATGTGCGAGTGTGTCGTGGGACCGGGAATTGATTCATGTCCGACAATCAATGAGGATTGTTTGGATTGTGTGGATGACGAAGCCAACCACATGGAGTGCGTCAATTCACAGTGTGTCTGCGTTGAAGGGTCGGGTGCAGATGAATGCGAAAGCGCCCAAGATTGTGTCTGTCTTGACCAGGAACACCATTTAGAATGTATTTATGGAATGTGCGAGTGCGTCGTCGGCGCAGGAATCAACGAGTGCAGTTTTATAGATCAGGTTTGTGTTGTAAACGACGCTCCTTCCGCTGATAATTTGCAAGCGCTGGAGGGAAGCTACTGTACTGGGATTGCAGGAACCGGAATGGCCATATTCAGATG
Organism: Patescibacteria group bacterium; assembly: GCA_022703425.1. Classification (GTDB taxonomy): domain Bacteria; phylum Patescibacteriota; class Minisyncoccia; order Minisyncoccales; family Staskawiczbacteraceae; genus JAKLDQ01. Next base: position 13,619 of record JAKLDQ010000005.1, on the reverse strand, counting down.
GAGATATATAGATGCCAGCGGTGACAGGGAAATGAGATTTCAGATACAAATTGATGACGATTCCTCATTTGCGTCGCCGTCAGTTGATAGGATTTATGAAAATTTGTCGATGAATTCCGGCTCAACGAACGAGCAGATCGTATTTGTAAAACCCGATCCGGTTGATGATTATTGCGATGTATACGGCTTGCCTTCGAGTCTTTGCGATCACATTGCCTACGGAGAAACTTATTACTGGAGGGTTAAGGTTTGGGATTCGAACGGCGGGGCATCCGCTTGGATAAACGGGGTTCGATACGGCTTTCCAAAAACACATCCGGCTCCGAATCCGCAGTTTGATATTTTGGGATATGATTCAACAAATCCGCCACGGCCGGGCGATACGGTAGTTTTCAGAGATCATACTTCTTTCTGCTGGAATGCGGATGGCGATCCCTTTGCATGCAAGACACTGACTTCTTCGCAGTGCACGGCTGCAAGCGATGAGAATGGCGACGGCCGGAGAGACTGTTATGTCTGGGATTTTGGCGATGGGACATTCGGATACGGTTTAAGTGCCGAAGGAACAAGGTCTCACGTATATCAGAATGCCGGGACATATGTGGCAACTCTGCGGATATGCGACGAAACAGGATGTTGTATTAATTCGGTCAATCTAAATGTTAAGACAAATAAAGGAGATTCCGGTCTTCCAGATTGGAGAGAAATTTCGCCTTTCTAATAAAAATATATCTAAAAACAGCCCTTTAACAAAAGGGCTGTTTTTTGTTTTTTCGGCTCTTGCCAAATAGGAATTTATTTGCTATGATATATTCATATATTTAAGACAATATCAAATGGCAGTTCCAAGACACAGTCACACAAGATCAAAAACAGGAAAGCACAGAATGCACTTGTATATCAAGCCAGCTTCTTTGGGCGTTTGCGAGAAATGCAAAAAACCGGTGAGGCCTCATACAGTTTGCAAAAACTGCGGATACTACAAAGGGCAGGAAATTATAAATGTTTTGGGGAAGCTTTCCAGAAAAGAAAAGAAAGAAAGAGAAAAGCAAATTAAAGAAGCGGAAACAAAATAAAAGTCCGTTAGAAATTAGTTATTAGAAATTTAGGCATTTTTATAAAATGGCTTCAAGGCATCTTTCAAGGTCAATTGCAATGCAGAGCCTGTATGAATGGGATTTTTACGGAAGAAAAGAGAACTCCTTAAATCCTATTGTGGAGAGGAATCTCGGCGATTTCGGGCCCGGTTTGGAAGATACAAAATTTGTCTGGGATCTTATAAAAGGTGTAAACGAACACTTAAAAGAGCTTGATAAAATTATAGAAAAAGCGGCTCCCGAATGGCCGATTGCTCAGATTCCGATTGTCGACAGAAATGTTTTGCGCTTGGGTTTATACGAACTTTTATATTCAAACAAAGAAGAAGTTCCTCCGAAAGTTGCCATTAATGAGGCAATCGAGCTGGCAAAGACTTTTTCCGGCCAGACATCCGGAAAATTCGTAAACGGAGTTTTGGGGACAGTATACAAACAGCTCGAGCCACAGGAAAATAAAGAAGAAAAAAGTAACCAGTAATTGGTAACTGGTAATCAGTAAATAAAAATTACTAGTTACAAGTTACTAGCTTACTCGTTTTAATGAAGGATTTTTCCTTATTAGAAGAAAAACTAGGATTAAAATTTAACAACAAGGATTTGCTGACACAGGCATTCGTGCACCGCTCGTATCTGAACGAAAATCCCGGATTTCATTTGAAACACAACGAAAGACTGGAATTTTTGGGAGATGCTGTGCTGGAGCTGATTGTCACAAATCATTTGTATAATGATTATCCGGAAAGGTCAGAAGGGGATTTGACCAACTGGAGGGCGGCTCTGGTAAATGCAAAGATGCTTACCAGTGTTGCAGAAAAGTTGGGCTTTAACGATTTTCTTTTATTGTCGCGCGGTGAGACAAAAGAAGTCGGCAAGGCAAGACAGTACATTTTGGCAAATACCTTTGAATCAGTGATGGGGGCTATTTATCTTGATATGGGATATGATGCAGCCGACAAATTCGTGCAGAAGTATCTGCTTGTGAATCTTGCAGAAATTCTGGAAAACGAGCTTTATAAAGACGCAAAATCAAAATTTCAGGAAATAGCGCAGGAAAAAGAGGGAATCACCCCGTCTTACAAAGTAATGAAAGAATGGGGACCCGATCACGCCAAGAAATTCACCGTCGGAGTTTATCTCGGACAGGAAAAAGTTGCCGAAGGAGAGGGATTTTCAAAACAGGAGGCGGAAGAACACGCGGCAAAAGAAGGCCTGGCAATAAAAAGTTGGAATAATAACAAATAATTGTAAATATGCTTACTATTAGATTATCCAGAAAAGGAAAAAAGAATCAGCCATTTTTTAGAGTGGTTGTAATAGATAAAAGAAGGTCATCAAAAGGCGGAAGGGCTGTTGAGGATTTGGGTTACGTAAATCCGTTGACCAAGAAGAGATCTCTAAATAAAGAAAGAGTTCAGTATTGGCTGAAAAACGGAGCCCAGCCGTCTGAAACAATCCATAATCTGTTGATTGAAGAAAAGCTATTGGAGGGAAAGAAAATACACGTTTCAAAAATCAAGAAATCAAAGCTTGAGGAAATGGCAAAGGAAAAAGCAGCGCAGGCAGCTGCATCTGAGGCAGCAAAGCCAGTTGCAGAAACTCCCGCAGAAGCTGCTCCGAAAGAAGAGCCAAAACCAGAGGAACAGAAGCCAGAAGCATAAATTTGCATATAAGGTCAGAAAAAGCCGGCATTTTTGCCGGTTTTTGGCTTTTTAGGGGGCACGGGACGAAAGTAGGCAGGGGACTTGACAAGATATCTTGCTATGTGGTATAATAGAAATATAGGGTAATGAAGGGCATTTGAGAGATTTCTCCTCTATTATCGATTTTGCAGCGGTTCTCACGGACATGCTTCAAAACTCGGGCTATGGAGTTCGGCGGTAAGCTTAATTGTCTTATCGTTGGGAACAAGGAGAGATCCCTCAAGTGCCTTGAAGTAAGTACTTTACGCCTGAAGCTGCAGGAGGTTTGTATGTCTGTGCTGAAGGTAGAACCGAAAGCGGTGGAACGTCTCCGGCAAACGCTCCGTGAGACTGCGGAGTATTCCGAGGATTGCCTTCGGATTGTGGTCACCCAAGAGGGGCCAGAGCTGATTGTTGATCAGCAACGGCCAGAGGATTTTTTGCTGGTGAAGGAAGATAAGCTTTTACTGGCGATTGATCCTGAAACCTTAGATCATTTTGATGGTCGTGTACTGCATGTCGACGAGGCAACTTCGTTGCTTGTAATCGACAAAATGCCACGGAAATTGTAAGGGGTTCAAGTCGGTCCGCATTAGCGGAAAAGGCGAATACCGACAACATCAAAATTCGCATTGCCCTCCGAAGCTTATGTGGAGGAGGGCCCCTTTTTTCAGGGTATTGCACATGGGTACCAAAAATACATCGGTGATAATATTCTGAAAAAAGGGCAGCAATCCCGCTAGCTCTTGTAACAGCACAATAGTGCATGGAGGTTAGAATGAGTTGTACATATAATTCTGTTTCACGGGTGGACGCAGCCGAATTGTTTGCCGAGGAACTTAATAGGTTCCGCGTGGCGAAAGAAGAACTTGATCGGCAGGGTGCCGAGCCAGTTCAGGATCCGGTTGCCGAGCTGGTTTCCGAGGTGGATGACCTTGAAGATGAGGAAAAGTTCCTAATCGGAGAAATCAGACGGCTTGGCGCTGAGCTTGTCCGCACCCGGCGGAACAAGAAAGCAGCGGTTGAACTCCTTTGTGAGTACAATCGAAAACATGGCCTTTGAGCCGTGAGTGCAACGACGAGAAGCCCGCGAACTTCGTTCGCGGGCAGGGACTGCAGAAATGCAGTTCAATAAAGGACAAACAGAAACTCTGAATGTCCTTTTTTTATGTATTTTTTTCACAGTTTCGCGCGGTTGACAAACCAAAATATTGGAGTAAAATAACAGTATAGCACTCTGAATGGAGGCTAGCAGAAAAGGTCGCAAAGAATCAGGCCTGCTTGCAGGCCAAAAGATACAAACAGACATGATGAAAGAAAACGACAAAGAGTTTCTTGAATACATTGTCAAAGAGTTGGTTGACAACCCAAAAGACGTCAAAGTTGACAGAAAAGTTGACGAAATGGGTGTATTGCTTTCATTGAAAGTAAACCCTCAGGACATGGGCCAGATAATCGGCCGCGAGGGATCAACTGCCAAGGCAATCAGAAACTTAGTTAGAATCGTTGGATTGAAAAACCACGCCCGCGTAAACCTCAAGATTGAAGAACCAGAGGGCGGTCGTGCTCCAAGAGCTGAGAAAAAAGAAGTCTCAGAAGACATCGAAAATATCAGCCTCTAATATCTAAGGCAAACAAAGACCGTGCTAATGTGCGGTTTTTGTTTATGAATTCAGGGTGGTAAAATAATAAAATGATAAAATTTGACGTTATCACAATTTTTCCGGAAATATTTAACTCTTATATAAACGAGAGCCTGATTGCGCGCGCCCAGAAAAAGAAATTTATAAAAATAAACATACATAATCTGCGCGATTTTACAAAAGACAGGCATCAGACAGTTGATGACAGGCCTTTTGGCGGAGGGCTCGGAATGGTTTTAAAAGTGGAGCCGATTTATAAAGCTATAAAAAAGATAAACCTTCGACAAGGGCTTCGACTGAGCTCAGCCGAACGTCCTCAGGGCAAGAAATCAAAAGTTAAGGTTGTTTTATTTACTCCGCGCGGAGAAAAATTCAATCAGAAAATTGCAAGCAAGCTTTCAAAATTAGACCAGATTATTTTTGTCTGTGGAAGATACGAAGGCGTGGATGAAAGAGTTGCAGAAAAAATTGCAGACATGCAGCTGTCTATCGGAGACTATGATTTAATGGGCGGGGAACTGCCGGCAATGGTGGCGATTGAATGCATTTCACGGCTGGTTCCGGGAGTTTTGGGAAAACCGCAATTGCTTAAGGAAAGAATAACAAAAGAAGGCGGATTTTTGGAATACGCGCAATATACAAGGCCTGAAATTTTCGAGCCTGAAAAAGGAAAGAAATGGAAAGTGCCGAAAGTTCTTCTTTCGGGGGATCACAAAAAAATAGAAGAGTGGAAAACGAGCCACGGAAAAGTCATTGAAAGTTAATTTTTTCTGTGTTATTATATACAATATGTCCGGGCGTGTGGCTGAGCAGACAAAGGCACGGGACTGTAAATCCCGCGGGTTCTACCCTTCGTAGGTGCAAATCCTACCGCGCCCACACTTCGGCCTTGCTCGCTGGTCGGGAATTGCCGATGTAGCTCAGTCAGCAGAGCACTCCCATGGTAAGGGAAAGGTCGCCAGTGCAAATCTGGCCATCGGCTCAGATATTTAACAGAATCTAAAATATAAATCTATGGCAGCAAAAAAACCGTTTTTGAAGGTTCAGTGTGTAACTTGCAAGACAACGAACTATTTTGCAAAGAAAACAAAAGCGACAGCAGAAAAAAAGCTGGAATTGAAAAAGTTCTGTTCGACCTGCAAAAAACACACAGTACACAAAGAAACAAAAAAATAACAACAAGCGGGGGAGATAAGCCCCGTTTTTTGTTGCATTTTGAAATTTCCGGCAACTTTGACATAAATAAAATTATGTGCTAATCTGACAAAGATGCTCTTTCATAAAACTGCACCACAAAGGTTTTAGAGGAGGAACTTATGTCGCCGAACGGACTGCAGACAGGACTGAGTTTTCAGGAAATCATTGACGGGATCAACGGCCATGGAAAAGGCGCTGAATACCAAACGTGCGAATTGCTGAATGACCTTGGCGAAATTTGGCTCGTCAGCGGGGATGCCGGCGGACAGGCAGAAAGAATCTTTGTTGATTTCCTTAGAAGCGGAATTTATCCGCGCACTGTTTACGGATGGCTGTTTGCCATTGACAGAAAGCGCGGAGGCCTTTCAGCCATTTTACAGGAATTCCGGAGCAATCCGGAAAATGCAAGTCTCGTAACCGGGGTTTGCGTTGCCACGTGATGCAGAAAATTTTATCAGGGGCTCTCATCGAGGGCTCATTTTTTTTGCTTCTTGATGCGGACTTAAAATAATGATTAAATGAAAAATCATAATCTTAATTTAAAAATATGTTTGACCAGTTTAAAAAATTGCAGGAATTAAAAAAAATGCAGGACGAGTTTAAAAAAGAAAAACTGACTGTTGAGAAAAGGGGAGTTTCGGTTACCATGAACGGCAACTTTGATGTTGAAGAAATAAAACTGAATTCAGAGCTGGGCACGGACGAACAGCAGAACCTGTTAAAACAGTGCCTGCACGAGGCCAAAGAAAGCATTCAAAAAAAACTTGCCGGGAAGCTGATGGGTTCTGGAATCGGTTTTTAATTGTCCTGATTATTGCACCGGACATTCTAACATTTATAGAATGTTAGAATGTTTTTTTTGAACAGTGGATATCGTTTTTGCTTTTTTAAAAATTTTGGTATAATTTAATCTGCAATTAATATTTTTTTAAATATATGGTGCAAAAAAGAAGAGGCAATCTTTATAATCCGGAGTCAAAAATTCCGTTTAACATCAGCAGGTCCAAAATAGATTTGTTTTGGGAGTGCCCGCGGTGTTTTTATTTGGACAGGCGTCTGGGCGTTTCCCGCCCTGATATGCCGGGATGGGCTCTTAACTCGGCCGTTGATACGCTGCTAAAAAACGAATTTGATTTGCTGAGGCAGGCGGGGCAGTCGCACGAACTGATGAAAAAATATAATATTGATGCCATTCCATTCAACCACGCCGAATTGGGAACTTGGAGAGATGACAATCACAGGTACATCGGCGCTTCTGTTTTGCACAGGCCTACAAACCTGAATATATGCGGGATTGTCGATGATATCTGGATAGACAAAAAAACAGACGAACTTTATATCGTTGATTACAAGGCAACAAGCACAAACAGCGAAATCTCGCTGGAAGACGAATACAAACAGGGATACAAAAGGCAGATGGAAATTTACCAGTGGATATTCCGCCAGCTTGGATTTAAGGTCTCAAACAGAGGATATTTTCTTTTTGCAAATGCCGGAAAAAACCGTCCGCAATTTGATGCAAAACTCGAATTCACCACATCGATAATTCCATATGATGGAAATGATGCTTGGGTTGGAAGCGCTATTGTGGAATTAAAAAAGTGCCTTGATGCGCCGAAAATTCCGAACCCCAGTCCGACCTGCAAATATTGCGGATACAGAGAGTTGGTCAGGCAGGAGGAGCTGGCTGAACGGGCAAAAGTCGCCTGAAATTTACAGTACTGAAATCCGGCGGTATCCGCCGGATTTTTGTTTTCCACTGTTGACATTTTGTCAAGGCAGACATTATAATAGCTCTAGTTCTTTTTTGCTGCAAAATGGATTTGCAGCTCTAACATGGTTAGGGGGAATTAGGGATGAAAAGCCGGGACGGACTGCTAGTGTCCAAAGTGATCCACAATCTCTGGAGATTTTTTAGAGGAGGATGCAATCTCGACACTGTTCTGCCTTGCGGATGCCTTCGGCAGGATGTGCCTGCAGGGACGATGTTTTTGGAAACGGACGATTATTTTCTTGTGAAAACGGATTTTCTTCCGTGGAATCCAAACATAAAAGCCGCAGCGGTAAACGTCTGCAGTCCTCTTTACACCAGCAGGATTCTTGTTGAAACAACTTTAATAGATTGGAATCTGGCATCAAGAAAAGCCAGAGAAAACAGGGGAAAGTTCAAAGGCCTGCGCATTTATGAAAAAGGAGTGTACTGGAACGGACAGAAAGTTTTTTTCTCGTGCTCCAAGCAGGTTTTTGGCAAAACATTCAGTCCAAGGACTCTTTTATATACAAAGGCCGATATGTCCGTGTTTCCGGCAGAACCTCTGTTGATGGCAATACGCCTTATATTCGATCATGAGTGTTTTGTTGCCGGCGCAGTTCCGCGCCCGGCAGTCTCTGCGGGAGAAGCATATTTGAAACTTTTTACGCCGAGAATGAGCAGGGCAGAACAGCTTCTGGTAATGCGCGAGCAGGTGCCGATGTTCATGCGCAATGCTTTGCGCGAACATTGCCTTTTTGCAAGAAAGAAAAGAGTGCTTCGCCTCAACGGGCGGAAGATGGTCCTGCACCCCGTGCGCAGTCTGAAAACAATTCCTTAACCTAAAATCAAATTAAAATGCCCGAGGCGCAGCCAAGGGCTTTTATTTTACGATTTACTCAAACGAGTAGACGGCTCAACAGGCTGTTGAGCCGTTGGAATCAGTAGCGATTGTCGAGTTTTCTGATGAACAAAAGCACGAAAATTATAAAAGCGGCAGCCCAGCTTAACTGGAAGAACCAAAGGGTGTATTCAGATATGACCGGAAACATCTTTTCTGCAAAAAACACTCCGGCATACAGTAAAACAATAAACGCGATGACGATGATTTTAAAAAGCGGTTTTTTGTACCATCTCATGCAATAATTATACCATTTTCGGTAAAATTTTTATATTGAAATTTATGCGCCGATATGTTACTTTGTATAAATAGGGGGCTTAGTTTAATGGTAAAATAGTGGTCTCCAAAACCACGGATGGGGGTCCGATTCCCTCAGCCCCTGCCACGTAATAAATTTTGAAAAATTAACGTGGCTTGCGAGTATTGAATTTTTCAAAATTTAAACGTGGCTATCACGTTTAAATTGCGCAGCAATTTATTACGTGATGCCTTCGCGGCATGTATTACGTGTATATCTTTCAAAGCAAGAAAAATGACAGCTTGTATATCGGCCATACTTCAGATTTAAGAAAAAGATTCAAAGAACACAATTCCGGTAAAAACAAATCTACTCGGCCATTTCGCCCATATAAATTGATTTTCTATGAAGGTTTTCTCGACAGGATTGACGCAAGAAATAGAGAAAAATATTTGAAAAGTGGGTGGGGATGGAAAACGATTAAAGGGATGATGAAGAACTACTTTGAAAGATAACTGATATGAAAAGCAAGAAGGAAAATAAATTTCTGCTCATAGGAAAAAATTTATCCGTTACTGCAAACGATCTTATACTTTTTTGCATACATTCGGTGATTTCCAATAACGAAGAATGCAGTTTTGAACGGCTGGTCAAGGAATGTTTTTTTCTTTTTCCTGATTCAATAAAATTTCACAGATATCCCATATGGCCGGATTCCCGCAAGCTGGACAGGCCGTTAAGGTTCCTGCGGGACGAAAAATTAATAATTGGCGACCCCAAAACGTATTTTTTGGTAACAGACGAAGGACAGAAAAGGGTTGCCGAAGTTTCAAAAATCTTAAGACAAGGAAAACTGTTGTAATGATAATCAACAAAAAACAAATTTTAAAATATGCTGGGCGCGCCTTCTCGGTTTTGGGCGCATTTATTTTGCTCTTAATTGTGTGGGAAATTTACATTCCCGTGAATTTTTTATCGAAAGACAGTATTGTTTATACGGCTCCGAAAGGATGGGGCGACGATGAAATTGCCCAGCAGCTCGAAGAAATGGGTATTATCAAAAGCAGTTTGTTTTTTCGCGGGTTTGTTATTGCCACGCTCCAGCATGGCAAAGTGAAGGCGGGAAAATATTCGCTTTCTCCGTCGATGTCGACTGCAGAAATAGTAAGAAAACTGGTTCAAGGAGATGTAATCAGGCAGAAAGTGACAATTCTTGAAGGCTGGGACAAATATGACATTGCAAAATATCTTGAAGAAAAAGAAATCTGCACAGAAGAGGAATTTTTAAACCTGGCGCAGGAAGATTTCAGCAGGGACTTTCCGGTTCTTACTGACAAGCCAAGGGACATAGGGCTTGAAGGATATCTCTTTCCCGACACATATCAGGTGTCGCTGGGGGAGGAGGCGAGGGATGTAATGCAAAAAATACTGACAAATTTTGACAAAAAGCTTACTCCGGAATTGAGAGAAGAAATTGCAAAACAAAAAAAATCGGTTTTTGAAATTATAACGATGGCCTCAATTATTGAAAAAGAGGTGAGAAGTCTGAATGACAAAAAAATTGTTTCGGGGATATTGTGGAAGCGCCTTTCCATTGATATGCCCCTGCAGGTTGATTCGACTGTAAACTATATAACAGGAAAAAGCGACGCGGGAGTTGCAATAAAGGACACAAAAATAGACTCTCCATACAACACATATAAATACAAAGGTTTGCCTGCCGGGCCGATTTCAAATCCGGGAATAGATTCGATAACAGCGGCGGTTTATCCTACGAAAACAGAATATCTTTATTATCTGTCGGCATCGGGATCTGGCAGGACAATATTCAGCAAAACATTTGAACAGCACAACATTGCCCGCGCGCAGTATTTGAGGTAAAAAAGGAGAGCCCTAAAGGGGCTCTTTTTGATTGCGCTTGACAAGGAGAGAAAAATAGATTAATATTATGCCATAACTAAATAGCCACAGACAGCAGGTTGTCGCCCTTAATGGGTACATAAAATTTCCTGCCGAGGCAAGATACCAGCTTTATGCTGGCTTGAGGTCGTTGTCTGTGGAAACACAGGCTTTTTAGTTGAATAAAATAAAGGAATATGCCTTTAACAAAAGAACAAAAAACAAAACAGATAAAAGACCTTAAAGAAAAAGTTTCGAACAAGAAATCGATAATTTTTGTCGATTTTACAAAAGTAAACTCAAAGGATCTTTTTAATTTGAGAAAAAACCTCAAAGAAGCAGGTTGCATGCTCAAAATCGGAAAGAAAACCTTGATTAGAATCGCCCTCGGGCAGTCTAATGTTTCTTTCTGGAATAAAATCAAAAAGAACGTCCCAGGACAGCTGGCTTTGGTTATAGGAGTGGAAGACGAAGTTGCTCCGGCAAGAATTTCAAACCAGTTTGCAAAAACAAATGAAAATTTCAAGATTCTGGGCGGAATTTTTGAGAACAGATTTATCGAAAAAGAAAGAGTGTTGGTTTTAGCCAATATTCCTTCCAGAAACGAATTGCTGGGCAGATTGGTTGGTTCAATTGCCAGCCCGATGTCGAGCCTTGCAAGAGTTCTGGATAAAATAAGAGAAAAACAAACAGTTTAATTATAAAAATCATGGCAGAAGAAAATAACGTAGAAGTGCCAGAAAAATTTCAAAAGCTGGTATCTGAAATCGAGAAAATGTCAGTTGTTGAACTGGCCGAATTAGTAAAAGTTTTGGAGGGAAAATTCGGCGTTTCAGCAGCAGCTCCGGTTGCAGTTGTTGCCGCAGGTGCAGCAGCTCCGGCTGAAGAGAAAACATCTTTCAATGTTGAATTGAAGGAAGTCGGCGCACAAAAAATTGAGGTTATCAAGGTTGTCAGAGACGTTACAGCCAAGGGTCTGAAGGAATCAAAAGACCTGGTTGACGCAGCAGCAGCCGGAACAGCTCAGTTGGTCAAAGAGGGAGTAAAGAAAGAGGAAGCTGACGAAATTGCAAAGAAATTTGCAGCAGCAGGCGCTAAGGTTGAAATTAAATAAAATTTCAGCGAAAACAGCCCGAACTTTTAGGGCTGTTTTTGTTTCTGCTGATACTATTGACAATAAGAGCATAACATGATATAATTAATACAGGACATTAAATACCAAAACCAAAACTGCCCAAAGAAGGAGACTGCAGTGAAAAAATTCGGAGATGCACCTAATCTCATTGTTGCGATGGTGATTCTGTATTTACTCTTCACGTTTTTTGGAGAAGAGAACAGGCGCTCAGCACCTCGTGTCTTGCAGATTGCGACAGTTTCTCCCGCAATTTACGACGAGATTGAAAGGATAACGCTGGAGAAATACCGCACGAGAGTCAGGTTTGCAACCATTTCAAAGGAGCTCGGCGAAATGGTCATATGCGACCCGACATACGTTGCGGTCTGTCTTGCGATTGTGGAGGCGTACGGCTTCCCGGGTATTTCCGAGGACGACAAGAAAAGAATTTTGTCCCTCGCCGGACGAAATTCAGAACAGGCAATGGAAGACCTGAAAAAAGTTATTTATGCGAATGTCACAGAACAAATGCGCAGGCACGGACGCGATCCCAAAACAGAAAACCGAAGGGCGTGGGACGAAAACAATCCATGTACGTCTTTGCTTTTCATTAAGTTTCCATCAGCCCAAAAGTCCGGCACTTTGCCGAAACTGATGCGGGAGCTTCTTGGGGGCAGGAAAAATGGCGAGCCCTGGATCGACCGCGGACAGTGGCCGATCGTCAGGAAACCGCACATAATATAGTTTTGATGCGCCGGATGAGCAATGCTCATTCCGGCGCTCTTTTATTGCTTATTTTTTTGAAAAAATGTTAAAATATCTGAATGGGCGAGTCAGAGGGGTCAGTCCAGCAGTGTTCATCGGCCACTTAAAATTTGATTGAGTACGGGCGGTTAGCTCAGCGGTAGAGCATTGCATTCATTGGCCACTTAAATTTTGATTGAGTATGGGCGTTTAGCTCAGCGGTAGAGCGTTCCGTTCACATCGGAGAGGCCATAGGTCCGAATCCTATAACGCCCACAAACCGCGTGTTTGAAGACAAAGTTTAAGTAAACGGCCACAGAGGCCACAGGTTCGAATCCTGTACCGCCCACCAAGTTAATTTAATCGTTTCTCTTGACATTAATTATAATTGCCTGTGCTTAAGCTAAACAGCGAAAGCGCAGGAAATAAATATGAGAAATAAAATTTTAAAGGCAGGAATTTTAGCGTCTATTCTTTTTTTCGCCGGTACTGTTTCTGCTGTGGGTCAAAGTGGCAATGAAAGCGGAGCTGAAGTTCAGGTTCTGCAACAAACCCAAACAGAAAACCAGGGCGAAAGCAATCAGATTCAGACGCAGAATAACGAACAGACTCAAAACGGAAGCGCAAATCAGCCGGCGACAGGAACGCAAAACCAACAACAGACACAGCAAAGGCTGCAGGATGAGACAGGAACCGGCACACAGGTTCAAAATCAGAACCAGGAAAGAAATCAGGGTGAAAACAATTTAATACAAACTCAGGAACAGGAAGGATCAAAAGGTCAAATCAAAAGCACCGCTGACCAAAGGCGGAGCCAGGTTGCCAATGCAGTGCAGGAAATGCTTCAGGTTGCCAACAGGAACGGCGGAATCGGCCAGCAAGTGAAAACTATCGCAAATGCCCAAAATCAGAACCAAGAAAAGCTTGAAGCCAGTTTGCAGAAGATTCAAAGCCGTAGTGGTTTTGTTAAGTTTTTAGTTGGTCATAACTATGGCGAGATTAATAACGCTCAAAAATTGCTTGAACAAAACCGCAAAGAAATTAAAAATCTGAATCAGATTAAAAGCCAGATTGTAAACCAAGGCGACGCCCAAACTTTGACAGAGCAGATCCGAATTTTGGAGCAAGCCAATTTGCAGGTTGAAGATTCACTGGAAAGTGCGCAGAAAGGATTCAGTTTGTTTGGCTGGCTGTTTAAACTTCTAAATAAATCAAACTAGCAGTTCGTCAGCCTTTCCGGCATTTTTAAAAATGGAACCATACAAAAAAACTGTCTGGACAGAACACTCAAAAATTAAAATGAAACAGTACGGGCTTTCGCAACAAAAACTGCTGAACGTCCTTCACAAACCGGAAA
>JAKLDQ010000004.1 GCA_022703425.1 Patescibacteria group bacterium | reverse complement strand
CCTGAAGCTGTCCGTCGCTACTATTTTTATGATGTTCTTTGAAAATATTACGTATATCCCCGATATTTCCGGCCTAGTTTGCGACGGCGATGCGATTTCCACAACTTGAGAAAGCGCCTGGCACAGTTTTTTACTGTCTGTTTCAAAAAAGTCCAAATTTTTTAATTCAGGGATTATTGGAAAATCTTCTGGATTAAAGCCCTGGACACTGGTTTTAAAATTTTTACACTCGACGTATAAATTTTGTCCTTTGGCCTCAAGGCTGATTTTGTCATTAGGCAAAGTAGCTATATAACTTGATAAAAATTTTCCAGGAACGACAACTTTTCCTTTTTTCACAATTTTGGTAAGTATCCAAATCTGTATCGCAGTTTCCAAATCAGTTGAAGTTAGACTAAGATAATTATCCTCTGCATCAAACAGGACATTGTCTAATATAGGCAAAGAAAGGTTTTTACCAATAATCTTTTCAACAATTCCCAATCCGTTTTTTAAGTTTTCTTTTAATATTTCTATTTTCACTTTGCTTATATCAGACTTATATTTTAAAAATTTTTAAAAACTTTGTCTGATAAACTAAACTACTTTTTTAAAAATATTCATTAATATTTAATTAATTATATATATTATTATTGTTGTTATTAGTAACCTCTTTTTTATCGTTCTTTTCCTGAAATTTTTGACTTTCTCGATAGTAAAAACGGGAATTTATTTTTTATTTTTTGTTGATAAGCTGTGGAGGAAAAATGGAAATAAAGGTAAGATATGCTGTTAATTATTTTTGTGAAAAAAGTTTTTATTTTTTTACCACCAATTTTCCACCTTTTTATACAATAGATTATCCACTATATATCCTCTGTTTTATTAGATTGAGCTCATCAGTGAGTTTATTATTTTCCTCGCTTTCTTGGAGTATTTTTTTATATGCATAAATAGCTGTTGTGTGGTCTTTTCCCCCAAATTTCCTGGCAATGGCGGGAAAAGAATATTTTAATTCCCTTCTCATAAAAAACATAGCCACTTGCCTTGGTTTTACTATTTCCTTCCTTCTGGTGGGATCAAAAAGGCTTTTTTCCTCGAGATTATAAAATTTTGAAACAGCCTCAATTATTTTTTTATAGTTTGCCACATCAAAAGGGGAAGATACAAATCCTTTCAAAAGTTTTTTAGCTGTTTCGATATTTGGAGTGGAATTATTAATTTTGTTAAATATCAGTAAGCGGTTTAAAGCTCCTTCAAGTTCGCGGATATTTTTTTTGACGTTTGTTGCAATATAATCCAAAATATCATCAGGAAGCTCAACATTTTTTTCCTGCATCTTTGTTTTTAATATAACAAGTCTGGTTTCGTAATCGGGAAGGCTAACGTCGGCAATCATTCCGCCTTCAAAGCGCGATCTCAACCTGTCTTCTAATTCGGGAATAGCATTTGGCGGACGGTCTGAAGAAAGAATTATCTGTTTGTTCTTTTCATACAAAGAATTAAAAACATGAAAAAACTCCTCCTGGCTTTTATTTTTTCCCGCTATAAACTGGATGTCATCTATAATAAGCAGGTCAATCGGAGCCAGGCTGGCCTTAAATGTTTCCATGTTATTGCTTCTGATAGCTGAAACAATACTAGAAACAAATTTTTCAGAAGAGATATATTTTACCTTTTTCTTTTTTGGGTTATCAGCGACTTTATTGCCTATGGCTTGTATTAAATGTGTTTTTCCAAGCCCTACTCCGCCGTAGATGAAAAACGGATTGTATGTCATTCCCGGATTTTCTGAAACGGCCAACGCGGCTGCATGTGCTAATTCATTAAATGATCCGACGACAAAATTATCAAAAGTGTAGCGGGGGTTTAAATTTGTTTCCTTATTGGCTTTAAATTCTTCGAATTTTAACTGTTCTGTTTCAATTCTTTCATTCTCCGGCAGAGGTTTTGAAACCTGTTTTGTAGCCTGTGGCTTAATAATAAATTCCAGGTCTTTTATATTATTATCCAGATCTCTTATGGTTTTTAAAATGAGCTTATTGTACTTATTGCTTAGCCATTCTTTTGAAAAAGCATTTGGAACAGAAATAACGACATGGTCATTGTTTTTTTCAATAATTTCCGTATTTTGAAACCATGTGGCAAAATTCGCTTTAGAAATATGAAATTGCATCTGCGCCAGTACCGATTGCCAGAGCTCATTATTTTCCATAATATGTTGCTTTTTAAGGATTTATATTAACCTTTATTGTGAATTTTCTGTGGAAAATCAGTCTTTTTTGAGGAAAAAACGGCTGTTAGACTTTATTTTTAATTTTCTAAGCGGCTTTGTCAAATAAAGCTAAAATATCCACTTCTGTTATTAAACTGTGGATAACTTGTGTTTACCTGTTAAATTCAGACGCACAATAGCAAAAAAAGAAAATTGTAATTTAGCCCAATTTTCTTTTTTTATCATCTGATTTTTTAACTTGTAATTTGGCCGTTTTTCGGATATACTAACTATATTATACTAGTTAAAATTTAATATACAATGAGTTTCACTTATAAACCCAAAAAGAAAAAAAGGAATCGCACGCACGGCTTTTTGAGAAGAAAAACAACCAGGACCGGAAAGGCTGTTTTAAGGAACAGGCGGAGAAAAGGAAGAAAGAAGCTGACAGTATAATTAGCTTTTAATGTGTTGCCCTCAAAAAACAGGCTAAAAAAGAAAAAGGACTTCGAAAGGACTTTTAAAAAAAGCAAAGGTATAAAAAATAAGCTTTTTGTTCTTTTGTCGTCTAAAAACAGCGACGCTGACAGCCGCTTCGGGTTTGTTGTAGGCCAAAAGGTTTCTAAAAAAGCTGTAAAGAGAAATAAAATAAAAAGGAGGATGAGATCGGTTGTCGAGCAGAGTCTTTCAATAGTTAAAAAGGGATTAGATGTGATAATTATCGGATTAAAACCATTGGAGGAGGCAGATTTTTCGGAAACAAAAGAGGCCTTAAAAGATTTGCTTAAAAAAGCTAAAATTATCTAATGTTTGAATTTCTTATAAAAATATTCGACTTGGCTCTTTATCAGCCCTTATTTAACGCTTTGGTTTTATTGTACAATTATCTTCCCGGTCATGACTTTGGAATTGCAATAATTGTACTTACAATTCTCATAAGATTTATTCTTTATCCGATATCGGTTAAGGCATTTAAATCACAGAAGATTCTGCAGGATCTCCAGCCAAAACTTCAGGAAATACAAAAGAAATACAAAGATGATAAAGAAAAACAGGCGAAAGAAACCCTTGAACTATATAAAAAAGAAAAGATTAATCCTTTTTCGGGTCTCTTTCTGGCGATCATCCAATTTCCTGTTTTAATTGCCCTTTACCGTGTTTTTTGGAAAGGGTTGGAATCCAGTGAACTGGTCCATTTATATGCTTTTATTGCAAATCCGGTAAATATAAGCGCGGTATTTATCGGTCTTATTGATTTGTCAAAGCCAAATTGGATTTTTGCCGTTTTAGCCGGAGTGCTTCAATATTTCCAGACTAAAATGATGACGCCAAAACGAGTCAAAACAGAAAACAAGGAATCGGAAATTACACAGATGATGCAAACACAGATGCTTTACTTCTTTCCGTTTTTGACGATTATCATTTTAATAAGTCTTCCCTCTGCTATCGGATTGTATTGGATTACCAGCGGAATATTTTCAATTATTCAGCAATATTTTATTTTAAAAAAGACCGGAATTAAAACTGCCTAATATGATAGACCAAAACGACATTAAAAAAATAAAAAATTCTGCTGAAGAATTTTTTCAGTTGATGACTTTGCCTCCAAAAAGAATTGAGGTTGAACATGAGAAGGGAGAATCTCCAGAAGGAGACATTGTGGTGATTTCTGCGACTTTTGAAGAGCCGCAGATATTAATAGGGGAAAAGGGGCAGACTCTTTCTGAAATTCAGAGGCTGATGAGAACGATTTTAAATAAAAAAATCCAGAAAATATTCCATTTAAGCCTGGATATAAACGAATACAAAAAGAAAAAAGTTGAGTATTTAAAAGATCTGGCAAAAGACCTTGCAGACGAGGTTTCTCTCACAAGAGAAGAGAGAGTTCTCTCGCCTATGTCTGCCTACGAAAGACGAGTTATACATTCAGAACTTGCTGGCAGAACGGATATTTCCACTGAAAGCTCAGGGATGGGGGCTTACCGCCATATTGTTATAAAACCCAAATAAAACAAAACCGCTCCTTAAGCGGTTTTGTTTTATTTTTGAGTTACGGGGATAATTAACGCAAAATTGGGAGTCATCCCAACATTGTTTACATTTTCCCATTTTATCTGGACTGGACCATCTCTGTTAACGTCATCTTTTGTGGGGAACGCCTGGCAAAATGACCAGGGACCTGCGGGAGTATCATTTTTTTCATCATAGTAAACAAGCAATACAAAATAATTGCCTTTCAATTCTATCGAAGTCAAATTACGGTATACGGAAGGGCATTTTCTCGTCAAACAATTTCCCTGGTTGTCCCATGATGTGCAGTCCCTTTCTTTTTCCGGCACTGTGCATTCGCCAGACCTCGGATCTCTGTAATCCATCGTCCTCAAATCTAAAATTAAAATTTTTCCCTTTATCTGATTGTCTTTTACCATATAATATCCGCCCTCATCGTCAAAAAAAGCTTTTCTATAAAATATTACTCCTAATCCGCTGTATCCGTAATTAAAATTATATATGGACGCAGAACCTGCAAAAGGGGCAACATTGCTGCATCCCCTGTTTGGATCTATATATTGGCATCTGCCGTAAAAGTTCTCACTGTCAAATAAAACCGAAATAAAAGAGATATTTTTTTGCTGGATATAAACGGAGTTTATTCGGTTGTTTATTTCTCCAAAATCCGGAATGCTGGTCATTTTTACATAAGGATTTTCTGCTCGGAAGGGGCAGCCTCTGCCGACAAAAAAATAAACACCCGGTGCTCTGCTGTCGTCTCGGCCTATTTCGTCCTGATTAATTCCCGTACGGTTAAAAAAGGCAAGTTGAGGATTGATTGTAACGACAATCAGATAAAGCAGAACAAGCAAAAGCAGACCCGAAAAAGCACCCATAATCCTGTCTTTTGCTTCTGCTAAAAAACTTGCTTTTGCAGGAGACATAATCCAAAGAACACCTGCCCAGACAAGCGATAAAAAAACAGAAAAAAATCCCACAAACATCGCAAAATCAAAGACATATCTCATATATTCCGGCAGGTTGGTAAGAGCATCTATATGGGAACCGCTTGAAAGTGTAGGATAATTTATTTCAAGTCCGGCGGAAAATAAAAAGGCGCTGTTTGGTAAAAGCAGAAAGAGTGCAATTAAAAAAAATAATAATTGCCTGTTTTCCATTATCTGACGGGAATAATATAAATATCGCCCAATTGCCTTCCCTGAGCGCCAACCTTCGTGCCCTTCATGTTCGAGATATTTTGGTTAAAAACCTCACAATATCCGCCCGCGGCAGATACAACAACCAGATATTTTCCTTTTACTTCAACAGACCCGGGGCAATCACCAAAAGAAACACACTGGCGTTTTACTTCCGGAGGGACATCAACGTTTGTATAGTCAAAAATAATTGCAGAAGGATTAATCACATAAACAGGATTGATTAAATCATTGCCAACAGATCTGTATCCTGCATAAGACCCTGTTCTATATCCGTGAGGCGTGCTGTAAAAAGTAACGCCGTCTCCCGAATTCAATTTATAATTCCATTTAAAAATATTTACAGAGCCCGTTGTTTCAGGAAGCACGTCTATACAGTAGCTTTCGCGTGAGTTGAACCGGGCATCTTGAGGGATCATGTTACTGCAGGTTCCGGTAAAATCTTTGTCCTGGTGAAAAATTGCTCCTAGCGCTATTCCATTGCTGAATCCGTTTACTATTCTTATTGATCTGATTTTGTTTTTAAAAACCTCTGGGATTTCTTTTTGGTCTGTCAGGTTCGCCTCTGACATAAATCCCGTGCAGAATTGGCCTTGGCAATTTCCCAGACAGTAATAAATTCCAGGAGTTTCGAAGGCCATTTTGTAAGAGCCCGATCCGCCCAAAGCAAGAGATTGCCCGCAAGCGACTCTGAATATTTGAACGCCGTCTATCCCGTCGGAGCCGAAGCCAGACAGTCCCACGTCTGGATATATCCAAACAAGCAGAGCGGGACCGTTTTCATTACACTTGTAAACAAGATTATGGTAACCGACAGGTATTGAGGCAATATTATTTTCCCTGAGGGGAGCCGGTTTAAGTACAGATCCATTTGTAAAAAAGACACCTCCTGTGCTTGGCAGAGGGGTAATTGTCGGTGTTGCCATTGCAGGGTTGATTGTTTTGATGAGGATAAATGAGGATACCGTCAGGACCAGCCCAAGGATAGAACCTTTCATCCGGTCTTTTGCATTTCCAGAATTTTCCGGACTGTCTCCGGACATAATATATTGTGCACCGCCGATTGCAAAAGAAACCAGAGCTATTGCCCCGCCGATGTATATTAAAATTCCAAAAAAATAACTTATATATTCTCCGATTCCGCTGTCTGGATTTAGCGTTCCAACGCCGGGAATAAAAGGATATCGGGCTTCAAAGGCCTGGGCGGATTCTGCAAAAAACAGGCCAATTAAAAATAATGACGAACGAAATTTTTTTATTTTATTCATTTTCTTTTTCCCAGGTATTACAGCAGAACCAATTGTCTGCCAATGGCTGGTTTTGTGCATTAAAATATTTTCCGGCTACTTGTCCGTAGCAGTATCTTGATATGTATTCTATTCCTGTTGCGGTGTCCAAAACTGTCCGGTTTTCATTCAACGGAGGCATAATTTCGTCTTTTACTCTTTCACAGCTGTACATTCGGGCCTCATCTTTTCCATATTCCCCCTGGGCAACGCTGCACTTATTTACCGATTCTCTTGAGTACGTAAGCTCTTTTAAGATATCGCTTCTTTTTAAAGTTAATGTCTTCTTAAAATCCAACTGATATTGTTTCATATATCTGACAAATTCTCCCACCCCTTCTTTTTTGCTTTTACAGACAGCATCTTCTCCTCCTCCGCCTCCCAGAAGCAAATCAATCATTTGCTGGCAGGAATTGTTTTTGCACGCATCAAGAACACAGCTGGAAGTTTTTTTCTTTGTTACTGTTCCATCTGGTGTCGTTTCGGTGGTTTCTTTGCACTCAAATTTACATTTTGACAAGCAGATTTTGTCTCCGCTGTCGCATACGCTGGCACACGAGCAATATGGCTTGTATTTATTATTAATCCTGTCGCCAATATCTTTAGTGTAATTGATTAATCCTTTTATTTTATTTATATAATTATCTATGCTTTTTAGAGTTTCAGACGCCCACAACTCCGTATCATCAATGGTCTTGCCTACCGGGATTTCTCTCATTTCAGAGCAATGTACCTTGTCTCCGACGGGCGCATCAACTGAACCTTCGGATTTTTCCCACCAAGACTGCTGGCAATAGAAAGTCAGGGGGTCATCATTATATGCATATTGATCGCATTTGGGAGAGACGTCTGTAAAATCATACTTATCCATAGGATATATAATCGTCAGCGGCAAAGCAGCTTCTTCTGGGCAATAACAGGCAAAAGTGCCGTCTGTACACTGTATCTTTGGCATTCCTCCTGCGCATTCTCCGATTTCATCCGTATATTTTATATTCATCTGGCTTATTTCTGAAACTCCGCAAGGGCAATCAGGACAATCCGAAGAAGGCGGACATTTATAAACTTCGGGGTAAGTGTCTTCGCATGTTCTGTTTATAAACGGGTTTACACCGGATTCTGAGTTTGGATCGGAATATGCGCACACTTCGTAAGCATTTGGACACCTTTGTGTAAAAGGATTTTTATATAAATAAGATGCGGAAAATTCGGTATTATAAAGCTCTCCCCTGTATGTTTTGCAGTTTGCCCATCCGTTTGTGCACTCAAGATATCCTGCATTTTGGTTTGACCCGTACTTGCAGGTGTAAGAGTTATCAATACAATCTTTCATGTTGTTCTGGCTGCTGTTCGTCGAGCAGGTAACAAGGCTTTTGGGATCAAACACACACCTTGATTCATTGTTGTTATAAAGAAGACACCGGGAATCATCTGCGCACCTTGCCAGGCATTTCTCACGTTCAGGGTGGCACTCGGGATAAATTTTTTCACAATCTTTTTTACATCCTTCTTTGCAAGCAATAATACAATTGCTGAAATTTCCGTCGAAGTTTTCGCTTTTGCACGGGCGGGAATTATAACAATCTTGTACGCACATCCACTGGACTTTGAGACAATTTTCATCTTCCGGATCGCATTGGCATTTTTTATAACAGCTTGTAACCTGCGTGCTGTCGTCCGGACACATTTTCTGGCATGTTGTAAAGCAGGTTGAATTTGAGTAGCTGAACCCTTTGCAATAATTGGAAATATTTACCGGCTCATTTGTTACTGAATCAGTAAATATCGGCTGCGTGAGCGCAAGTACATATTGCTTATTCGATCTCTCAAAAGTTTTTAAAAAATCAATATAGGAATCTGCGAACTTGCAGTTGCTCAGCATCAGTTCTGCGCGCTCCAAATCTTCAGAATCTTTTTTCATCTGATCAGAAATTCTTTTAAGTTCTTCATAATAAAAAGTTAGCTGCTGGATCAGATTCAGCTCCTTTTTAAAAGTTTCAGTATCAATAATAAGAACTTCATCTCCTCCGATTTTATGCTTTCTTCCGACCAGAGTTGAAATATCGTTGCATCTGGAATTATTTTTTGGGTTGGGACACCTGAACTCATCCAAGCCGGCGAAATCCTTCATTTTCGGCGGAGGGCATTTTCCTTCTTCGGTTTCCGTCCACGGATCGCCGGCGACCTCCAGCTGAATGGGGCCGTGCTCTATTTTTTTATATATATCTGCCGGACAGGAACTGCCGGTTTCAGAGGGTCCCTTGCACTGGGTTTTTTTGCAGGCATCTTCACATTTTTTAATAAGTGCTTTATCACTGTTACTGTTGCCTGTGCAGTATTTTGAAGTGGGTTTTGGACAGCTGCAAGTTGAAGTGCAGTTGTTTGAACAGTTGCATTCTCTCATTAATTTTGACACTTCCTGCGAAAGCTTTTCGATTTTCTCTGCCTTTTTATTTGCTGCTTCGGTTAATTTCAAGATGCAATCTGTCCTGTCGTGGTTTCTAAGCGTGGGCGCGCGGACTTTTTGGCCGCTGTCAGTTTTTACCTCAACTCCCGGGATGGGGTCGCCGTTTGCGTCAAAATCATAACAGTCAACCGTTCTTGTTAAGACATTTTCAGTTAAAGTTCCGATTGGAATTTCATCAAAAAAAATTTTCTTTGCGCCAAACGAATCATCGTCTGACAGGCCTGCATTTAACGAAATAGAAAAAAGTCCGTCCATCTTTAATATAACCAGGTCTGGATTTATTGTGTAAAGAATGAGATATGAACAAACTAAAATTAGTAATCCGAGAATGCCTGATTTTATCCAGTCTTTTGCCTCGCTTGTAAATTTTCCCCTCCCATATGAAACCAGATAATAAACTCCTCCAAACGCAACAACAATTACCGCAGCAAATCCTGCAAGCAAAATTCCCGCATTAAAAAAATATTTGAAATACTGCGGAAGGCTGGAAGCATTTGTTATCGCCATTCCGAATATCGGAGGATATGACGCTTCAAGGCCGAAAGCAATGAGAGGCAAAAAAAGAGCCGGCAGAAACAAAAAGGAAAACAAAAGTTTTTTCTGTATAGGTGTCATTAATTAAAACTATTCTTGTTGCTGTTCCAATTCCGGCCGCCTTCCAATGTTCTTCTTTGCTTCTTTCAGCCGAAGGACTTCTTCAGGAGATGTTGTTATCATTTGGTCTTCAGTCTGGCTTGCGATAACGCTGATTGCCACGTGTTTTTTGCCTGCAAAGAAAAGGCCCTCTCCTACGGCGGCTTCCAAAAGAAGATATTTTTCCTGTTCAGTAAGGTTAAATGTCTTTTGGACGATATCGATTGTTGCGGTCGACTGTTTCATTAACAGCTGGAGAGAAGAGTTCGTCACAATCGCTTTGCCATAATCAGACCGCATAAAATCCTCAACATCCTGTGTGATTGTTGTTACTCCCAGCCAGTATTTCCTTCCCCTTTTTACAAGCCCAAACAGAAAAGAGGCGCCGTCTTCAGACTGCATCAGCCACCACGCCTCGTCAATAACAAGAATTCTTTTCTTTAGTTTTGTTCTAACAATGTTCCATACATAACGCATTATGATGTACAGTGCTATCGGTCTTAGCGACTCTTCCATGTCTCTGATTCCAAAAACGACCAAGTGCTTGTCTATGGCAACGTTTGACTGCTGGTTAAAAAAGTCAGAAAACGTGCCTTTTGTAAATTTTTTGATTCTTTTTACCAAAGATTCAGTTCCCTGCATGCTCTCTAAAATTTCTTCAAAATCAGACATTAAAGGAGTGTTGTTTTGCCAGGTCTGCGGATCAGATTGCGGAGTGATATCTCTTATCGCATATGTTTGGGTTAGCGCCTCGTCTAAAATACTGTCTTCTTCCGGGGTCAAACCGCCAAGCATAATTCTTAGCAGTCCGACGAGGTTGATAACGTTTGACCTTAAAACATCGTCGGGGCTGTCATCGGGGCCAGGAATGGGCAGGTCAAACGGGTTTACATGGTTTGGCGATGTAAGAGAAATTTTAAAGAAAGAACCGCCGATTCCGTCAGCCAACATTTCATATTCATTTTCCGGGTCGATGATAATCACATCGACACCCTGCATCAGATATCTCAAAATTTCAAGTTTAATGGCATATGATTTTCCGGATCCTGATTTTGCAAAACAAACCAAGTTTGCATTTTCAAGACTGAATCTGTCAAACAAAACAAGCGAATTGTTGTGCCTGTTCATGCCGTATAAAATTCCCTCATTTGAACTTAAGTCAAAAGAAATAAAAGGAAATGCAGTGGAAAGAGGTTCTGTATCCATTGGCGTATGCACCTCCAGCATATCCATTCCGTAAGGGTTGCACGAAATAAATCCTTCTTTTTGCCGGAATAAAGCAGGTTTGATATAAATAAGCCGTGATTCAAAGATTGACCTTAATGTCAGTTCCGTATCACGAAGTTCTTTTTCTGTGTTCTCATATATTGTGATGTAAAGGCCGAACCTGAACATTTTTTCCTGGGCTGTCATCAGCTTGTCTCTCAGATTTTCAATATCACGGTAGGCCGTTTCAAGCGAAGGATCTCTAATAAGTCCCTTTTCCTCCCTCTCCAAAATTTCAGATGAAACCTCGGTAACTTTTTTTCTAAGCTTTTTTAAAATCAGTTCGCTCTCAATCGGATGTATAAAAAAGGAAATATCAACAGGGGTGTTTAAATCAATAATCGGAGAAAACCATCCGGTATTTAAATATCTCGGATATGAAAAAACAAAGAAAGATTTTGCCAGCCTTTCTCCGATTTTAAGATGGTCCTGCAATACCCCGATATACGGAGGAGCAATAATGTCGCGCACGTCAAAACGCTCTTCTTCAAAAATCTTATCTTCTGTGAGATCTTTTTTCCCCCCTAAAAATTTGTCAAAAAAAGGAATTTCCATTATTTTAATAATTCAGGCAAAATTTCCGGATAGTATCCGATTTCCGCCTGATCTGGGTGGTGGATTGCCCAGAACAATTCTATTAACTCGGGGGTGGTCAGCGGAACAGCTTCCAGCCCGCATCTTTTTAATCCCATTGCCAAAAACTCCATCCTCTGCCAAAGTTGTGTTTTGCATCTTTCAAACTCGTCATCTTTCATCTCCTGGCCGGAATTTTGATTATTTCCCTGCCCTAAAAAACTGAACTGTTTTGCGGCAGTCGCTTTCATTCCCAAAACCTCCATTAATGTGTAAGGAACAACAACGTAAAAGTTTTTTGTCATTACCATATCTCCCACAACGAGATTTTTTATAAATTCCCTGTATGCGATCGTTTGCTGTTTCATCAGCTCGTTTGTTTGTCTTTCCTCAAGGTCTTTGATTGTGTCCAGATAAGGAGTTATGTTTATATTCCGTGACTGGATTACAATCTGGCACGAAAAATCCAGCGAATTTAAAAAACTTTGAAACGCGTAAATTATTGCAGTCTGTTCTTCATCTGATTTTAAAGCAAAATTTAAAGACGAGACCATCAAAACGCCCCTGATAGAATTATTCTTCAGCAGTAACATTCCTTCGCGTATATCCTTAATTTCCAGAAAAGCTTGTGTTGCCGATTCTGTTGCCATTGCTATTTTGTTTTTAACTCGACGTCAGTTCTAATTTTTCTAAGTTTGCTTTCCTGCGCACGAATGGGGGCTCCCTCCTCAATTTTTTTAATTTCAACGCGCTTTACCGGCGTAAAAGGATATGGAGATTCTTTCTTCTTCCATGTGTAATTTTTGCTTCCAGTCATAAATCCGATTGAGGAAAGAAGCATGTTCCCGATTGGCATTCCGTTTACCGTTACAAATCCCAAAACAACAGCGCTTCCCATCAATAGAAGGAAAGCCATTATGAAAAGGTAAATTGGAAGAACAAAAAAAAGAATGAAAGATATTGCTCCTGCTCCCACCAAATAAAAAAACTGCCTGAAAGAAATAAAGAAAGCAATTCTTCCCTCTTGCTCAATAAATTGGGGGATTGGATAGCGTTCCATATTTTTGAATATAAATTATGTAATTATACCACATAAAAAATCGCACAAACAATGCAAGTTATCAACACTTTCGTGCGGGGGGGAGAATAGACTTGACAAGGAATAGAATATATGATATAATTAACCATAATGCCCCATTTTGTTTGAGGCAAGAACAGCACACTAAAAACCCGCTTGGCGGGGTCATAATGACAGAAGGAGAAAAGATATGTTGGCATGGCTTCTGAGCTTTCTCTGGTTTCTGACATATACGGGAATTCTTCCCGTGCTTATCCTTTATTACCTGATCTTTATCTGCGGGATTTTTCTCGAAGAAGGAACAGGTGCAATCGCTCTAAAGAACGGCGCTTATTACAAGACGCTGATCTGTAAACAAGATCACCGCGTAAACGAACCCGAAGGAGATATTGTCCGAGGATATGAATGGCATCCGTTCGGCGGATGGAGATGGGTTGGTTTGTGGCCGTATTTTCGGCTCTTTGTGAAACGCGAGTTTCACTGGACAAAAACGGCTCCCGGCCAAAAAGAACTCGAAGACAGAGAAGACTTCAATCTCTATCGCTTTTTGATCCGGTTCTATACTTATGGCATCAAATCAGACGATGCCGAGGACGTTAACGGGGTGCCAGTGCACTCTCTGTGGAGCTTTACGGCATGGACATCGAATCTAAGAAAAGCCTGGCTGGACACGCAAGACTGGTTTACTTCGTTTCGCGACAGAACCAAACCCTATATCCGACACCACGTCGGTCAACACACCTATGAGAATATTATTGCAAAGCCGGACATCAGGCTCGACAAGCTTGTAGAGGAAACTCTCAGAGGAGAGGGTATTTTCAAAGCGCTCAATGGCATGCATGGCCTTACAATCGAGGCGACGGAATGTGTTGACATCAGTCCAGATGCCAAATACCGGGAAGACACAACAAAAACTTTCCGGGGCGAGCAGGAGGCAAAGCGCCGACGTTCCGAACTTGTGGGAAGCACAAGCGGGGCTGTCATGGAAATGATTGCCGATCAGACGGGTACAAGTCTGAAGACTATCAAGCGGGAGTTTAAAAAAGATCCCGACGCCGCGCTGAAAAAGTACGAGAGCCTGATTAAGTTAAATCAGGACTTCGTGGTTCGGAGCATGGGGCTAAATGCCGGCGCGGTGCGTCAGTATTACTTCTCGGGTGCGCAAGGAGGCATGGATATAATAGCCCTTCTAAGCGAAAGGCTTCGCGAAGGCGGATCTACACCTGCTAAAAGTGAATCAAAGAAGGAAAGGAAAAACCCTGCCGAAAACCGTACTCCGGAGGAGATGAAAAAAGCCCACGAGAGGATAAAACAAGGATTGCCTCCTTTCGAGGACTAGTTAAAAGGCCGACAGAAATTCTGTCGGCCGATTTTTTTTTAACTGATAGGCTCCCTATAAATATCCGTATCTTTCTTTCTCGTTTTTTGCATTGGCACATCGGAAATTGTTTTATTTACAGTTATTTTATCTTTGCTATCGGTATTTTTTTTCTTTGGCCTCTCTGTTAAGGGATATTTTATGTTTTTGTTTTTCGTATTTGGTATATTGTTTTCTGAAGGGGTTTCAGAAATGGTTTTCATGGATGGAATAACGGAATCTTTAATTGTGGCAATTATTTTTTTTGATGTGTCCTCGGAAGTTGGGATTTTTTTAGTTAAAAAAATTATAGAATCTGATTCCGTGATTTTCCCGGAATAAATATCCCTGGATAAACCAGCTAAAATTGAAACTATTGGATCTTCTCCTTTTGCTATTTTTTCATGTGCCTGCAGAGGAGTTTCGGTTATTCCGTTTCTTTCCATTATTTCGTTGAGGATTTTTATAATATCATCCGAAAAAATAACTTTTTCCATTTTATGGGAAGTTAGTATGAATATAAATTTGATTATTCATAAGTCTTGTTGCTCTCGCTGCATCCTCCGGTCTTCCTGTTGCATTCAGTTCAGCAATTGTCCTGTTTAGCCTGTCAAATTGGCTGTTTGGATCGGGTGTAGACGGCGCATGGGCCCAACTTCTAATTCTTTCCTGTGTTTTCGGGGGCGCCTTTCTAAATTCTTCAACTACCCTTGCGTTTGTAAAGTCGATTGCTCCAAAAACGTGAATATCATCGAGTGTTTCAGCCGAAAGTTCTGCCTGTTTAGCGGCAGACAATTTTCTTACTGCGTTTGCTCTTCTATCATTTGAAAGTTCTTCTCTTCCGAACATCATTTCTGCTTTGGTCGGCTTGTAATCACTGCTTAATTTCAACGCTTCTTGCGTTGTCATTGTCCTTCCTGATCTCCGTGCATTTTCAATTAATGATCTGCTCCTATCCTCTATGAGTTTGTTCTTTACATCCTTCTCTGTTACCGGCGCAAGGCCAAGCCTCGCGTCAGTGGTTTTTCTTTGTGATAAATCGCTCTGTGCTCGGCGAATCTCATTGTCGTTTGGAGGGTATGTTGATACTCCTGCAAAAGCGGTTTCGGGGGACATCCCAAGGTTCTGTACCATGTTTTGTGCCCTTTGCGTTCGTACATGGTTTATAGCTTCCTGCCGAGATGTATCTGTAAATGTCTCTGGTCTTTCTTTTGTAAACACATCTTTTGAAACCCCGTATGCCGAAGCGTGCGCAGCAACGGCTTCTCTCTTGTCTGCAGAAACCTTCCCAAATGCTTTTCTTTCTGCAAGCATCTCTGCTGCAGCAGCTTTATCCAAAGCTTTTTGTCTTGTAACTGGCCTCTGTTCTGCAATCTTTGCCAATTCTTCGTTGCTTTCAATGCTTGCAAGGCGCTTCTTTGATTCATCAAGCCGACTCTTTCTATTTGCTGCGGTAGTTCCAGGAGCAACCAATCCGATTTTTTCTCCCGCCGATGACAGCGTATTTTGTGCTCCCTCTCCTGCGCTCTTTGCCAGGTTTTTTAAGCCAGTAGCTCTTGCTGCAACTCCTACTCCGCCAAGAGCGTAGCTTCCGGCGGTGGCTGCAAGACCTAACACGGCGGTCGCTCCGATGGCGCTTCCTGATTTGGTCATCTTGTAGCCGACAATTAAAAAGATAAATACAACGCAGAATGTGTTAAAGTCTAAAGGAGTGCCGGTCGCACTTGCGGCAGCAAGCACGCTCACGGCAAGCGAAATAAAGAAAGCGGAAATCACTCCCATAAAAGACCATTTAATAAAATGCTCCCACCATGTATTCCAAACCTTTTTTGTGGGCGGGAATACAAAACAGAAAAATGCCAAAGGTGAAAGTATAAACAAAACAGCTAAAACAGCATATCTTGCAAGGAGTAATATTGCCATTACGCCGAATGTGTAAGCTGCTATCAAAAGAAAAAGGGCTAATCCTGCGCATTTTGCCAAAAATTCCCCCGGATTTGAAAGCGGTTCGCTGGTTCCCGTGCTTGGGCTAATATTGTTACCGGTCATCTCGAGTTTCGAGTACGTGGTTATTGCTTCTCTGATTGCGGTGATTGATCCGCTTGCAGAACCGCCTCCGAGCAGATCGCGCATTGCTATGTTGGACGCATCAATTATTAAACCACAGAACAGGCTTGAGAAGTTAATTAGAAGAGCGAGGATTATTAATGGAGCAAGAAGTTTTTTTGCCTCGTATTCGCGCACTCTTAAAGTTGTGGCAATTCCAATAACCACAAAACTTAATACAATCAACATGTTGGACAGATCCCTTACTGTGCCCCACACTCTAAAATAAACAGGATTTTTTGTAATTGCCTGGTCTGTAAAAGAAGGTCCGATTACATAGGATAATAGAGTTGCGGCGGCCTGAAAAACCGTGTCGGCTACGGCAAGAAGAAATAATCCGATTCCCCTTGTTAGATCGGCGAAAAAACCTTCTTTTGCCGTTTCAACTTTCGATGACATCCATAATCCTCCTATAAGTGTGCTTGCAAGAATGGCTCCCCCAATCACAAGGCCGGTAACAAGCGCCCCTCTTTCCTTCTTTTTTATTCTGGAACCTAAAACAGAGCTTTTTAAAATGTACAACTTAATGAAAAGCTCGTCTGAAAATTGTGATATTTTTCCAAGCATAAATAAAAATGTTACATAATTATACCACAATATAAAAAAGTCAAATATGTGGAGAAATCAAAACTTTGGGAAAAACCTGTTTGTTTTCTTCAAATAACTTGCGTAATATTCGTTGTTTTTTGCCTGGCTCTCTTCTATCATGTAATAAAAATACATTAAGATGTGGTTTGCCATTGCCAAAACAAGAAGCCAAAAGCTTTGCAGACAAAAAGCTATGCCGAAAGTAAAGAAAAAGAAAACATAATACGAAGGATGGCGGATATATTTGTAAATTCCCTTCAACTCTTTTTTATTCTGAATTGCCATACAGCTTGGAAATGATTTTTCAAAGAAACTTAAATAAGAAAACAATATTATTGAAGCCAGGCAGAAAATTATTCCCAAAAAAACAAAAATCGGCTGGTTGATTTCGGCTATTTTGGGAGAAAGGATAAAATCTTTTATGTTTTTGACAGCAAGAAAAAAAGCCACGGCATAAAAAATATAAAAAAATATCATCAGCAGTTCAAGCAGTTTTGGAAAATACTTTTTCACCTTGCAGTTCTCGCGGATTGTGATTGCTTCGTACGCAAGCAAAATTATTATTGCAAAAATATTTACAAAAATATTATTCATGATTTTTTGACAAATTAATCCAGTCCTGGACTGACAAGGTTTCAGCCCTTTGTTTTGGGTTTATATTATTTTTTGCCAGCCATCCGGCTGTTTTTTCTTTGCCGATATCAAAGGCGGAAGAAAGATTGCCCAAAAGCTGTTTTCTCGGATGTGAAAAACCGGCTTTTACAGTTTTAAAGAAAATATCAGCAGAAACGCCTTTGTTTTGTTTTAAAGGAGTGATCTTTATTACTGCAGAATCAACTTTTGGCGCCGGCAAAAAAGAGTTTTTTGAAACGGTAAAAAGAATTTTGGCATCTGCATAAAATTGGACTGAAACCGAAAGCAAAGACATTTTTGGCGGTTTTTCGCAGATTCTCTGCGCGACTTCTTTCTGAATCATAAGGATAATTTCTTTTGGCTTATTGCTGTTTTCCAAAAGAAGGCGGATTAAGGGCGAAGTGAGATAATAAGGAATGTTGGCAACAACTTTGTAATCTGGAAAGGAGTTAAAATTAAATTTTAAGATGTCTTCATTGAGCACCGTTATATTGTCTGCCCCCTCCAGTGTTTTCTTCAGAACGATGCACATATTTCTGTCTTTTTCAACTGCAATAACCTGCTTTGCGTTTTTCGCCAGTTCGCTTGTAAGTGTTCCAATTCCAGGTCCAATTTCCAGAACAGTTTCATTTTTATTTAATCCGGCTTCTCTGATAATCTTGTCTAGAACGTTCCTGTCTATCAAAAAATTCTGTCCGAAGCCTTTTGATGGCCTTAAATCGTGTTTTTGGAGGATTTCTTTTATTGTTTTTGGGGAGGTTAGATCCATTTTTGCTAATTATAGCACAACCTGGCGCTGTGTATAACTGCTTGACCTCGAGGGTATAAAATGATAGCTTTGGTATAAGTTGTCAAAAAATCTTAATAAGGATTCACGTCTATTACAAAGAAAATTGACACAAACAAAATATTGACAGAAAAGGGAAAGATTGTAAAAGAAAGGCGCAAAAATGCCAATTTAAAGGGGTTATTTCATGATCCTCTTTTTTACTTTGGATTTGGCGCTTTTTTTCTATTGGCTTCAATTTGCTTTAACGCCCACGATTTTTCCTCGTTAAATATCCTAAAAAGGAGCGACGCCGTTTTTTTTAATTCATTTTTCAACAATAGCGAAAATCTGAATAAAGATGCTTTATTTGTTGGTACCGGACAAACGCTTGCTCTTGAAACTCCTGATTTAAAGCTTGTTCAGGATAACTGCGTCTGCGGAGTTACGACAACTAACATCTTATCCACGAGAGTTTTAGGAGATTTGTTTGGAAGCGGATCTGCGAGCAGAAATGAAATTTCTGAATACATTGTCCAGCCGGGTGATACTTTGCAATCCATTGCGCAGAGCTTTAATATTTCTCTAAACACGCTGCTTTGGGCAAATGAACTATCCAGCGGTTCAAAAGTGAAGGTTGGACAGACTCTTGTTGTTTTGCCTGTTTCCGGCGTTGTCAGAGTTGTTAGATCGGGCGACACAATCACTCAGATTGCAAAAACATATAAAGCGAGTGCAGACGACATAGTTGCATTTAACGGACTTTCGAACGAAGGTGATATTTATATCGGAGATATTCTTATCGTTCCAGGCGGAACAATGCCGAGCAAATCCACTCCAATTGGCCCGTCGCAAACTCCTTTGGCTGATAATTTCTTTATTATTCCTGCCGAAGGCCAGATTACGCAGGGAGTTCACTGGTACAACGCTGTTGACCTTGCCAACAAGTGCGGAACGCCAATCCATGCCGCCGCAGCCGGAACAGTCCAAAGGGTAAAATACGGATGGAACTTTGGAGGGGGAAATTCTGTTACTATTCTTCACGCAAACGGAGTAGTCACCTATTACGGCCATTTGCAAACCATATTTGTAAACCCGGGAGATGTTATTGATACGGGGGACAGAATTGCCTTAATGGGCGGACAGCCGGGAATGGCTGGGGCAGGAATCTCGACCGGATGCCACGTTCACTTTGAGACGATAGGCGCAAAAAATCCGCTTTCAAAATACGGTCTGGGTACAAAACTGAAATACTAAAAAACGGGGCGTGCCCCGTTTTTTATTACAATCAATCTTTAAGCCGGTACATCAGCGCCTCTGCAATATGCTCGTATTTAATGCCTTCTGATTGTTCCAAATCAGCAATTGACCGGGCAACTTTTAGCACTCTGTGATATCCTCTCGCAGACAGCTTTCCCGAATCGACATATTTTTTCAATAAATTTTGGGAGTTAAAATCGTGCTGGCAGAATTTTTTAATTTCCGGAATATTCATTTCGGAATTAACCAGAATTTTTGTTCCTTTGAATCTTTGTTCCTGCATTTTCCTTGCATTTTCAATTTTCTGGCGTATCAGCTGGCTTTGATTTTCAGACGAATCAGATACAAGCTTTTCATATTTAACAGCAGGAACTTCTAAAAACAGATCTACCCTGTCCATTAAAGGCCCGGAAAGCTTTCTTTTATACATTGAAACTTGAGATGGAGAACATGTGCAATTTTTATCAGGGCTTCCGAAAAATCCGCACGGGCAGGGGTTGGATGCCCCAACCAGCATAAATCTTGCAGGATAGGTAAAAGCGCTTTTTGCGCGCGAGACTGTAATTTTACCTTCCTCTATCGGCTGTCTCAATGATTCCAAAACATCCCTGTGAAACTCCGGAAATTCATCTAAAAACAAAACGCCTCTGTGTGCCAAGGTTATTTCGCCTGGCCTTGGCGGGCTTCCTCCTCCCATCAAGGCTACCTCTGAGGAAATATGATGCGGTGCCCGGAAAGGACGGAAGTTAACCAAGGTTTGTCCTTCTTTTAACAGGCCGGCAACACTGTAAATTTTTGTAACTTCAAGCGATTCTTCAAAATTTAATTTTGGCAAAACGGACGGAAGTGATTTTGCAAGAAGGCTTTTCCCTCCGCCCGGAGGGCCGAAAAAAAATAAATTATGTGAGCCGGCGGCAGTAATTTCCAGCGCTCTTTTTGCATATTCCTGTCCCTTTACCCAGCCGATATCGATAAAATCATCAGAGCCCTGGCCAAAATCATTTTCATTTGCAATATGCGGTTCAATTGATTTTCTGTTTTCAAGGTAGGCGAGCGTATCGGATATTGATTCGACTCCAATCGCTCTTACCTCCTTAATTAGGGAGGCTTCTTTTGCATTTTGTCTTGGCAAAATAATTTCTTTGATTCCTTTTTCCTTGCATAAAAGAGTAAAAGAAAGAGCTCCTTTAACCGGCCTCAGTTTTCCATCCAAAGAGAGCTCGCCCAAAAACATTTTATTTTCAGAATCAAATTTTGTTTGTTTTGAAGCAATTAAAAATGCCAATGCAATCGGCAAATCATACAAGGATCCTTCTTTTTTCAGGTCTGCTGGAGCCAGGTTTACCAAAACCCTGGATGTTCTGCTTTGGGGCGAAAGCAATTTTGTGCTTTTGATCGCAGCTTCAATTCTTTCTTTCGATTCTTCAACAGCTTTATCTGGAAGGCCTACAATTGAAAACGAACGAAGCCCTTGGGACACATCAATTTCTACCTCAACCAATTTTGCATCAAGTCCGACAATTGAACCTGAATAAACTTTACTTGGCATATTAAAAACCCGGGGCATGCCCCGGGTTGTATATTATTTATTGCACTTGATGCAGAGTTTTGCTTCAGGAACAGCTCTTAACCTTTCTTCTTCGATTTCTTTTCCACAACTTTCGCATTTTCCGTATTCATCACCCTCGATTTTTTTGAGAGCGGAGTTTATATCTTTTAATCTTAGTTCCATATTGTGCTCCACAGAAAGCATGTTGTCATACTCTTGTACTTCATCTGCTTCCTCCTCCATATTTCCATTCTCCCGGTTGGGAAATTTTGTCTCCCAGTCTCCTTTCGGAACGTCATCTTTTTTTGCAAAACTCTCAAGTTCTTTTTCCAAAGAAGCTTTTTGCGCTTCAAGTTTCTCTTTTAATTCTTCTATTATTTTCTTGTTCACCTGCAGACCAGCTCGCCCCCAGACCAAAATTCAATTATTTTGATTAGTTCGGCAACTTGGCAAATGATTACTTATATTTGGGGTTTGTTTTTGCTTTCTTCTTGCGCCTGTTTTTCGATATTTTGCAAAAATTCTTTTCTGCGGTCTTCTTCGCTCTGCGTTTCCTGAAATATTTTTTCTCTTGCCTGTATTGGTATTTTTTTAAGAAATTCCTTTTCTTTCGGTTCTGCCCCCTGCCACTGCCGCCTTCTTATTTGCTCTTTCTGCTGGGCTTTTATGTCCGATGTTCTGAGAGCTTCTATTTTTTGTTGCTCGCTTTCTCCTCGTTTTTTTTCTTCTACCCTTTCGATAATTGAAGAATAAATCTGGCGGAGAGACGCGTCAACATCAGAAATTTCTTTTCTCAGCTTATTTTTTTCAGAAGAAATCTCTCCGAGTTTTTTGTCTGCTTCCTGGATTTGCCCGTCGCTTTCCTGAACCTCTTTTTCAACTGTCCATCTTTTCTTTTCAGATTCCTGCCTTGTTTGCTCCAGCTCGCCTCTTCTTTGTTCCAGAGATTTTTTATCGGACGGAACGTTGCTCTGCTTTTCCTTTTCGTCAACAAAGTTTTGCTCTCCTTCTATTTTGGACTCGTCTTCAACGATTGATTTAAGCTTATCCTCGAGTCTTCTCTTTTCAACCTCAGCCTTGTTTTTTTCCAGAATAATTTCCGGCTCCTGCAGTTTTTCCAGAGTATCCAGCTTCTTCTCCAGCCCCAGTCTTTTCGCCTCCAGTAAAAAGATTTGCTGTTTTTCGGATTCCTCTGCGTACTCTTTTACCTGTTTTTCTGCTTCTCTTTCTTCCGTTACATTTTGTTGCAATATCTTTTCTCTTTCAATTCTTTCCTTTATTTTTCTCTCCTCGTCTTCTTTTTTGATTTTTTCCAGTTTCTGCTCTTCGGAAGTTTTCGATTTAATAATCTTATCTCTTTCTTTTAAAGCATCGGCTTCCCGCAAGGCGCGAAGATCCTTTTTCATGGTCCGAACTTCTACTCTTTTTAAAAACTCTTTTGCTTGTAGTTCTTCGGCTTCTGTTGCCATTTGCTTTGAATTTAGTTTATTTTTTTCCGAAAAACGGTTTCTTTCGGGGCTTAAATCCTGCTTCAGATGCAGAAAGATTTATTCTGCCAAGTTCGTCTATGGAGACGACTTTCACGGGGATTATATCGCCTACTTTTACAACGTCTTCAACTTTGTTTATTTTATATGGAACAAAGTTTGAAATGTGTACCAGCCCGGACTGTCCGGGGAGAATATCAACAAATGCGCCAAAGTCCATTATTTTTCTGACGGTTCCCTGAAATGTTTCCCCAATCTGAACTTCTTTGACAATGCTTCTGATTTTGTTTACTGCGCCTTCTACCCCTTTTTCATCAACACCGGTTATAAACACAAACCCGGTGTCCTCAATATCTATTGTTACTCCAAATTCCTCAATTATCTTGTTTATAACGCTTCCTTTTGGCCCTACAACTTCTCCGATTTTGGAAGGATTAATCTGCAGGGTGAAGATTTTTGGAGCGTAAGGAGACAAATTTTTTCTGGGTTCCGGAATTGTTTTCTTTATTATATCAAGAATTTGCATTCTTGCACTCTTTGCTTTTTCCAGCGCCTCTTCTATTATGCCAATGCTTAGTCCGTCTATTTTTGTATCCATCTGTATTGCTGTAATTCCGTTCCTTGTCCCGGCAACCTTAAAGTCCATATCTCCATAATGGTCTTCCGGCCCCTGTATATCTGTCAGCAGTTTATATTTTTTGGTTTCATCGTCTTTCATTAATCCGATTGAAATTCCTGCAACGGGTTCTTTTATCGGCACTCCTGCATCCATTAATGCAAGACATGCTGCGCAGGTTGAAGCCATTGAAGTGGATCCGTTGCTTGAAACAACTTCAGAAACAATTCTTATTGTATATGGAAATTTATCCACATCAGGGATGACGGGCAACAAAGCTTTCTCAGCCAGATTTCCGTGCCCGATTTCTCTTCTTTTCGGGCCTCTTATCGGAGCTGTTTCTCCTGATGAATAAGGCGGAAAATTATAATGGTGCAAAAACCTCTTCTTTCCCACAATTTCCATCCCCTCCAATATTTGCTGGTCTGCAGGGCCTCCTAAAGTAAGGATTGAAAGAACGTGTGTAAGACCTCTGTAAAAGAGGGATGATCCGTGTGTTCTTGGGAGCACCGAAACCTCGGCTGAAATTTTTCTGATTTCATCAACGTTCCTGCCGTCAGGCCTTTTACCTTTCTCAATTGCATTTTTTGTAATTATTTTTTCTGTTTCGTCTTCAAAATACGGTAAAACCTGCCTCCCTTTTCCCGGAAATTTTTCTTCAATATGTTTTGCCGTCTCTTCTCTTAGCTCATCGATTTTCCCAAGGCTCTTCTCTTTCGGTTCGGCTTCATTGACGGCTTTTTCCAACCTGTCACCCAAAAATCTTTTGATTTCTTTTTCTATATCTTTTTCAACAGCCGACTCGACGGAAATTTTTTCTTTGCCGATTTTTTGTGCGGATTTTCTCTGAAAATCAATAATTTTTGTGAGTTCTTTTTCTGCAATTTTTGTGGCTTCGAGAACATCCTTTTCCAAAACTTCTTTTCCGCCCATTTCGATCATGTTTATCAGAAATCCTTCCTCTTTTGTTTCAATTGCAGCCAAAGTAAAATCCATTTCAGATTCTATTCTCTGTTTATATGTCGGATTTATAATCCATTCTCCATTTATCCTGCCTATCCTTGCCGCAGCCACAGGTCCGTTGAAAGGAATTTGAGAAATTGAGAGCGCAAAGGAAGCGGCAATCAAACCCAAAATATCTGGGTCGTTTTCTCCATCCCATGAAAGGCAGGTTACAATTATCTGAACCTCTCTTTTAAAATCTTTGGGAAATCTCGGCCTCAGCGCACGATCAATCATTCTTCCGCTCAATATTGCTTCGTCGGTCGGCCTTGACTCTCTTCTAATAAATCTTGAACCGTAAATCTTGCCGGCGGCATAAAACTTTTCCTCATATTCAACAGTCAAAGGAAAAAAGTCCTGTCCATCAACATTTTTTGGAGACATTGTTACGTTTGCTAGAACCTCTGTCTCTCCGCACTGAACCAAACACGAGCCGGAAGCTTGTTCGGCCCAATTTGTAGTCTTAATTGTTATCGTCTTTCCGCCAACTTCTAACTTAAAAGTATCTTTTATCATTTATTTTTTTGCGGAACCGATATACGAACTTGCCCTGTTAAATAATTTATTTTGTCCGTAATTTTATTTAATAAGGTAAATTAGTATATCGATGTTTCCGCTGTTAATTATTGTTTTAATAAAAATGTTTTTGTATTTTCATCCATGTCGATAAATTCATCAGCGACCTCCTTTAGTTTTGAAGATGTCGTTCTTCCAAATGCCATAACCTCCACTCTTTTGCCCTGATTTTTCAGGTACTCAACCAAAGCTATAAAATCGCCGTCTCCTGAAACCAAAACTATAACATCCAGTGCGGGCGAAGTTCTTATTGCGTCGATTACAATCCCAACATCCCAGTCAGCTTTTTTCGCTCCTCCGTAAAATTCCTGCAGATCTCTGACTCTTGTCTCAATGCCGATTTTTGAGAGAGCATCAAAAAATGGCGCCTCTTCACCGGTTTTTGTCCTGACGACATATCCGAACGCGCGGATAAATTTTCTTCCTGCAACTGCCTGCTTTAAAACTTCCTGGAAATTAACTTTCGCATGGTAGAGATTTTTGGCAGAGTGGTAAAGATTCTGCACATCAATCAATACTTCAACTCGTTGTTCTTTTGGTTTTGGCGACATCTGATTAATCAAATAACCGCACTTTTGGAGCGGCTATTGAATTTATTTCTTTAGTCCTATTTTTTTAATGACTGCAGAGTATCTTTTCTCATCCTCCTTTTTAAGATAGGCCAGAAGCTTTTTTCTTTTAATGACCATTTTTATTAGTCCTCTCCTGGAATGAGTATCTTTGGTGTGTTTTTTAAGATGCGAAACCAGCCTGTCTATTTCTTTTGAGAGCAAACCGATCTGAACATCGGCAGATCCTGTATCTTTTTCATGGATATTCAAATCCTTGATAATTTTTTCCTTCTCTTTTGTGTCTAATGCCATAACTTATATAAATTTGTGATTTTATGTATAGTATACTCTATTTTAATACTTTTGTAAAGGGTTTCCCTCCGTTGTTTGTGCCCCTGCCGAGACTCGAACTCGGAACCAATTGCTTAAGAGGCAACTGCTCTGCCAATTGAGCTACAAGGGCGAGGCACAAACAACGGAGGGAAAAACTTATAGTCTATTCCAGGATCCCCGATATCCCAGTGCGCTTAAAACAAAATCAATGATGAGCCACGAACAGAGCACTAGGACAAGGCCAATAATTCCGGCGTATAAAACTTTTTTTCCCGTGCCCAATGCCTGGGGATTTCCGGCAGATATCATCATTATTACAGCTCCGATTACAATAGCTATTACGGCAAGGGGAGTTGCAATCCATGCGACGACAAAGAAATAAATATTTGTCAGTATTATAAATACGTCGGTAATATCGCAGGGACAGTTTGGATACTGTCCGCAGGGAACAATCCCGTCAACTCCGCAAGGGATTGCATAAGCATGTTCTGCCGCAGCTACGCCGATTAATAAAAGAAAAAATACCCAGAATATTTTTTTCATTTTAAATTTTTTAATTAAATATGTGCTTATCCTTCGTCATTGTGCCCTCAGAGAGACTCGAACTCCCAACCTTTGGTCCGAAGCCAAATATGATATCCATTTCACCATGAGGGCTCGGCACTTCGGGTATTAATTTTTATCAGGGCAGCTAGCCGGATTTTAACTAAATTTTAACCTAAAAATTGAAAAAACGCAAATTTTAGGGTAATATCATTAAATCAAAATGATTATCCCAAAGGAAATAAAAAACATAATTGAAGAGCTCGGAAAAGCGGGTTTTGAGGCGTTTATTGTGGGCGGATGCGTGCGCGATTTTTTGGTTGGCAGAGAGCCAAAAGACTGGGATATCGCCACAAACGCAAAACCCGAGGATATCCAGAAAATATTTAAAAACAGCTTTTATGAAAATAAATTCCTTACTGTTACGGTAATAACAGACAGCGCAAAAGATAATCTGAAGGAAATTGAGATTACAACATACCGCTCTGATGCAAAATATTCAGACAAAAGACACCCAGATGAAGTTGTCTATGCAAAAAATATTCAGGAAGATCTTTCCAGAAGAGATTTTACGATTAATGCAATCGCGATAAAAACTTCTGGTCTTAAAAAAGACGTTATTGATCCATTTGAAGGACAGAAGGATTTGAAAAAGAAGATTTTGAGGACTGTTGGAAATCCGGAGGAAAGATTTTCAGAAGATGCATTGAGGATGCTGAGGGCAGTCAGACTGGCAACAACTTTGGACTTTAAAATAGAGGAAGAGACGGCAAAAGCCATAATAAAAAACAGTATCTGGCTTGAGGCAGTGTCAAAAGAAAGAATCAGGGATGAATTTGTTAAAATTGTTATGTCTGAAAAGCCGGCTGAAGGAATTGAACTTCTCAGGGAATTAAATCTTCTCAAATATATTCTTCCTGAACTTCTTGAAAATTACGGAGTTTCGCAAAATAAGCATCATATTTATGATTGCTACCAGCATGCTTTGAAAGCTTTGGAGTTTTGCGCAAAGAAAAAGCTTAATGTATATGTAAGGCTGGCTTCGTTATTTCATGACATCGCAAAGCCTCGCGTGAAAGCCGGAGAGGGAGAGAACGCCACTTTTTACAATCACGAAATCGTGGGGGCAAAAGTCACATTTCAGATATTGAACAGATTAAAATTTTCAAAAAAGGATATCGAGAAGATTACAAAGCTTGTAAGATATCATTTGTTTTATTACAATGTCGGGGAGGTTACAGAATCTTCGGTAAGAAGGCTTGTTAAAAACGTGGGAATGGAAAATATAGAAGAACTGCTTCAGGTCAGGCAGGCAGACAGAATCGGATCGGGTGTGCCGAAAGCCGAGCCGTATAAATTGAGGCATTTAAAGTATATAATAGAGAAGGTTTCAAAGGATCCTATTTCTGCAA
Source organism: Patescibacteria group bacterium (assembly GCA_022703425.1). Classification (GTDB taxonomy): domain Bacteria; phylum Patescibacteriota; class Minisyncoccia; order Minisyncoccales; family Staskawiczbacteraceae; genus JAKLDQ01. The sequence continues at coordinate 17,538 of JAKLDQ010000004.1, read as the reverse complement.
AAATGCTGAAAGTAAACGGAAAGGACATAATGGAAACTTTGAAAATCACTCCAGGTCCTAAAATAGGATACATACTTAATATCCTTTTGGAATATGTGCTGGATGATCCTGAAAAAAACGACAAAGAATTTTTATTGAGCGAAGTTCAAAAACTCGGGAAATTGGATGAAAAAAAACTTAAAAAAATGGCAGAAAAATCAGAAGAGCAAATAGAAAAGGTTGAAACAAAAGAAGACGAAATGACAAAAAAGAAATATTGGGTTTCTTAAATCCAAATGCGGGGCGGAGTATGCCGGCAGTACGCACCCTTCGGGAGGGTGTAGACTGGGTTCAATTCCCAGCGCCCCGACAAGGTTCATTAATTATTTATCAAAAGGGCTTATAGTACAGTGGTAGTACGCCGCATTCGCATTGCGGAGACGCGAGTTCGACTCTCGCTAAGTCCACAATTCCGCTTCTTGTAATATTAAATTTTTTTAAAAAATCATGCCTTCAAGAAGCATTATTTATCCGCAGGTCCGGCTCAAAGATGTTTTGGGCGCTTTTTGGAAAGGAATAAGGCCCAAAAAGAGAAGCTTTTTTGCTTTGTTCGGTTCGATTGTTCTGGCAAACATCGCAATTATCCTTGTGCCGATTTTTTATAAACAATTTTTTGACGTGATTTCAGCAGGCGGAGACCCAAACCAAATCGCGGGAGAACTTTTCAAAATTATTTTATATATTGCGTGTCTCAACGGAGTTTTTTGGATTTTGTATAGAATTGCAACTTTTGCAAACACGTCTCTTGAACCATCAGTAATGGCAAATTTAAAACAACAGGCATACGACCATCTGATGCTTCACTCTTATTCTTTTTTTGTAAACAACTTCGCCGGGTCTCTGGTTCAGAAAGTAAACAGATTCGCACGAGCGTTTGAAAGAATGACGGATGAGATCGCTTGGTCGCTGTTGCCTCTGGTCGTAAGAGTGGTTTCAATTTTGGTTGTTGTTTTCTTCATTAATAAGTGGATTGATTTGGTGATATTTGTCTGGATCATTATTTTTATCCTTTTTAACGTTCTGTTCTCCAGATGGAAGCTGAAATATGATATCAAGGCCGCCGAAATTGATTCAAGAGCCACCGGATATCTTGCAGACACAATAGGAAATCAAAACACGATCCAGCTTTTTGGGGGATATCTGCACGAATCAAGGGGGTATAAAAAGGTGACGAATGAACAGGCAAAGGTTACTACTTTTGCATGGAATCTTGACGCTGTTGTCGAGGGAGTTCAGGCGTTCTTAAGCTTTTTAATCGAGTTTCTTTTGTTTTTTTATGCAATTAAATACTGGCAGGAGGGTTTGATTACTGTTGGAGTTTTCGTAATGCTTCAGGCCTACATTATTAATATAATCAGCCAGCTGTGGGGATTTACGCGCCTCGTCAGAGATGTTTACCAGAGCTACGCAGATTCAAAAGAAATGGTTGAGATTCTGCTTTTAAACCACGAAATAAAAGATTCTCCGGTCGCCAAAACCCTGGAAATTAAAAATGGCGAAATTGAGTTTCAAAATTTGGGGTTCAGTTTTAGCCAGACCAGAGAAGTTTTAAGGGATCTTAATCTTGTTATTAAATCTGGTGAAAAAATAGCTCTTGTCGGTCCTTCGGGTGCGGGAAAAACGACATTTGTAAGATTGCTTTTGCGTTTTTACGATCCGACTCAGGGTAAAATTTTAATAGACAAACAGGATATTTCGGATGTTACTCAAGAAAGTCTGAGGCGTAATATTGCAATGGTTCCGCAAGACCCAGTTTTGTTTCACAGAACACTGGCCGAAAATATTGCTTACGGGAAACGCGATGCTACGAAAAAAGAAATTGAAAATGCTGCCAAACTTGCACATTGCGATGATTTTATAAAAGATCTTCCAAATGGACTGGAAACTTTTGTCGGGGAACGGGGGGTAAAATTATCCGGCGGAGAAAGACAAAGAGTTGCCATTGCGAGGGCGATTTTAAAAAATGCTCCGATACTTGTTTTGGATGAGGCGACTTCAAGCTTAGATTCTCATTCAGAAATGCTTATTCAAGATGCGTTAAAAAATTTAATGGCTGGCAGAACAACGATTGTAATCGCTCACCGGCTTTCAACTATTCAAAAAATGGACAGAATAATTGTAATAGAGGAGGGAAAAATTATTGAGCAAGGAAGCCATAAGGATTTACTGGCAAAAAAGGGAAGCTTATATGCAAAACTGTGGAAGCTTCAAGCAGGCGGATTTTTACCTCAAGCAGAAGAAGAGCCGGCAATCGATGAAAAGGATAAAAACAATGGAACAAATGGTGGAGGCGAGATACAGGCAAAATTAACCAGTTTTTAACACATGGAGGAAAAGAATTTAAATATAAAAGATTTGATAGCATATTCAGAAAGCGGAGTTTTAAGCAAAGTTATTTCGAAAGATGAAAATTTGGACATAACTTTATTTTCAATGGCAGAAGGAACAGAAATATCAGAACACACTTCAACAAAAAAAGGTTTTGTTTATGTTATCGAAGGCAATGGAATTTTCACGCTGGAGGGAAAAGAAATCAAAATGCTTCCCGGTGTTTTAATTACAATGGGAGAAAATATGGTACATAAGCTGAAAGCCGAAGAAAATACGAGTTTTCTTCTTGTTTTAGCAAAATAAATGTATACTGAAATAACATGAAAAAGGGAAGCGATTACATCGGAGTTGGGTGCGGAGCGCTGATAGTAAATGATAAAAATGAAGTTCTCCTTTTAAAAAGAACCGGAAAATCGAGAAACGAAGCTGGTTTTTGGTCAAAACCTGGCGGAGGCGTTGAATTCGGCGAAAAAGTTGAGGATGCAGTCAAAAGGGAAATTTTAGAGGAGCTGGGAGTTGAAATTACGCTGACGGATTTTTTAGGTTATACAAATCATATTATCGAATCAGAAAAGCAGCACTGGATTGCTTTTAATTATCTTGCAAAAATCACGAAGGGAGAGCCAAAAAACTTAGAACCGGAAAAGCACGAAGAAATAAAATGGTTTAATTTTTCAGCTTTGCCGGAAAATATAACACAGACTACAATTGAACCGATTAAAATTTATATAACAAAAAAACATGAACAAATTTTATAAAAACTGGCCATTATGGCTTAAAACAGGGGTAATCACGACGATTGCCGCGCTCATTGGCATTTTGCTTGTTGTGCTAACGCCGTGGCCTATATTTGAAAAACTCTGGTTTGTTTTTATGCCCTTGCTGGCGGTTGTTTCATTTCCAATTTTGGCTTTAAGCAGAATAATAAATTGGGGTGAGGGCAGTTTTCTCAGTAATGTATATCTGCAGATGGTAATTTCGCTTATTTTTTGGTTTATAATCGGCGGACTTGTCGGATTTATAACCGCCGAAATTAAAAAAAGAAATATTAATAAATAAAAATTTATGGAAAATTTTGAATCGGCAAACGGGCCAGAAACCAAAAGAAACATTCCAAGAGATTTATTTTTGCATCTTTTGGCAATTGTTACCCTTTACTGGTCTGCAGTAAGTTTTGTCACATTGATGTGGCAGTATATAAACAAATTTTTCCCTGACGCGCTAAACAGATATTATGCCGGAAACGAAGCAATCAGATTTGCTGTTTCTTCGCTTTTTATCGTCTTTCCGGTTTTTATTCTCGTTTCTTGGTATTTAAATAAAATTTACTCGCGCGAATATGCTGTTAGGGAATCAAAAATCAGAAAATGGCTCATTTATTTGACCCTTTTTATTGCTTCGTTGGTGATTATCGGCGACTTGATTATAACAATTAATATGTTTTTGGGCGGAGAGATTACCGCTAGATTTATTTTGAAAGCGCTTTCGGTACTTCTGGTTGCCGGACTGGTGTTTGGATACTATTTGGACGATGTCAGACGGGAAACCCCCACAAAGCTTGCAAGATACTTTGCATGGGGAACAAGCGCTATTGTTCTAATCGGAGTAATTGGTGCCTTCTTTATAGTCGGCTCTCCTCAAACTGCGAGATTGATGCAATTTGACCAGCAAAAAATCGGCGACCTTGAAGGAATCCAAGCTCAGATTGTAAATTATTGGCAGAGAAAAGAAGCTTTGCCAAATTCTTTTGCTGATTTGAAAGATACAATTTCCGGCTATGAAGTTCCCGTCGATCCCCAAAGCAAACAGCCATATGAATACAGAATTATTGATTCAAGCCAGCTAAAATTTGAACTATGTGCAACATTTAACAAGGAGGGAAAATCAACCGGTGAAGGTTATGAAGGAAAATATGCATCTCCGTACTCAGTATTCAGAAATTGGGACCATACAGCAGGAAGAAACTGTTTTGAGAAAACAATTGATAAACAGTTATATCCCCCGCTGAATGAAAAATAAAAAAAGCCGGGAAGTTCCCGGCTTTTTGTTTGTATGGTAAAATTACGTATATCGAAAAAATATGAAAAACATAGAACAAGCGCCAAAAGAAGAAAAAGATACTTACGATATTCAAAAAAAAGATCCGCACGAAGAAGCACAGGACAGAAAAAATTTGGAAGAAGTCCGGCTAAACCAGGAAATTCTACGGCAGAGAACTGTGCAGTTTGATAAAACGTTTGAAGCCAAAGAAAAACTCGAGGAAAAGCTAAGAAAAGCCAGAAGAGATCTTGCAGACAGTTTGGGAATGACCCCCGAAGAGATGCAGGAAAAAGCAAAAAAAACTGAAATAAATAAAGAGGAGCAAACACAAGAAAAGAAAAAAAGCTGGTGGAGCAGATTATTTGGAAATGAAAAATGAATACGAAAGAGTTGGGAAATTTTGGTGAAAAGCTTGCCTGTGAATATCTTGTTGAAAAGGGGTTTAAAATACTGTGTAAAAACTATAGGATAAACTTTGGAGAAATAGACATAATTGCCAGAAAAAAACGTAAACTGTTTTCAAGGACAGACAAAACGATACATTTTATAGAGGTAAAAGCGCTATTGGGGCAGAGAGAGGGAATTTTTCCAGAACAGCATGTCAATTCTAAAAAGCAGAGGAAATTGAGGCGGCTGGCAGAAATCTGGCTTTCAAAAAATAAATTCCCCTCAGATTTTCCGTATCAGATTGATATTGCAGGAATATTGATCGACAGCCAAAGTAAAAAGGCAAAACTTCATTATTTTTCAAACGCAGTATCCGGAGACTAAAGTCTAATTATTAATTAGACTTTTTTTATTAAAACTGCATAATTATTTTAAGAACAAGCAGTTGGATGCTTGTTGTGGAAAGATCTTTTACAACATAAGGGAGGCGATGTTGTGGAAAGTCTTGCGCTTTTTAAAATAGCGTTGTTTCTTGTCATTATTATCCCCGCTCCAAAGCAAAGTTATTGCCAAACGGTGAACTTTGCTGTGTACGCAGAAAAACAAGAAGACTGCAAAGAATTTGCAGAGGCTGCAGAAAAACTCAGAAAAGAAATTTCTGAAAGATGGCTGGGGTATGTTGTTGCTGATCTAAATTCTCCGTGCATACTGGATCTGAAAATTAATCCGAACGCAGGTCCGAGAGGAAATACTTCTTTTGCCTTTCAGTTTGGCGGCGTTTGGAATTTTCGGATGGAACTGGTTGGTCCGAAAGAAAGCCTTCTGGACTCTGTTCTTCCACACGAGATTGCGCACATTGTGCTTGCCTGCCACTTCAAAAAACCCGTTCCAAGATGGGCGGACGAAGGGTGTGCGACTTATGTAGAGTGCGTCCGCGAACAAAAAATCCATAACAGGATGCTTCGAAGATTTTTGATACAGCAACGCACGTTCGCTTTTGCCCACATTATGACGATGAAGGAATATCCAAGGGATATAATGCCCTTTTATGCGGGCTCGCATTCCTTGTGCGAATATCTGGTGAAGCTTAAGGGTGAAAGGCACTTTATTTCTTATATCAGCGAAGGAATGCAAACGCAGAATTGGGAAGAAGCGACAAAAAAGTATTATGGCTTTGAAAAAATGAAAGATCTTGGTAACTCGTGGCACAGATGGTTTTTTCAAAACGATTATGCAAAACTCAAGATGGTTAGCACGCCAAAAACAACAATTTCCTCAAAATGACAGAGCTTTGCTCTGTTTTTTTTCACGGTTGACATGCCTATTTAATTTTGTTAAACTATCGTAATAGATTTATGGAATTAACATTGTCCGTCTGACCACGGGCATTTTTTATAAAATGGATATAAAATCATTCAAAACAGCATTAGGGCAGATTGCAGAAGCCAGAGGAATTTCTCCCGAAAAAGTAATAGAAACAATCGAGGCGGCAATTGCCACTGCTTACAAAAAAGATTACGGAAAAAAAGGACAGAAAATTAAAGCTCAATTCAACCCGGTTTCGGGCGATGTTAAGTTTTGGCAGATAAAGCTGGTTGTGGATAAATCGATGCTTTATACAGAGGAGGAAATAGAACAAATGAAAGAAAATAAACAGCTTCCGGCCGAAGAGCCCGTATTCGCCGAAGGCGAACAGAAAAAAGTGGTTTTCAATGAAGAAAAACACATAATGCTCGATGACGCAAAAAAAGATGATCCCAAAATAAAAGTTGGCGATGAGCTTGAAATACCTTTAACTCCAAAACAGGATTACGGGAGAATTGCAGCGCAGACTGCAAAGCAGGTTATTCTTCAAAAAATCAGGGAGGCAGAAAAAGAAACAATTACTTCAGAATACAAATCAAAAGAAGGAGAAATTGTCTCCGGTATTGTGCAGAGAATCGAAGGCCATACAGTATTCGTTGACATCGGCAAAACACTGGGAATTTTAAGCAGGGAAGAACAGATTCCTGGTGAATTTTACAGGCCCGCGCAAAGATTAAAATTCTATATGCTGAAAGTCGACGAAACCCCAAAGGGTTCTGTTGTGATGCTTTCACGCGCATATCCGAAATTAATTTCAAAGTTATTTGAACTCGAAGTTCCCGAAATTGCCGCAGGCACTGTTGTGATAAAATCAATTGCCAGAGAGCCCGGTTTCAGGACAAAAATTGCGGTTTCTTCAACTGAGGAAGGAATCGATCCTATCGGAAGCTGTGTCGGACAGAGAGGCACAAGAATTATGGCTGTAATAAACGAGCTTGGCGGAGAAAAAATTGATGTAATAGAATGGCAGCAGGATCCGCAGAAGTTTATCGCCAATGCTTTGGCGCCCGCAAAAATTGCCGAAGTTAAAATCGAAGATAAAAATACTGCTGTTGTTTTCGTTCCCGAAGACCAGCTTTCGCTTGCAATCGGAAAAGACGGCAGAAACGTAAGGCTGGCGGCAAACTTGACCGGATGGAAAATAGATATTAAAACATCTGAAAAGCCGGCAGAAGAAGAATCTGGCGAAGAGGGCAGTGAATCAAAAGAGGAAAAACCCAAGCGCAAGGCAAAAAAGTCTAAAAAAGAAGAATCTGAAAAATCAGAAGAGTCGCCCGAAGAATCTGAAGAATCTCCAGCAGAAGAAAAATAATAATAAAAATTAATAAATATATTTAATTTCAAAGTTTGAATTTCAACAATCACTTTTGATTTTTGACTTTTGGATTTTGAATTAAATTTATATGTTATCCATATATTCTCCGATTATTGTTTCGCTGTTTGCGATTGCATTCGTCGTCTATCTGATTATGAAAATCAGAAAAGAGCCGGTTGCAAAAGACAAAGCAGTGCAGATAACAAAAGCCGTTCAGGAGGGCGCAGTCTCTTATCTGAAAAGGCAGTATAAGACAATCGGAATTGTCGCGATTGTATTGTTCTTTCTGATCTGGGGTTTCTTCTGGTATCAGGGAGGAGTAAACGGATTTTCCGCCGGATTTGAAATGGCAATAGGATTTTTAATCGGCGCAGTTCTTTCCGGAGTTTCCGGATTTATCGGAATGCTTGTTTCAACACAGGCGAACACAAGAGTCGCAGAATCTGCCAAAAAAGGACTGGCACAGGCGCTGGATCTTTCGTTCAAGGGCGGATTGGTAACAGGATTATTGGTTGTGAGCCTGGGGCTTTTGGCCGTATCCAGCTTTTATTTGATAACAAGAGACATTAATGCTTTAGTTGCTCTGGGATTTGGAGCATCATTGATTTCGGTTTTCGCCAGAGTCGGCGGAGGCATTTACACAAAGGCGGCAGATGTGGGAGCCGATTTGGTCGGAAAAGTTGAAAAGGGAATTCCCGAAGACGATCCAAGGAACCCTGCAGTTATTGCAGACCAGGTTGGCGATAACGTTGGAGACTGCGCAGGAATGGCAGCAGATATTTTTGAAACATACGCAGTATCGACAGTTGCCACGATGATTTTGGGAGCTTTGCTTTACCCCACAAGTCCCGAGTTCGTTTTTCTGCCTTTGTTGATCGGAGCGGTTTCAATTTTAACTTCAATTATCGGAAGCTACTTTGTAAAACTCGGACCGAAAAAATCCATAATGGGCGCAATGTACAAAGGACTGGCTGTTGCAGTTATATTATCTGCAGTCGCATTTTATCCTTTGATTGCAAATACAATGGCAGAGCAGGATATTTCGGTAATGAAACTTTATCTCTCATGCTTGGTTGGATTGGCAGTGGCCGCCGGAATGTTCGTTATTACAGAATATTACACATCAAAAGGTTATAAGCCTGTAAAAGATATTGCAAAAGCCTCTGAAACAGGACATGCAACAAATATAATCAGGGGATTGGCAATTGGAATGCAGTCTACTGCATATCCGGTATTATTAATCGCTCTTGCAACAATTGTCAGCTTCTGGTTGGCAGGAATTTACGGCGTGGCGCTTGCAGTAATGGCAATGCTTTCAATTTCGGGAATTGTCGTCGGAGTTGACGCATACGGCCCTATCACAGACAACGCCGGAGGAATTGCAGAAATGTCTGGAATGCCAGAGGATGTCAGAAAAATTACAGATGCACTGGATGCAGTCGGAAACACAACAAAGGCAGTCACAAAAGGCTATGCAATCGCATCAGCCGGACTGGCGGCATTGGTTTTGTTTTCTGCATACTCACAACAGTTGCTTGATTTAACGGGAGTTCACAATACAGTAAATTTTGTTTTGGATGATCCGAAAGTTATTGCCGGTCTTTTAATCGGCGGACTTCTTCCATATCTTTTTGCCTCATACGCAATGTCGGCAGTCGGAAAGACAGCAGGAAAAGTTGTTGAAGAAGTAAGAAGGCAGTTCAAACAGATTCCCGGCTTGATGGAAGGCACAGGCAAGCCCGAATACGGAAAGTGCGTTGATATCGTGACAAAAGCGGCAATCAAAGAAATGCTTTTGCCCGCACTGATTCCGGTTCTGGCTCCGGTATTGGTTGGATTTATCCTCGGTCCGGCAGCTTTGGGCGGACTTTTAATCGGAAGCATTGTTACAGGATTGTTTGTTGGAATTTCTATGACGACAGGCGGAGCTGCATGGGACAACGCAAAGAAATATATTGAAACAGGAGCTCACGGAGGCAAGGGTTCATTTGCTCACCAGGCCGCAGTGACAGGAGATACAGTGGGTGATCCTTACAAAGACACAGCAGGACCTGCAATAAACCCGATGATTAAGGTTTTAAACATTGTTGCACTGCTTATTGTAGCTTTCTTAGTATAAAACAGCTCAAAACTGAACGGCTCACTCCGGAGTGAGCCGTTCAGCTAAGGGGAAAACAAACGCCCCAGGCAATGCCTGGGGCGTTTTAGTAAGTTGATTTTTTAAGAAAAGCGGGGTAAAATAGGCAATATTTAACTAAAAAGTAATATTCTCTAATTAGTATTAAAAATATGCCCGTCACTGCGAGTTTGCCACTGGTAACGGTGTGAGGGCGAGAACTAAAATACATGCAAGTCAAACAAAACAAGTTGCCGAAATCAGAAATTGAGCTGGAGTTTGAGCTGACTGCCGAAGAATTTCAGGAGCATTTCAGACACGCGCTTTTACATTTGAAAAGCCACGTAAAAATGGATGGTTTCAGGCAGGGGCAGGCTCCCGATAAAATGATTGAGGAAAAAATAGGACAGGAAAATCTTTTAATGGAAGCCGGAGACCATGCAGTAAAACATGTTTACACAGATTATATTTTGGCAAACAATATAGAGCCGGTTGGACATCCTGAAGTCCAGATTGTAAAAATTGCCAAGGGAAGCCCTTTTATTTTCAAGGCAAAAATTACAGTTTTGCCGGAAATTCAGCTTCCTGATTATAAAGAAATTTCGGGAAAGATAAAAGCAAAAGAAATTGCAGTAACCGAAGAGGAGATTCAGGACGCTTTAAATTATCTGCAGAAATCAAGGGCAAAACTTACGCTAGAGGACAGGCCGGCAGAAAAAAAAGATTTTGTTGAAATAAAATACCAGAACAAAGACATTAACGCCGGAAAAGAAATCGGCGACAGGTTTATTTTAGGCGAAAGCGGATTAATGAAAGATTTTGAAGACAAGCTTTTAGGAATGAAAGCCGGAGAAGAGAAAGATTTTAAGGCAAAGTTTCCCGAGAACCCCGAAAGAAAAGATCTTGCCGGAAAGGAAGGGGATTTTCACGTAAAAATGATGGGCGTGCACAAAATGGAAATTCCTGAAATTAACGATAACTTTGCGCAGACCTTGGGCGCCTTTGATACACTTGTTGCACTTAAAAAAAACCTGAATGAGGGAATCTTAATGGAAAAACAAGAGGCAGAAAAGCAGAGAAAAAGAGGTGAAATTCTGGAAAAAATTGCGGAAAAAACAGATTTTGAGATACCCGAAAAACTGGTTGAATATGAAAAGGATAGGTTGTTTGAAGACATGAAAGCTCATATTGCAGGAAGCTTTAAGATCTCTTTTGAGGATTATTTGGCTTCTGTTAAAAAAACAGAACAGGAAATAAAGGATTCATTCAAAAAAGAAGCTGAAAAAAGGATTAAAAACTTTCTCGTTTTAAGGCAAATCGGGAAAAATGAAAAGGTGGAAGTTTCTGAAGAAGAAATCGAAGAAGAGGTCACAAAAACGATAAAAAACTACTCGAAATCCGATCTGGACAAAATTGACATCGAGCAGTTAAAAGAGTATACTAAAGGTGCGATATACAACGAGAAAGTCTTCCAAAAACTGGAAACTTTCACAGATTAAAGTCGCACAATCAATATTAAAAACTCATGCCAATAGTTCCAACTATTGTAGAAAAATCACAGCGCGGTGAGCGCGCATACGACATATTTTCAAGGCTTTTGGAAGAGCGCATTGTTTTTTTGGCGGGGCCTGTAACTGACTTAAATGCAAATTTGGTCATTGCCCAGATGCTTTATCTGGCTTCAAAGGACTCAAAAAAAGACATCAAGCTTTACATTAATAGCCCGGGCGGTTCAGTTACGGCAGGTCTGGCTATTTACGACACGATGCAGTATTTAAAATGCCCGGTATCTACAATCTGCATAGGTCTAACAGCATCAATGGCGGCTGTTATTTTGGCTGCGGGAACACGAGGAAAAAGATTCTCCTTGCCCAATGCCGAAATATTATTACACCAGGTTGCCGGAGGCGCCCAGGGCCAGGCAGTAGATATTGAAATCACAGCAAAACAGATTGTTAAAATGAAGGAAAAGTTAAATAAAATTCTGTCCTCGCATACAGGACAGCCGCTGGAAAAGGTGGAAAAAGACACCGACAGGGATTTTTATTTAACCGCAGAAGAGGCAAAGAAATACGGATTAATCGATGAGGTAATTGGAGAGGACAAGCAGTAATCCCCCGTTATAAATTTAAGTCGTTAATAAAAGCTCACCACGCTAGGTGAGTTTTGTTGTTTAAAGGCGTTTGTTTTATTGCATCTGTCAGGTGCAATAAAACGAGCGAATTTTTTAAAGTCGAATTATTAATTTTTTATTAATTTAGTCTCATAAACATGAACCAAGTTACATTGTACTTTGCTGGGGTTGTTATTTGTGTGCTTCTGGGATTCCTGATGGGATACTATGTAAGGCAGTCCATAGCAAAGAGAAGGGCTGGAACATTAGAGGCAAAACTTCAGAAACGGGTTGTTGACGTAAAGGAAGAAACATCTGCCATGATAAAAAAGGCAGAACAGAAGTCGAGCGATATAATAGAAAAAGCCCAAAGAGAAGTTGATGAAAGAAGAAGAGAATTTTTAAAGGCGCAACAAATTCTTTTGGAAAGAGAACATCTGCTGGACGGAAAAATTGCAGCCTTTGAATCAAAAGAGCAGGATTTAAAAGATAGAGTTGAAAAGCTCAAAGCTGTGCGTGAAGATTTAGACAGCTTGAGAAAAACGGCCGAGGAAAAGCTTGAAAAAGTTGCCCATCTTTCGCGTGAAGACGCAAAAAAAGAGCTTTTAGAGCTTGTGGAAATCGAGTATGAAAAAGACATTTTGGAAAGGATGAGAAAATTGGAGGAAAAAGGCATGGAAAAACTGCAAAACAGGGCAAAAGAAATTGTGGCGCTCGCTATACAAAAATGCGCAGTTTCACAGACGCAGGAGCTGACCACCACAACAGTTTTGCTTCAGAACGAGGACATTAAAGGCAGAATTATTGGAAAAGAAGGAAGAAATATCAGGACATTCGAAAAGCTTACGGGAGTTGAACTTATTGTTGACGAAACACCCGAATCTGTTGTTATTTCCGGATTTAATCCGATAAGAAGGCAGATTGCAAAAGTCGCCCTTGATAAATTAATCCAGGACGGAAGAATCCAGCCGGCAAAGATTGAGGAGAAAGTTGAGGAGGCAAAAACAGAAATTGCCCAGAAAATAAAAGAAGCCGGAGACAAGGCCGCCTATGACACGGGCGTAATCGGGTTAAATGACAAGCTTATTCAGATCTTAGGAAGGCTTTATTACAGAACAAGTTACGGCCAAAATGTTTTACTTCATTCAATGGAGGTTGCTCTGATTGCAGAAACGATCGCCGATGAACTTAAAGCAAATACGCAGGTTGCCAAGAGAGCCGGTCTTCTGCACGACATTGGAAAAGCAATCGATCAGCAGGTTCAGGGTTCGCATATTGAAATCGGGGTTAAGATTCTTGAAAAATTTGGGGAATCTGAAGCCGTAATCAAGGCAATGCGCGCCCATCATGACGATTATCCCGCAGAAACATTGGAAGCGGTAATCGTTAAAACAGCTGACGCAATTTCGGGTTCAAGACCGGGCGCCAGAAAAGACACATTGGAAAATTATCTGCAAAGATTGAAGGATCTTGAGGATATTGCAAACGGATTTCCCGGGATTGAAAAGACATATGCAATTCAGGCAGGAAGAGAAATCAGGGTTTTTGTGAAATCTGAAAAGGTGGATGATCTGGGAGCGCAAAAAGTTGCAAAACAAATTGCAGAAAAGATTGAGGAAGAACTGAAATATCCGGGAGAAATAAAAATTACCGTAATGAGAGAAACAAGAGTTGTAGAATACGCCAGGTAGTAGAATCTTAACAGCCCAGCCAGTTAATCACTGGCTGGTTTTGTTTTGGAGTTGAAATTCACTACCTGGCAGGCCAGAAGAAAACATAAAATCTGCAACATAAAACCGCCCGAGAGGGCGGTTTTTGTCATGGGAGGGCGTCCAGTATGTCCTTAAGCTTTTTTATTTCGTCATGTGAAATTGTGCAGGGGATTTGCAGCACAGCCTTTGAGCAGGATTTAAGAGCAAGTTCTATCTTGTGCGTGTTTTCCACAGGGTCGCAGATAAATTCAGATAAACTTATCTTCTCATTATTATCTTTATCTTTTTTAATTAACACCCCTGTGGATTTCCTCGTTTTTACGTGCCATGTCTGTATTTTTCCCGGATCTGCGCCATATTTTTTGTAATCATTTATTACTTTTAAAAGGCGGGCCTTATATGTATTAAGTGACAATATGCTCTTGTGTTTGTTGGCAATTGCAACGCTTCTGAAAATTTCTTCTATGCTGTCTTTGATCATATTTATGGACTTTAATTCATCTGGATTCAGCTCCTTCTCAAAGATTTTAAGTGCGGATTTTAAGTTATTGGCAGTATTCTCGGGGTATTTTTTGTTGGCTTTTGCCAGGTCGATGAAATCGTATAAATTGCTGAATTTATCCATAATTTAGATAAGTTATTTTATCTTATCTATATTTTATCAGAAAAAAAGATAAAAATAAAACAGCCCATATTAGGGCTGTAAAATTGGAGCGGGTAAGGGGATTTGCACCCCTGCTCAAACCTTGGAAGGGTTTCGTGCTGCTGCTACACCATACCCGCGCATAATTCGGTCGGGGTACTCAGATTCGAACTGAGACTAAATCGTCCCAAACGATTCGTGCTACCATTACACCATACCCCGTTCATGGAATTATTTTAACTCAAAAAAACCAGCTTGTCAAAGGTTAGTTTTTATGATAACATTTCAGTATAAAATTACTGAATGCCCCCATAGTTTAATGGATAAAACGCGAGCCTTCTAAGCCTGAGATCGAGGTTCGATTCCTCGTGGGGGCACAAAAGTAAAATGGCGGCTATGGTGTAGCAGCAACACAACGCTCTGTGGCAGCGTCATCACGGGTGCAAATCCCGTTAGCCGCCCAATTTAAACAGCCCGGTCAGGGCTGTTTTTTTACACTTTTTAAATTTTGAAGCAAAAGATATAATTAGATAATTTATGAGAATTTCTGAAAAAATAATTCTGTCTTTATTTATTTTTTTGCTCATACCGTTTGCATGCGGTGTTTGTTTTGTTGCTTTAAATATTAATGTCCCTTATTATCCCGCCTCGGTCTCGAATACGGTAACGGTCTCACAAGTAAAGGAAGTTGTTCAGACAAACGAGGATTTATTGCCCGAAAAGCTTTCCAATCCTCCGCAGATTATTAATGCAATATATGTAACAGGATGGTCGGCGGGCAGTTCGTCTTATTTCAAATATTTGGAAAAAGTTTTTAACACTACGGTGATAAATGCAGTTGTAATAGATATAAAGGATTATTCCGGAATGATCTCATATAGAGCGGAAATTCCAGAGCTTTCTCATTACAATTTGTATAGCGGGGCAATCAGAGACATAAATGGCCTTGTAAACAAACTTCACGAGAAAGGAGTTTATGTGATAGGAAGGATATCAGTGTTTGAAGATCCGGCATATTCAAAGGCCCGGCCGGAGCTTGCCGTTTTTGACAAATCAAAAACCAGTTTTTCGCTTTGGTACGATAATCATCGCCTTTCCTGGGTGGACCCAGGCTCAAAAGAGTCTTGGGATTATAATATTTCTCTGGCCAAGGATGCTTTTAACCGGGGATTCGATGAAATTAATTTTGATTACATAAGATTTCCTTCCGACGGAAAAACAAAAAATATGGGTTTTCCAAGCTGGGACGGGAAGGTTGAAAAGAGGGAAGTCATCCGGCAATTTTTAAAATATGCAAGAGAAAAATTGTCTGGAGAAAAAATTTCTCTTGATCTGTTCGGCCAAACGACAGTAAATAGAGATGATATGGGCATAGGCCAGGTTATTGAAGACGGTTTTGACTATTCTGATTATGTTTCTCCGATGGTTTATCCGTCACATTATATAAAAGGCTTTTTGGGATTTGATAATCCTGCTGATCATCCCTACGAAATAGTAAAAAATTCAATGCTGACGGCTTTGATAAGGCAGGCAGAAAACCAAAATTCAAAGATTGTCACAGTTTTGCAGGAAGACAATCTTGTTGCTTCAGGGGCAAAATTACGGCCATGGATACAGGATTTTAATATGGGAGCTGTTTATGACATAGAAAAGGTTTCGTTGGAAATAAAAGCGATTAAGGACGCTCTGGGTGAAAAATATGCAGGTTTTATGCTTTGGAATCCGTCGAATATCTACACTCTAAAAGCTATACCCAAGGACGATTTGCAAACGTATTAATGTATGCAGAATATAATAGAAATTAACAATCTGACGAAAAAATTCGGCAGTTTTGCAGCAGTTGACGATGTTACGCTTAACGTAAAAAAGGGAGAGATTTTTGCTTTTCTTGGCCCAAATGGCGCAGGAAAAACAACAACAATAAGGATGCTGACGACTCTTTTAGAACAGGACAACGGAGATATTAAAGTGAACGGATTTGATACAAAACAAAATAAGCCGGACGTCAGGAAATCTTTTGGAATTGTTTTTCAAGATCCGAGTTTAGACAATGAGCTTACTGCCAGAGAAAATCTGGAATTTCACGGCGTAATGTATGATGTTCCCAGAATTCTCAGGAAAAACAGGATAGAACAGATGCTCAAATTTGTCGGGCTGGAAGAAAGGAAAAACGATTTTGTTAAAAACTTTTCAGGAGGAATGAAACGCCGGCTTGAAATAGCAAGAGGCCTGATTCACCATCCTAAAATTTTGTTTTTGGACGAGCCGACTATCGGACTGGATCCCCAGACAAGAAATCATATGTGGGAATATATAAAACAGGCGAATCAAAACGAGGGCATGACGGTTTTTTTAACAACCCACTATATGGAGGAAGCAGAAAATGTCGCCGATACGATAGCTATTATTGATCTCGGAAAAATTGTTGCAAAAGGCACGCCTGCAGAGCTGAAAAAACAAACAGGCGAGCAGTCTCTCGAAAAGGCATTTTTAAAATTAACGGGAAAACATATCCGAGATGAAGCGGGAACCGCCCGTGACAGGGCAAAATTCCAGGGAAGGATGTGGGGGAGCAGATAATAATTTGAAAACAAGATGAGAATTATTTTTTTAATGTGGAAACGCCAGTTGATAAGATACTGGCGCTCGCGGGGAAGAATGATCGGGGCTCTCGGCCAGCCGGTTTTGTTTTTTCTTGCTTTGGGATTTGGATTTGGTCCTGTTTATGCAAAAGCCGGCGGAGGGGATTACATACAATTTCTTACTCCGGGAATAATGGCCATGACGATTTTGTTTACGTCCATGTTTACAGGTATGGAAGTCATATGGGACAGGCAATTCGGATTTTTGAAGGAAACCATGGTTGCTCCGGTTCCGCGCTGGCAGATTATGCTTGGAAAAACATTCGGAGGAGCCACAATAGCAGTTTTGCAGTCGCTTATAGTTTTTTTTATAACATTGTTTTTCGGATTTTCGCCCAACTGGTATTTATTTCCCGTAACTTTGATATTTATGTTTTTGCTGGCATGCGGATTTACCGCTTTTGGAATAGCAATTGCCTCTCAGCTCGAGGATATGCAGGCCTTCCCTATTATTATGAATTTTATGATAATGCCTATTTTCTTTTTGTCGGGAGCATTGTTTCCATTAAATAATTTGCCGAAAGCAGTTGATATTGTTGCGACGCTTGACCCTTTGTCTTATGGCGTGGACGGACTGAGAGGAACATTAATCAACGGGGCCCACTACGGTTTGACACTGGATTTTCTGGTAATCAGTTTTATTGCTTTGCTTTTTGTTTCTGTCGGCACATACCTCTTCGCAAAAATAGAGGTTTAATATTTAAGGAGAATAAAAAGCCCGCCTGCAGGCGGGCTTTTTGATATTGTTGAACGGCTCCTAGGGCGCCAGTACAACATTAGAATCAATTTAGCGGAGCCAATTACAGCAAGATTTCAAGGCGCGAGGAAGCGAACT
>JAKLDQ010000032.1 GCA_022703425.1 Patescibacteria group bacterium | reverse complement strand
CATTGAGGGTTATGCCCGCAGCGGGGATTGGCAAACAGCCATGCAGCTGACGGAACGCATGCTGCAAGGCGGTGACGGCAACGCCGCCTATGCCTGTGCCGTGTGGCAGCGTATACTGGCAGCCACCCCGTTGGGGAACAGCAGCTCAGCAGCCGTGGAATGGCTGCGAGAGCGCGCCAGATGCGGGTTCTGAACGTTTGCAAGCTCAAATCCATTTGTTGACGTGCGGGGGGGTGCATGTTAAAATGATTTTCGCTTTGGGAGCGTAGCTCAATGGCAGAGCAGTAGCCTTTTAAGCTATTGGTTGAGGGTTCGAGCCCCTCCGCTCTCATTTTGTGTTTAAGAGACAGGTCATTCGTAGTAGATTGTCAACAGGCAGTACAAATAATACGCAATGCCACTAACCAAATGCGGAAGTTAGACCAAAAAGCTGGTTACTTTTTTCCGGGTGAGCTGGTGACCATTGATGGTTTTCAGATACACAAAACGCGCAGTGGCGATAAAAAGAAGGAAAGGCCCGATCTGAGCAC
>JAKLDQ010000031.1 GCA_022703425.1 Patescibacteria group bacterium | reverse complement strand
CAATAATCAAACCATTTTTTGTTATGTTTGGTAATTGGTTATTGTAATTTGAGATTTGTTTGGTTATTGTTTCTTGTTTCTTGGTTATTTATATATCTAAAATTTAATTACATACCTTTTTACAATATCTCTGCTTTAGTTATAGGCCAAGCCCTGAGCAAAACTTTGCCGATTATGTCTTTTTGCGGCAAAACTCCCCAGCCGCGGGAATCATAACTGGCATTCCTATTATCTCCTAAAACAAAATATTCATTATTTTTCAGCTTAATATTAACGTTGCCATTGGTAATCACATTTTTTGCAATGTATCCATTTTCATTAAGATTTATTCCCTCCGGATTTTGTTCGTTATAAATTATGACTTTTCCGTTTTCAATTTTCACCTGTTCGTTCGGCAAGCCAATAACTCTTTTAATAAAAAATTGCTGCGGATTTTTTGGATAACGGAAAACAATCGTATCCAGTCTTTGAGGATCTTTAAATGATTTGACGGTAAACAAATGTTTTCCGGCAATAATGATGCTGGTTTGCTTGTATCCAAATTCATTTACGATCAAATAATCTCCATCTTGAAAATTGGGTTCCATGCTGGCTCCCTGGACGAAAAAAGGTTGGAAGAGAAACATGCGGATAGGTACGATGATAACTATCGCCCATAAAAAAACCTTGACAACTTCCCATAAAAATCCGCCTACTCCGAAATAAACTTCCTCATTTTCTTCCGGAATTGATTCATTTTCCAGTTTTTCTTTTGTTTTATCCTCCATTCTTGCTCTGAACAAAAGCTGCCTTTTCTTAGAAAGCAATTTATTGCTTAATTTAAAAAATTAAAAATATTCGTTTCTAAATACTAACATGCAATTTGCCTCTAAGCAATAGCTGAATTTGTGCTTAAAAAAGCCTTTTTTTGACATTTAGGCCCTTTTGGGGTTATTATATAAGAGCAGACATAACAAATAAAAAGAAATTTAACAGGGCAGGGCCCGTAATTCTTCCTTTGTCAGATGGATAGCTTGCGAAAAAGGCGATTTGAAAAACCGCCGGAAAAAAATCAAATATTTCAGCAAAACATTTCCATTCCCCCTGCCCCCCACAGAGAAGAGATTTTTATTTCCTCAAAAGATTCTCAAGCAACGGATACTTATGAAAAAAAATTCCAGCGGGGACGTTTGATGAAAAAAATTATTTTCATTCTAATGATTGCTGCCATTGCCGTTTTTTTGTCCTATGTTTCTTTTCTTTTTTTCAAGACCTATGGCACTTTCAAAAAAATCAGCCTGAAATCTGATTCTGAAGCCAAATCAATAAACCTGACTGAATATGCCCGCGAAGTTGTTTCTCCGATAATTCCCAAAGAAAAACAAATGCTTCGTGGCGAAGAATCGGGCCGGATCAATATATTGCTTCTGGGCGCAGCCGGTGAAAAAAAACCAGGCAACAATTTGACTGACACGATCATGTTGATGAGCGTTGACACAAAAAACAAAAAAGTGTCTCTTCTTTCATTACCCAGAGATCTCTATGTCAACATTCCTGATTCAGAAAGTTATTCTAAATTAAACACTCTTTATCCGATCGGCCTGAAACAAAATAGCGGGATTGATCTTATTAGGTCAGCCGTTTCAGAAATCACT
>JAKLDQ010000030.1 GCA_022703425.1 Patescibacteria group bacterium | reverse complement strand
TCCGCCGGGCGGTCATCGGTCACTTCCTCCATGGTGGCAAACATCTGCCTTATTTCGTCGATTCTTTTTTGCACGTCATCATCGGTCACTTTAATCTGTTCTTTCTCCACGTCTATGCCTTTGTAATGACGGGGCTCAAAATCCTGTTCCGTTTCGAAAGACGCTGAAAAAGAAAAGTTAGTATTATCCTTGATACCGTCCTGATTGATTTCCGGTCTGGAAACGGGCACAATCCCCTTTCCTTCCAAAGCCTGCCAGTAGTATTTATTGACAATATTGGTGATGGTCTCTTCTTCCGCCTGATCTTTAAAATATGTTTCCAGAATTTTACGGGGAATTTTGCCGGGGCGAAAGCCTTTAATTTTAGCCTTTTTACCCACTTCCTGATAAACGGCATCCAGTTCATTTTTAACGTCATCCCAGGGTATTTCCAGTGACACCTTCTTTTTGACCGGGCTTAAATCCTCAACATTTATAACAACCTGACTCACTATCCCTTCTCCTTTATCGTTGAATTATGCTTTTTCGTTTTTTAAAATCTGGTGCGAGAGAGGGGAGTTGAACCCCTATTCCGCATCGCGGGCTGGATCCTAAGTCCAGTGCGTCTGCCAGTTCCGCCACTCTCGCATGGACATTCTTATATATTCACTTAGTTTAAGATTGTCAACGCAGATTATTTTGCAAAATCACAAGAAATTTCATCTATTTAAGATTTTACGGCCCCATTGTTTATTTGATTGTCTGCTTTTATGCAAGAAAAAATAAATTTTCTTTTCCGGACGCTCATCGTACAGAAACCAGATGAATCGCGAAAGGATGCCTTGTCGAATGCCCATTTCATTCAACCGGTATTTAAACACAAAGGGCAAACCGGATAGGTGGTTTGCCCCTTAAATTAATTGGTCGGGGCGAGTGGATTTGAACCACCGGCCCTCTGAACCCCATTCAGATACGCTACCAGACTGCGCCACGCCCCGATGAAATACAAATTGACGTGCGTCATTACCATTACGGCAAACCCCTGTCAAGGGTAAATAAATTGACGCTTATCGCAACGATATTTTTATGTCGTGAGATGGAGTATTCTCCTTCATTCACAAAAAAATCTTAATAATTAATTGACACTTTTTGTGTTTTTATGCCTATAATAAAAAAGTTAACATTACGCTAAGGAGTTTTTTTTGAAACTAAGAGACGTTAAAGAAATATTGGACGCCCATGTCGTTGTCGGTGAAGAAAAACTGGATATGGACGTGCATACGGCTTTCGGCGCCGATTTAATGAGTGATGTTATGGCCTTTGCCAAAGCAGGCAGCCTTTTGCTGACCGGATTGACCAATCCCCAGGTCATCAAAACGGCTGCCAGTCGAAATATCGCCGCCATCATCGTTGTCCGGGGAAAAGAGCCCACAACCGAAGCCATCGCAATGGCCAAAGATCTGCAAATTCCGATTTTAACCACAAACTATATTTTATTTGAGACGGCCGGCATTCTGTACAGTAAAGGAATTGTGGGCTGTCTGAAAAAAGTTGAAAGCGGTTTTTCCAAATAAAACGGTTTCCCGGTTTTTCTCAGAACATTGAAAATATCGAAGATCCATTTTTTAAGTTATTTTTAAAAGAATCACTTGAAAACACGTCGGTGCGTGTTGAAATCTCTCTTTTGCTGTTTGTTTTTTTTGATTTTACCAAAATGATTTCATTGACAGTAAAGTCTCTTCTATGATAAAAGATTTTTAATTTAATTTTAGATATTTAAAACAAAAATAA
>JAKLDQ010000003.1 GCA_022703425.1 Patescibacteria group bacterium | reverse complement strand
AATAGGGCGAACATATAGTCGTACGCGTAAGACCCGAAGCGAGGTGAGCTTACCATGGGCAGGGTGAAGCGGCTGTAACAGGCCGTGGAGGCCCGAACCGGTTGATTGTACAACGTCATCGGATGACCTGTGGTAAGGAGTGAAAAGCTAATCGAGTTTGGTAATAGCTGGTTCTTCCCGAAACAGCTTTGGGGCTGGCGTCTCCAGCCAAAATACGGAGGTAGAGCACTGAATAGAATTCCTTGGAGTTTCTCCAGGTCTTCTAATCAAACTCCGAATGCCGTATTTTTTGTGGAGGCAGTTAGACTGCGGGGGCTAAGCTCCGTGGTCAAAAAGGAAACAGCCTAGATCGTTGTCTAAGGTCCCTAAATTAGACTAAGTGTTATGAAGGAAGTGTTTTGCCCTCGACAGGCAGGAAGTTAGCTTAGAGGTAGCTATCTTTTAAAGAGTGTGTAACAACTCACTGTCCAAACTTTCCGGATTTCCGGAGAGAAGGGCGAGATGCGCCAAAGATTTCCGGGGCTAAAGTTTAATACCGAAGACATGGATGTCAATAATTTATTATTGGCGTGGTAGGGAAGCATTCTTATCGCTGCGAAGCAGGAGGGGAACCGACTGTGGAGCGTTAAGAAGAGAGAATGTTGGCCTGAGTAACCGCATTGCGGATGAAAGCTCCGCACACCGAAAGTCCAAGGTTTCCTTGGCAATGGTATTCAACCAAGGGTTAGGCGGTCCTAAGGTGAACCCGAAAGGGGTAACTGATGGACAGTTGGTTAATATTCCAACCCTTCTTTATTTTTTCGACAAAGTGCGCAGTGCTGTAATCCTGGCGGATTATTGGATTTCACGTTCTTGGTATGAGGAGCAATCCGAGTACACAGAAAATTCGGCCTCGGCTGGAAATTGGGACGAGCGCGCTGCCTAGAAAAGCTTTGAAGAGCTAAGGATAAAGAATCCGTACCGCAAACCGACACAGGTGGACAAGCGTAAGTATGCTAAGGTGAACGGGTGAGACCTCGTTAAGGAACTAGGCAAACAAGTGGATGTAAGTTCGCAATATATCCTGCCCTTGTCAGCAATGGCATAGGGCTGCAACAACCGTACTTCTACCGACTGTTTATCAAAAACACAGCTCCCTGCTAAACTCGTAAGAGGATGTATAGGGGGTGAGGCCTGACCAGTGCTGGAATGTTAAGTTTGGGGGTCCAGGGCGCAAGCTTTGGGCTCACTGAATGAAGCACCAGTGAACGTCGGCGATAACTATAATCGTCCAAAGGTAGCGTAATCCCTTGCCGGGTAAGTTCCGGCCCGCATGAATGGCTTAACGAGTGGAAGACTGTCTCAACGAGGCGCCCGGTGAAAATGCAATACCAGTGAAGATGCTGGTTACCTGCGGCTAGACGGAAAGACCCCGGAAGCTTTACTGTAGTTTGATATTGGATTATGGTTTTCAATGCGTAGCGTAGTGGGGAGCCTTCGAAGCATCACTCTCGGGTGGTGTGGAGGCGCCAATGAAACACCCATCTTTGGGAATTATAATTCTAATCCTATTTACTTAGGTGACAGTGTTAAATGGGCAGTTTAAGTGGGGCACTTTTCTCCTAAAGAGTAATGGAGAAGTTCAAAGGTTGGCTAGCTTCGGATGGAAATCGAAGCGATAGGGCAAAGCCATAAGCCAGCTTTACTGCAAGACGGCTATGTCGCGCAGTTGGGAAACCAGGACTTAGTGAACCGACTTGTTTTTATAGAAAACAAGAAGATCATCAGCCAAAAGCTACTCCGGGGATAACAGGCTAGTAGAGCCCGAGAGTCCTTATCGACGGCTCTGTTCGGCACCTCGATGTCGGCTCAACACATCCTGGGGGTGGAGCAGCTCCCAAGGGTTCTGCTGTTCGCAGATTAAAGTGTTACGTGAGCTGGGTTCAAACCGTCGTGAGACAGGTTGGTCCCTATCTACCGCAGGCGTCGAGTTTTGAGGAGATTTGTTCCTAGTACGAGAGGACCGGAATGAACCAACCTCTGGTGTACCAGTTGTACTGCCAAGTGCACTGCTGGGTAGCTAAGTTGGGAATAGATAAGCGCTGAAAGCATATAAGCGCGAAACTAACTCCAAGATGATAACTCTTAGATTTCCCGAAGATGACGGGATTGATAGGCTCCAGGTGTAAGCATAGTGATGTGTTTAGCCGGGGAGTACTAATAAATCATTACATCCTTTGATAAACTCAGGATGAGCATATTAAATGCATATTTCACATGTAGGTTTCTCCGCACTTTGCGGAAGATAGATACAGATTTTGTGTATTTTTGAAAAAAAGCGTATTAATTGAGCGTTTTAGTGGCGACTATACTGGAGTTGTCCCACCTGATCCCATTTCGAACTCAGAAGTGAAATACTCCAAGGCCGATGATAGTGTTTTCGCGAAAGTAGGTAGTTGCCACTAAAGTGCTCAATTTTTTTGTACCTTGATTTAGGCAGGAGTTCTAGAATGCGAAAAATCATCCGTGATTATATTTTGATCAACCTTATTTTGTTTGCCATCAGTTTTTTTCTATTTATTTATTGTCTGATTTCGGCATTGAAGGTACAGAATTTCCCCAGTATTTTCTTGGTTTGCATTTTTGGAACGCTCTCAGCCACATATATTTGGAACATCATTTATATAAAAAGAACTATTTTTTAAATGCTCAATTCCGGGCATTTTTTTATTTGCAGATTTTCACCAGATTGCATTTTTTGGAATTTATGCTAGTGTCTAAATCAACGGTTCTTTTGACAATTTACCCCCCCCAGGAATAGTTTTTGCAGGGAAGTGAGGTAGGATTATGGTTACCGGATTAAAGAAAAGGGAAAGTGAAAGAGGCTTTCTTTTTCTCGCGGTGTCAATGTGCGCAGTGTTGCTTGCATTCGGATGCAAGCATCTAAGCGAATTTTTGGATTCGGGCGATGCTTTTCTCGGCATTACGGGCGCATTTTTCGCCGTATGTTCTTTGGCAATCGCTGTTATTGTATGCCACGAAATTCTCAAGTCCTTCATCAGAAAAAGGAAACTCCATGAACTATCCGTACCTCATTCAAAAAGTAATAATGGCAACGGAAGCCATTCCACACAGGACTCACGAACACGGCAAGGCGATAGCAAAGCTTAGAGAGATTCTTCGGGACCCCCCAAAAACACCTGAGGCAAAACATCGAAAACTTTTCGGTGCATTTGTGCCGGGCATATCTTATGCCGAGGCTTTCAGAATAATAACCTTCGCAATCTCGCAAACATAAAACCGCAGAAATGCGGATTTTTTTTGCGTTAATTAATATTTAATTAGTGCTGTGTGCATAAATAATTTGCATAAATAAAATACGCAGTATAAAATGACAAAAGATTAAAGCCAAAAAAAACGGCATGGATGTTTTTCTAAATAAAAAAAGAATAGCGTTACCGAAGTTTTTGATTGGAATTGTATTTTTGCTTATCCTTGTCGCCGGGCTAAATCTTTTTGCGCAAAACCTAAGGAACATTTTTTATTCATCGTCCTCGCCCTTGCAACAGAAATTTTGGAGGGCAGGGGAGAGTGCCTCGGGATTTATTGCTTCTTTTTTAAACGCGGGGAAAATTTCTGCCGAAAATTTCAAACTCCGCGAGGAAAATCAGGCGCTTCTGGCAAAAGTTTCCAACTTACAGGAACAACAACAGCTTACAGAGGCAATCAGAGGCATGATTTTATCCGATCCCGAAAGAAATTTTGATTTGCTGGCTGTTGAAGCCATCGGTTTTGATACCTATCAGAATTCACTTCTGATTAATAAAGGCGCGCTGGACGGAGTATCAGAAAATATGGCAGTCATAAATGCCGAAAAGGTTCTCTTTGGAAAAGTCTCGGAGGTTTATAAAAATTTTTCAAAAATTGTACTTATTTCCGATAAAAACAGTGTTGTAGATGTAAAAATTTTAAACGAGGATCCAATGGCCCCTCCCGTTTATGGCGTCATTAAAGGTGATGGAAAATTAGGCTTGTTTCTGGATTTAATCCCGTTTAACTGCGAAATTAATGAAAACGATACTCTCGTGACATCCGCGCTTGAAGGAATTTTCCCAAAGGGATTGCTTGTCGGCAGAATTACAGCATGTTTTAAGGATGATCAGAAGCCTTTTCAGCAGGCAAAAGTTCAGCCGTTTTTTGACGCAAAAACCGCAAACAAGCTCTTCGTAATTTTGGACTATAAAAAAGAATAGTATGAGTTGGGTAAAATATTTGGCTATTCTTGCATCGTTTTATATTATTTCTTTGCTTCAAACAAGCTTTTTTTTTCAGTTTGCGTTTTTAGGAATTATTCCAAATCTGTTGTTTATTTTTTTCTTTTTATTTGTCTTCTTCGAGGAATATGAAAATTTTGACCAGGGTTTTTTTTCTGCGCTGATAGCAGGATTTTTTTTAGATTTGCTCTCAAATGCGTATTTTGGCGTATCAATAATATTGCTGGTTTTTCTGGGTGTTTTGATTAAAAAAATTCTTCTGGGACTCCGGGAGACTGACGAGCGCCATCCTCTGGAGTATTTTCTGCCGATGTTTACGGTCTGTTTTATTGCCTATGCGCTGTCGCTTAATGTAGTATTGAAACTGCTCGGTTTGTCCGATGTTTTTATCGGATTCGACTGGAAATCTGTGGCTGAGCTTTTCCTAAATCTGCTGATCGCGTTTGCGTTTTTTAATTTGTTTAAGAAATTCTACCGCCGAGAAAAACCGCAACTGAGGCTGTTTTAATATGTTTTTCAAAAAAAATTACAAAATTCACAGTTCCTACGGAAGCATTGAACCGCATGAAGTTTTTTTGGATAAAATGGCGCACACAAGCCAGATCGAAATGGGAATTTCTGAAAAGAAACTCGAAGTTCCGTTGCAGGAGAAAATTGCATATTCCCTCTTTTTTATTTTTTTTGTGTTCGCCGGAATATTATTTTCCAAAACTTTTTTTCTTCAGGCGATCCAAGGAGCGGCGTATCTGAACATTTCAGAGAACAACAAGGGCGCAATTGCGTTTATTAGGCCTGAGCGCGGGATTATTTATGACCGGAACTCAAAGAAGCTGGTTTTTAACTCGCCCGCATACGACCTGATTTGTGATAAAAGAAAAATCGAATCTCAAAGCAGCGCTTTTGATTATTTTAACGAATTAGCTATTTCTCTCGGCAAGCCGACAACGGAAATTTCCGCTCTATTTGATGTATCCATATCTCCGCAGGTTCTTGTGGCTGAAAATATTCCGCAGGAAAATCTTCTGGTTTTGGAAACAAAAATGAACCGGCTTACTGCTTGTCGGATAGACAAAAACACCTCGCGGGAATATCCGCTGGCAGAAATTATGTCTCCCGTTTTGGGTTATACCGGAAGAATTAACGAGAAAGAACTCGGACAGGTAAGCGGATATGCGCTCAATGACTATCTCGGAAAAACAGGCATAGAAAAATCTTATGAAAGCTATTTAAGGGGAAAGCCGGGCGAATTAAAAGCAAACAGAACAGCTCTGGGCCAGGAGGTCAGCAACGACATCGTTAAAGAGCCGGTTTCAGGAAACAATATTGTTTTAAACATAGACGCAGATCTTCAAACCCAGCTATACAACTCGCTTGAAAAAAGCATAAAAAGCATCGGCTCAAAAAAAGGTGCGGCAGTTGCAATGGATCCGCGCACGGGCGCTGTTTTGGCAATGGTTTCCTATCCTTCATATGACAACAATCTATTTTCAAAAGGAATTTCATTAAACGATTACAACAAAATTCAAAACGATCCCGACCGGCCGCTTTTTAACCGGGCAATTGCCGCCCAATATCCAACGGGTTCAACGATAAAACCGTTTGAGGCATCGGGCGCCTTGCAGGAGAAACTTATTTCTCCATTAAAAAAGATAAATGACCCTGGGTATATTGTCGTTTACAGTCAAAATGACCCTAGCGTGTCTTATCGGTTCGGCGGGGTTACTCCGCACGGAATGGTTGATATGAGAGAGGCAATCGCCGTGTCATCAAACATTTATTTTTACACAGTCGGAGGCGGATATGGAGATCAGCAGGGATTAGGACCGGCAAGAATTAAAAAATATCTTGAGCTTTTCGGCTGGGGAGAAAAAACAGGCGTTGACATGCCCGGAGAGTTTTCGGGTTTTATTCCGACTCCTGAATGGAAAAAACAAACAAAAAAAGAGCCGTGGTGGAACGGCGATACTTATAACTTATCTATCGGACAGTCAGATCTGATGGTGACGCCCTTGCAGGTTGCGGCAGCTTATTGCGCAATTGCAAACAACGGAACGCTTTATCGTCCGCAAATTGTTCAAAAGGTAATAGATACATCGTCCGGCTCTCCGTCAATTTTGAAGGAGTTCAAGCCCGAAGTTATTAGAAGTAATTTTATTGACGACGAAAATCTTCAGATTGTTCGCGAGGGAATGCGTATGGCGGTGACAAAAGCCGACGGTTCGGCTCATTATTTAAGTTCGCTGCCGGTTTCTGTTGCATCCAAAACAGGAACGGCTGAAATCGGCGTTGAGGGGCATTATAACACCTGGACTTCGGCATTTGCGCCGTATGATGACCCGGAAATTGTCATAACTGTGACAATCGAGCGTGTTTCGGGGCTTCGCTCTGCAACACTGCCTGTTGCCCATGATGTATTAAATTGGTATTTCTCAAGATAGGCAGATTCGCAAACGGCTCACTCCGGAGTGAGCCGTTCAGCCATGCAAAAAAAGAGCGCCGTATGCTCTTGTGGGAGTGTCGGGTGAACACAAGTGCATGACGGCGCCTTGCCTGGGAGGCATTTCCTTGTAATTGTAATATGAACCCTAAAGGCAGTTTCCGCTTTCTGAATTTATATATCATTTTCTCCGTGTAATGTCAACAATCTTTACCGCTGTTTTTAATTTTGCTACAATTATACAATATTTCTAACCAGCTGACAGCCAAAAACTGAAAGCTATTATAAAGTGCCATCAATAGAAGAATTACGGCAAACAAGGATAGAAAAATTAAAAAAACTGGAAGCAGCCGGCATTTTGGCGTATCCGGCCAAAACAAAAAAAACAAACTCGATTGATGAAGCGCTGAAAAGTTTTGACAAAGTTTTCGGGAAACTTAAAAACGCCGTTTTAGCAGGAAGAGTTATGGCAATCCGCGAGCATGGTAAAATGATTTTTTTGAATATTCAGGACGGAACAGGAAAAATTCAGGTTCTGCTGAAGGAGGATAAATTGGGGCCGAAAGGTTTTGAATTTTTTAAGGATGTTTTTGACATCGGAGATTTTATTGAAATAAAGGGAAATTTATTTAAAACAAAAAGGGGAGAGAAGACAATTGAAGCCGAGGATTATAAAATGCTGGCAAAATCATTATTACCATTGCCCGAAAAATGGCACGGACTTCAGGATGTGGAAGAACGTTTAAGAAAAAGATATCTTGATGTGGTTTTTAACCCTGAAGTAAAGGATATGATTGTAAAAAGGTCTGTTTTTTGGAATTCTATGCGCGAATTTCTGGCAAGTAAAGGATTTTTGGAGGTTGAAACGCCCGTTCTGGAAACAACTCCCGGAGGAGCAGATGCAAGACCATTTACCACCCGCCACAATGCAATGGATATGGATTTATACATGCGCATTTCAATGGGCGAGCTTTGGCAAAAAAGATTAATGGTTGCGGGATTTGAAAAGGTTTTTGAAATCGGAAGACAGTTCAGAAACGAGGGAATGGATGCAGAACATTTGCAGGATTATACGCAAATGGAGTTTTATTGGGCGTATGCCGATTACGAGCAGGGAATGAAATTCGTCGAGGAAATGTACAAATACGTAATCAAAAAAACATTCGGAACGCTTAAATTCAAGATAAAGGGATTTGATATTGATTTGGATAAAAAGTGGGAGAAATACGATTATCAATCTACAATTGCAAAATACACCGGTGTGAATATTGCCGAAGCCGGATTACCCGAAATTGAGAAAGCATTAAAAAAAATTGGAATAAAATACGATAAAGAAGGATTTAATATAACCCGCGCTATTGATAATCTCTGGAAATATTGCAGAAAAAACATTGCAGGACCCGGTTTTTTGATTAATGTGCCGATAATTATGGAGCCATTGGCAAAGAAAATGGAAAAAAATCCGAAATTGGTTCAAAGATTTCAAGTTATTTTGGCGGGATCAGAAAACGGGAAAGGCTATTCTGAACTGAACGATCCAATTGACCAGGCAGAAAGATTTGCAAAACAGCAGGAGCTTCGAGAACTCGGAGACGAAGAAGCCCAGAGATACGACAAAGATTTTATCGAGGCATTAGAACACGGAATGCCCCCGACGTGCGGGTTCGGTGTTTCTGAAAGATTGTTTGCATTCTTAATGGATAAACCTGCCCGCGAGTGCCAGATTTTTCCATTAATGCGTCCGAAATGATATTATTACAAAATAAACACTCATTTCATGCTTGATATAAATTTTATCCGGGAAAATCCGCAAAAGGTAAAAGAAGCCTGCGAGAAAAAGCAGGCGCATGTTGATGTGGATAAAGTTTTGAGCTTGGATAAAAAGAAGAGGGGACTGCTGACAGAAATTGAGGCTCTAAAATCCGAACAGAATAAAATCTCGCGCGGAGGAAAAGACAACAATGTTTTAATTTCTCAGGCAAAGGAACTGAAGGAAAAAATTAAGGAATTGGAGCCCGAGCTCAAAAAAATTGACGAAGAGCTTAATCTTTTGCTTCTTGAGCTTCCCAACATTCCGTTTGATGACGTACCTGTCGGAAAAGACGATTCAGAAAATGTTGTTTTAAGGAAAGTGGGAAAAACGGTTTCAGCAAATAAGGATTACATGCAATTGGGCGAAAGTTTGGATTTGATTGACACAGAGCGCGCAGGAAAAGTTGCCGGCTCGAGGTTCGGTTATTTAAAAAATGAACTTCCGTTGCTTGAATTTGCACTCGTTCATCTGGTCTTCGACACCGTAAGAAAGGAGAAATTTATTCCAGTAATTCCGCCCGTAATGCTTAAAAACAAAATGGCGCGTGGAACAGGATATTTTGAGGCAGCCGACGAACAGGAAGCTTATTATCTGCCACAGGATGATATGTATCTGGCGGGAACATCAGAACAGCCACTGGTTGCAATGCATTCAGACGAAGTTTTGAACGAAAAAGACCTGCCATTGAGATATGTGGCATTCTCGACATGCTTCCGCAGAGAGGCCGGATCTTATGGAAAAGATACAAGAGGAATTTTGCGCGTGCACCAGTTTGATAAAATGGAAATGGTTATTTTTTCAAAGCCTGAAGACTCAAAAAAAGAACACCAATTGCTTTTGTCTATTGAAGAAAAACTGATGAAGGCGCTCGAATTGCCTTATCAGGTGATTAATATCTGCACGGCAGATTTAGGAAGGCCCGCGGCGGCAAAATACGACATCGAAACATGGCTGCCTTCAGAAAAAAGATACAGAGAAACTCATTCAACATCAAACTGCACAGATTTTCAGGCAAGAAGGCTTAATATCAGATACCGCGATAAGGCAGGAAAGGTGCAGTTTGTGCATACGCTTAACGGAACCGCTTTTGCGATAGGCAGAATCTTAATAATGATAATGGAAAATTACCAGCAGAAGGACGGAAGCATAAAAGTGCCTAAGGTTCTGCAAAAATATACAGGATTGAAAGTTATAAAATAATTCTGAAACCGCAATGGAAATTGTAATTGATAACGTAAAAACAAATTACGAGGTAATCGGGGATGGTCATCCCTTTTTAATTTTGCATGGATGGGGATCTAATATCGAAAGGTGGACTGAGGTGGCAGAAAAGATTGCCGAAAAAGGATATCGTGTTTTCATCGTTGACTTGCCCGGATTTGGCACCTCAGAACCTATTCCTGTGCCGTGGAATACAAATAAGTATGTTACATGGCTTGAGGGTTTTACCAAAACGCTAAATTTAAACGAGTATTATCTGCTGGGGCACTCATTTGGCGGAGCTCTGGCGTCAAAAATTGCAGTAAAGCACCCTCAGGATGTAAAGCAGCTTTTCCTGGTGTCGGCAGCCTGCATAAGAAGGAGGACTGGCAAAAAAAGTTTTCTTGCTTCAATAGCTAAGATCGTAAAGATTTTTTACTTTTTGCCTTTTTACAATTTTTTCAGAAAAGCAGTTTACAAATTTATCATTAGAAAATCGGATTACACCCACGTCAGCGGAATTATGAAACAGACATATTTGAATATAATTTCCGAGAACTTGTCTTTTCACCTGTCATTCATTAAAGTGCCGACAATCATAATTTGGGGCGACAAAGATGATTCGACTCCGCTTGAAGACGCGCATCTGATAAATAAAAACATCAAGAATTCTAGATTAATCGTAATTCCCGGCGCCGGGCACGACTTAAACAGAAAACAGCCTGAGATTGTCGCCGAAAAAGTTTTAGAAAACATTATTTAATTCATGTTTTTGCTTCTAAACACAGTTTGGCTTTTTAGGACTGTAAAATTTGTCCTTTTTTGGCTTTTTCTTTGGCAGCTGAAGGATTATCACGTCGGCCGATTTGTTGACCACTTTAGAACAAGCAAAGGCAGAAAGCTGATTTTTAATTTTTGGTTTTACTCAAAAATTTTAATCGCTTTTTTGCTTATTTTTTCTCCATGGCTGATTTCTTATCTTTTTTCTGCGCTGTTCTTAATTTACGTTTTTGAATCGGCATCATTTTTTCGCGCGATATACCGAAAATCAGTTTTAAAGCCGAAGAAAACATCCAAAACGCTCTTGCTGTCGCTTGCTTCATTAATTATTGTTTTTCTGTTTATCACATGGGTCTCTGTATTTATAACAAATGATGCTCAGGCGCTTTTATATATACTGGTTTTCGATATCTTTTTTGTTTTTGTAGTCTCTGCAATCGTTCTGGCGTTTCAGCCGTTTTTTGTTTTGCTGAGAAGCATAATCCTGAAAAAAGCTTCAATAAAGATGGCAAATTTCAAAACGGTTTACGGAAAACCGAAGGTAATTGCAATTACAGGATCCTACGGAAAAACATCAACAAAGGAATTTTTAACTGCCATTCTTTCAAAAAAATACAATGTGCTTTGCACAAAAGAGCACCAGAATTCGGAGATTGGAATTGCGAATTGTATTTTGAACGACTTAAAAAAAGAACACGAAATTTTTATTGTGGAAATGGGATCATATAACAAAGGAGGAATAAGTTTATTGTGCGACATAGTAAAGCCGGACTTCGGAATTGTTACCGGAGTCAACGAACAGCACCTGTCATTGTTCGGCACAATGGAAAATCTGTTGTCGGCAGAAGGCGGAGGAGAATTAGCAAACGCTCTCGGCAAAAACGGGATTTTATTTTTAAACGGAGATAACAGATATTGTCTTGATTTATATAAGCGCGCAGACCTGCCTCCTGTCGGAAACCGGAGGATTTATGGAAGAGAGAAGGGAATCGTTGATCTGGACATCTGGACAGAGGACATCTCTATCACTGAAAATCAAATTTCATTTGTTACGATAAACAAGCGAAGAGAAATAGGCCATTTTAAGGTAAATGTCTTGGGCGGACAAAACGTCGAGAACTTGCTTGGTGCAATTCTGACTGCCAGGGAGCTTTCAATGAGTTTGACTCAAATTTCCGAGGCCTGTTCAGAAATAAAGGAGGAAATGGCGGGAATGATAAAGAAAACCGGTGTGCACGGGATTAATGTGATTGATTCATCTTATTCATCGAACCCGGATGGCGCTTTGGCAGATCTCGATTATTTAAATATTTTCTCCCAAAAGAAAGTTGTTGTAATGCCTTGTCTTATTGAATTGGGAAAAAAATCCGCCGAAGTTCATTATAAGCTTGGAAAAAAAATCGGGGAAATATGTGATATGTGCATAATTACAACAAAGGAAAGATTTAATGACATCAAAAGAGGAGCTATGGAGACTGGAATGAAAGAGAGAAATATTATATACTGCGAGGATTCAAAGGATATTTACCAGACCATAACGCTTTTGTGCAAAAAGGATGACACTGTCCTGCTCGAGGGCAGGGTACCCGAAAAATTGATAAAACTGCTCACAAAAAATTAAATGAACAGATTTAAGCCAATATCGATATCATTGTCGCCGAATGTTGAAAAGGACGATGTAAAACTCGCCCTGAATTTGATTATACGGCCATGGCTTTGGAACAGAACCGCGGGAATTTCGGAGCTGGAAGATGAATTCAAAAAATATCTGAAAGTAAAGCATGCAATCTCATTTAACAGCGGAAGAAGTTCTCTTTTGGCTATTTTAAAATCGCTTAATTTGGAGAGCAAAAGCGAGGTTATTTTGCAGGCATTCACCTGCAATGCCGCCTCAAATCCTATCTTATGGCTCGGACTGCAGCCCGTTTACGCAGATTGCAATAAGGAAAATTTTAACATCGATATTAACAGCATAAAAAGCAGGATAGGCGAAAAAACAAAGGTTTTACTAACACAAAATACTTTCGGCTTGCCAGTAAATATGGATGAGATTTTGCAGGTTACAGCGAAAAACAATTTAATTTTAATCGAGGATTGCGCGCATGCTTTGGGTGCAGAGTGGAAGGGGCAAAAGATGGGAACATTCGGGAAGGCGGGATTTTTCAGCTTTTCGCGCGATAAAGTTATCTCGTCTGTTTATGGCGGAATGGCTGTAACAAATGATGACGAACTTGCAAAAAATTTAAGGCAGGCACAAAAAGAATTCGGCCAGCCGGGAATATTCTGGATTTTCCAGCAGTTACTACACCCGATACTTCTGCACTTTATGATTTTACCGATTTATAATTTTTTCAATGCAGGAAAGATTTTGCTCGTATTTTCCCAATGGGCGTATATTTTATCTAAAGCGGTTCACTGGAAGGAAAAAAGGGGACAAAGGCCTGATTATTTTCCCAAGGCTCTTCCCGGAGCTTTGGCTGTACTCGCATTGCACCAGTTGCACAAAATTGATAAATTCCACGCCCACAGAAGAAAAATTTTCGAATACTATGCAGATGAATTGAAAAAGACGTCATTTGATCTTCCTGAAAACTTCCAAAACGGAAAGCAAAGCTACTTGCGGTTCACAGTAAAACATCCGAAGGCTCACGATATCATTTATGAAGCCTGGCACAAACAGAACATTTTGCTTGGAGACTGGTATACGACGGTAATTGCGCCTTTTGATACAAAACTGTCTGAAATGGATTATAAAAAGGGTTCGTGCAAAAACGCCGAATACCTGTCAGATGTCACATTAAATCTGCCGACACACATTAACATAACCCAAAAAGACGCAGAAAGAATAGTAAAATTTTTAGCTAATGCAGATTAAGGAAATACAAAACAAACAGGAATGGGAGGATTTTTTGTCTTTGCACGAGGAAAAGACGTTTTTGCAGTCATGGAATTGGGGTGAATTCCAGAAATTACAGAAAAACAAAATCTGGAGAATCGGAATATATTCAGACGGCGCGCCGTTTGCCGTAGCTTTGGTTGTTAAAATTTCTGCAAAACGCGGGACTTTCTTTTTAATTCCACATGGTCCGGTAATGTCAGAAGACCTGCCAGCAAACGAAAAAAAGGAAATTTTACAAACGCTCGTTGGATGGCTCAGGTCAAATGCAAAAAAAGAGAATGCCAGCTTTGCCCGCATTGCGCCTTTGCTCGAAAACAGCGCAGAGAACGAAAAGATTTTTTCTGGTTTAAAATTCAGGAAGTCGCTGATGCACGCTTCCGCCTACGAAGCGACATGGAAGCTGAAAATAAACCAGTCAGAAGATGTTTTGTTAAAGAATATGCGAAAGACCACGCGCTATCTGATCAAAAAAACATCTGACAGCCGGGATATCTCGATTGAAAAAAGCAAAAATCCGTCTGACATTGCAATCTATCAACAACTGAATAAAAAAGTTTCTGAGCGCCAGAAATTCGTTCCTTTTTCAGATAAATTTATAAATGACGAGTTTGATGCGTTTAACAAGGACGGACAGGCACTTTTGTTGCTGGGCAAATATAAAGGAGAGGTTGCGGCGGGCGCTTTGGTAATTTTCTGGTCTGGCATCGGCTTTTATCATCAGGCGGCTTCGTTGGAGGAGTTTTCAAAGCATTCAATTCCTTACTTATTGCAATGGGAAGCAATAAAGGAAGCAAAGAGCAGGGGATGCGAGCTGTATGATTTTTGGGGATTTGTTGATCCGAAGGAAAATCCGAATCACCCCTGGGCAGGACCGACTCTCTTTAAAATGGGATACGGCGGGTTTAAAAAGGAATACATAAAAACGCAGGATTACGTGATTTCGCAAAAATACTGGATTAATTATATAATAGAACTATTACGCAAGATTAAACGCGGGCTATAATTTTTATTTTCTCGGATGTCATATAGAAAAGGGCATATAAAGAGAAAAATCCAAAAGATAAAGCCAAAAACTCCGTTTTATTTAATGGCGTTTTTTTGGTATCTTGCCTTGGCTGTCGTGCTTTTAATCAGCGCAATTTATTTTACTTTGTTTTTTAAAAAAATTCAGGTCAACAATATTAATATTGCCGGGAATGTGCAGATTGCGACAAACGATATAAAAAAACTTGTAAATCTAGATTCAGAAATAAGGCTAATCGATCTCTTTGGCTGGAAGGTTTCAACCAAAAGCATGCTGCTTGTGAATACGGGTGCCATCAGCCAGCACATTCTGGCAGAATATCCGAAGATTGGAAGCGCACAAGTTAAAAAAAGCTGGCCGGAAACAATTTCGGTTTTAGTTAAGGAGCGTACGCCGACCGCTGTTTTTTGCGCCTTTTTAAGCGAGATTTCGGGTGAAAAATGCTTTTTAATGGACGCAAGTGGGATTATTTACGAGGAGATTTATGATATTCCGGCCGACATGGCTATTGTGCGACAAGACCTTTCAAAGTCAGACATTTCCACGGGCGAAAATGTTGTTAATTCAAAAGTCATCGCCTTTATTTCAGAGATAGATAAAAATCTGAAAAGTAATTTCGATATTGATGTGATGGATGCGCTTGTGACAAATCCTTTACGGTTAAACATACAAACATCAGAAGATTGGCAGATTTATTTTAATCTCGAAGCGGATGCGTCTGCGCAGATTACTCGAATGAATTCGCTGCTGAATGACGAGATCGCCCCGGAGCAGAGGAGGGGGTTGCAATATATCGATCTGCGCTTTAAAGACAGAGCGTATTATAAGTAGTATAAATATTGGAAATCAATTGACCGCAAAATGCGGTTTTTTGTTGCAAAAAGGGGTAAAAATTGGCAAAATAGGGTAATTTAAACAAATACATAAGGAAAGGAAATGTACTTGACATTTCTTTTTGTTTGGTGTATAATTAAAGATATGGACTATTCGTTCAAAAACGAAGATTTGTTCGACTATTTGGCGTTGAAATTCAGGCATTCCTTTGTCCCGAATAAAGGAAATGATTTCAAACCAAAATTTTTGCAAAGCAACACTTTGTTTTATTTTGCGGTATTTTTGTTTGCAGTAAAGTTTCTGCTGCTAATATTGTCATTTAATTTTCCATCTAACCTGCTTTTTGCTGACATTACAAGAAATGCAATAATTAACCTCACAAATGATACCCGATCGCAGGCTGGCCTTCCAATTCTTAAGGAAAGCATGAAATTGGATGAAGCAGCAAAGCTTAAGGCGCAGGATATGGTAGAAAACGGATATTTCAGTCATAACAGCCCTACGGGAAAAACTCCGTGGTTTTGGTTTTTAAAAACCGGATATTCATACAAGTACGCCGGTGAGAACCTCGCCATCGGATTCCTGGAATCAAAGGAGGTTTATGACGCCTGGATAAATTCGCTTTCTCACAGAGAAAATATTTTAAATCCCAATTTCCACGAAATCGGGATTGCAGTTTTGAAAGGATTTGGCGATAACAATGCCACTGTTGTGGTTCAGCTTCTGGGAACGCCGAGAGAAACTGCTGTTTCACTAAATGTTAACAACGAAAAAAATATCATCAATAACGAAGAAAAAATAACCGAAACGCCTGTTGAGGAAGAAAGCGAAACGGGTTCAGGGCAAATAGCAGAGGTATCGTCACAAGTTGCTGAGAAAAATTTAACAGAAAATCAGGAAAGCGGAATAGTCCTGTCCGAAAGCGACGCTTTCAGAATGCCGATGGGCGAATCAGATAATTTATATTTAAAGTTTTTTAATTTCGCGCTTTACAGATATGACGAATTGCTTGAAGTTATTGTATTTTCTGTTTTATCTATTGTAATTTCTGCTTTCTTGCTTAACATATTTGTGAACATGGGAATAAACGACAGAATCATGCTCGCCAGATCTGCATTGATAATCGCAATTCTCATTGCGACAGCGATGCTTGACAGGGCTTCAATTGCAACATTTATCCCTCACGAGGTTTCAATTTAATGACAAAAAAACAGGCAAAAAAATTATTTCTTGTTTTTGGAATAGTATACGTCCTAAGCTTTTTGATTATAAACTGGGCTGATGTTTCGTGGATTTTTAATTATCGTGCAATATCTGCAATTTTTAATGATTTTATTTATCCATACCAAAACGCAAATGCTGACTCGCAGAATCCCAATGTTGTTTACCAAAAGAGCTCACAGGAAAATGCGGAAATTAAAAAAGAGATTTTCGTTTATTCTGAGAGAGAAAATAGCATCCGCATTCCAGAAATAAATATTGATGTTCCCGTTTCATTTCCTCAATCAGCTGACCTCGGCACACTTTCTGCTGCGCTCGACAAAGGTGTAATTGTATATCCTGGATCTGCCGATCCTGGTGAGAACGGACAAACAATCATACTGGGACATTCAGCTCCAGAAAATTGGCCCATGATAAAACATGACTGGGTTTTTTCCGACCTAAATGACCTAACAGAGGGAAGCAAGGTTCACCTGGTTGTAAATCACAAGCAATTTTCGTATACTGTCACTAGGAAATCGATAATAGCAAAAGGGAGTGAAATCTCACCGTCAGGATTGACAAATTCTGACAGTATGCTAGTGTTAGTGAGTTGTTGGCCTCCGGGCAAAAACCTGCAAAGGATTGCCGTGGAAGCAAAACTTGATATATAAACTACTATAATTAACTGCCCATAATTCGGCTTTTTGCTTTGATTGGGGCAAAATACATGAAAGCAGAAAAAAATGTTTTCGGTTTAATATTAAAGGCGGGGTTTGCCACTCTTGCCATTTTTGTGCTGTTTTTCTCTTTCAGCTCGGCGGTTCAGGCAAGCACAATCGGGGATTGGTACAAGGATCCCATGGGAATCCGAGATTTCGTAAACAGCCTGGCTTCCCAGTACGGGTATAGAAGAATTCCTTCCGAATACCACGGACAGGGAGCTTTAAACCTAGACAGCACAACCGCATTG
The DNA here is from genome assembly GCA_022703425.1 of Patescibacteria group bacterium. GTDB lineage: Bacteria > Patescibacteriota > Minisyncoccia > Minisyncoccales > Staskawiczbacteraceae > JAKLDQ01. The sequence continues at coordinate 49,081 of JAKLDQ010000003.1, read as the reverse complement.
AAGGTTTGTCAGCTGGCAGGTTTTGACAAGGTTGAGCACATGGATTGCGTCAGCTATTTTGATGGCGGAAGATGCGGATGGAGCTCATGCTGTGACAATGTGCTTGGCAAATGGAGTACATCACAAAATAACTTCGTGATTGGAAGCGCATGCACATATGGCAACAGATGGTTAAGCACGCTCAGGTGCGGACATAATTGTAATTCTCATGCCAGCAAACAGTGCGTCGGAAATGCGATTTACTGGTACGATTCGTGCGGACATCGCGAAGAAATCTATACAACATGTGCATCGAATCAGGTGTGCCAAAATGCTCAGTGTGTAAACATTGTTTGCCGCACCGATTCAGATTGCGGAACAGACGGATATATTGGAAATCCTTTCTGCCAGAGCGGAGATGTCTACAAAGCATATAAAACATATGATTGTGTAAATCCGGGAACAACTGCTTCAAATTGCACATACTCAACGGAGAGCAGACTGGTAACATCCTGTTTAACAAATCAGGTTTGTTCAAACGGACAGTGTTCAAATGTAACCTGTTATAGAAACTCCGACTGCGGAACAGACGGATATATTGGAAATCCTTTCTGCCAGAGCGGAGATGTTTATAAAGCCTACAAGACATACACATGTTCAAATCCCGGAACACCGGCATCTGCCTGCACGAATTCAACAGAAAACAGGCTGATGACAAATTGCACATCGAGCCAAACATGCTCTAACGGACAGTGTGTAAATATTGCCTGCTATAGAAACTCTGACTGCGGAGCAGACGGTCCAGTTGGCGGCCCTTTCTGCCAAGGCAATGGAGTATATCAAAATATAAAAACATATACATGTTCAAATCCCGGAACACCTGCATCAGTTTGTTCAAATGCAACTGTGCCAACTTTAGTTACCCAGTGCACAACCAGCCAGACATGTTCTAACGGACAGTGCCAGGACTTGCCCGTTGCCTGCAGATGCAATTCAGATTGCGGAACAAACGGCTACATCGGAAACCCGTTCTGCAGAGACGGAGATGTCTACAGAGCATATAAAACATATATTTGTGCAAACCCGGGGACTCCCGCTTCATCCTGTACTAATACAACTGAAGACAGATTAATCACAACGTGCGCATCAGGACAAACCTGTTCTAACGGACAATGCGCAAACGTCGCATGCGATTCAAATTCAGATTGCGGAACAGACGGATATATCGGCTCTCCTTTTTGCAGGAACGGAGATGTTTATAAAACGTTCAAAATTTACACCTGCAACAACCCTGGTACAATTGCATCTTCATGTTCTTCTTCTCAGGAAGACCGACTCATGACAAATTGCACAGCAAACCAGACGTGCTCTAACGGGCAGTGCCAGGATTTGCATATAGAGTGTTCTACAAATGCTGAATGCGGAACCAATGGCTACATCGGAAATCCATTTTGTTATGACGGTGATGTTTACAAGACTTACAGATCATACGTCTGCAACAATCCCGGAACGCCAAATTCATCTTGCTCAACAGATAATGAAAACCGGCTTTTAACAAATTGCACGTCAAATCAGACCTGTAGCGGAGGAAGCTGTATTGATCTTGAAATTGCATGCAGTTCAAATGCTGAATGCGGAACCAATGGCTACATCGGAAATCCTTTCTGCAGAGACGGAGATGTTTATAAGACATTTAGAACATACATTTGTACAAATCCGGGAACTCCTTCGTCTTCTTGCTCAAATACGACAGAAGACAGGCTTCAGACTAATTGCTCTTCTTCGCAAACCTGTTCAAACGGACAATGTGAAGATGTTGATATTGCCTGCTCGTGCAACGCTGACTGCGGAACCAACGGATTCATAGGAAATCCATTCTGCCAGAACGGCGACGTTTACAGAACATACAGAACATATGTCTGTAACAATCCCGGCACTCCAAGCTCAAGCTGTTCGACCAACACAGAAAACAGATTGGCAACAAACTGTTCTTCAACACAGACCTGTTCAAACGGCCAATGCGAGGATGTTGATATCGCCTGCGATAGCAATGCAGATTGCGGAACAAACGGATATATCGGAAATCCTTTCTGTAAGAATGGAGATGTTTATAAAACATACAGAACCTATATCTGCAATAATGCCGGTACAGTCAATTCAAATTGCTCAAGCTCGACAGAAGACAGGCTGACAACAGAATGTTCTTCCAACCAGCAATGTTCAAATGGAAGCTGCCAGACAACCTGCACAGACCATAACTATAGAAGCTGCGTTGGTAATTCATTATATTGGTTTGATTCCTGCGGAAACCAGGACGAACTGATTGAATACTGCCAGTACGGATGCCAAAACTCATCCTGCATCCAGCAAACACTTTCAGTCCAGACAAATTCGGCGACAAACATATCTACAAATCAGGCAACATTAAACGGATATCTGTCCGGATATAACGGATACAACAGCGGATACTACAATAATGTTTATGTCTGGTTCCAGTGGGGAACAACAACTTCATACGGGTATGAAACTCAGCACCAGCAGATGAATTATAACAACACATTCAGCCAGAACATTACAGGATTATCAGCAAACACTTATTATCACTTCAGAGCCGTCGCGCAGGGTGCAGGCGGACCGATTTACGGGCAGGACATGACATTTTCAACAGGCAATGTTGGAAATCTTTTGACGGTAAACAAAACTGTCAGAAACCTTTCATCGGGCAACTTCAACTGGTCAACAAGCGCAGCAGCTTCGCCATCAGATATCCTGAACTTTACAATTACAATCCAGGCAAACAGCTCTCAGGAGGTGAGAAATGTTGTTGTAAAGGACCTTTTGCCATCAAGATTGATTTTGCAGAATAACAGCGTGGTTGTAAGCGGAGCAAATTATAACTACAGCGGAAATGATATCGTATACGGAGTCTTGATAAACTCAATTCCTGCCGGCCAGATGGTGACAATAACATATTCCGCACAGGTTGCTTCGGCCGCAAACTTTTCATACGGCACAACAACTCTTACAAACAGCGTCACGGTTACAGCCGAAAGTTCAAATCCGATAACCGGCAATGCAAATATCGTTGTAACCAGAACCGGAGTATTGGGGGTAACAGACATTAATACTGGTCTGACAAACAATTTACTGTTTGACTCGTTCTTTATCCCGCTGCTTCTCGGACTTTTCGGAATTTGGATGTACAAGTCGGGAGCTTTGGGATTTAATGCTTGGCTTGATTCACAAAAAGCAAAAAACGAGGACTTCAAGGCAAATAAAGAACTTAAAGCCAGAATCGCAAAAATTAAATCCAGCGAACCCTGGCCGACATTATAATTAAATGATTGCAAAAAAGCGTTGAAAAAACGCTTTTTTGCTTGTATAATGCTGATATGACATACGAAGAATTCGAGAATCTGGTGAAAGAGGGAATTGAAGCGATTGACGAAAAATTTCTGCAGAGATTGAAAAACGTCGATATTGTTATCGAAGACAATCCCTCGCCTGAGCAGATACATAAATTAAGGCTTAGAGGAGCGCTTCTTTTTGGATTATACGAAGGCATTCCATTAACAAAAAGAGAACAATACGGACAGGTTCTGCCAGATAAAATTACAATTTTCAAAAATCCAATCGAGCAGGCATTCGTGACGCCCGATGCAATTAGAAAAGCCATTAAAGATACAGTATGGCATGAAATAGCGCATCATTTCGGAATGGACGAGCACCAAGTGAGGAGTGCTGAAAAACAAAGACGTAAAAAACAGGCGGGTTGACGCCTGTTTTTTATTATGCTATTATACGAGCAAACATTGCTCTTTTAGCTGACGGAAAGCAGGACCCCGAAGAAAGGGCGCCTGCTTAGCGCATTGCCGTACGGCCGTATGGCAGGTTTAGATAGTGCTCGCAATTTTCTCGGGCCCGCGAGTTTCCACTCTGAACCCTCTGCATATGCAGAAATGCCCTCTTCCGATTATCCCGAGATCCTCGGACGTCCGTCAGCTTATAATATAAGTCGAGAGCTGCTGTAGCTCTCGGATGAGGAGCGGGAACCCGTTCGCACCGGAACCACCTTTCCGGAGGCCCCTCCTCATCAAATATTCGGCTTCTTGTATGAGCCCAGACCAAGCTTTTGGCTCGCGCTTTGAACCATAACTAAGAAGCACAAGAAGCCGTGTAATGCGCCGTTTCGCAAACCTTTGGATATTTCACCCCCGTCCAAAGGAGCGACTCGGCGCTCTTTTATTGCATTTTTTCTTCTACATTCATGTATCATCAATTCAAAAAGATACAAAAAAACAAAGCCCGAAATTTTTCGAACGGTTTTACTCCTAAGGTTATTTCCTTCCTTCAAAGGCAGATTCCAATGTTTCGTCGTCGGCATATTCGAGTTCGCCTCCGACAGGAATTCCTTTTGCAAGATGAGTGATTTTAAACGGGGTGGGAGATGTTATTTGTTTCAATTCGCGTTCAACATACATTGACGTTGCATTTCCCTCGGGAGTTGGATTGATCGCAATTATAACTTCTTCAAAATCAACTTTTGGCATGCCGAATCTGTATGATTCTTTTATTCTTTCTTTCAACTCCTCAATTCTGATTTTATCCATGTCCTCTTTTTTATATGAAGCCAGCAACCCGCCGAGAACAAAATAAATTCCTTTGAATTTTTTTGCTTTTTCAATGGAAACCAAATCTGTTTCCTTTTCAACAACACACAAAATTTTTCTTTCCCGCGATGCATTTTGGCAGATATGGCACAATTCCCCGGGCGTAGTGCTGTCCGGCTGGAACGGATTAAAACAAAATCGGCAAAATTTAATCTGATTTTTAAGCTCGACAATTGCCTGTGCGAATTCCTCAATTTTTTCCTTCGGCTGTTTCATCAGGTAAAAAACAAAACGGCTGGCCGTCCTCGGGCCGACCGTCGGAAATTTTTTGAATATATTTGCAAGTTTTTCTATTGAATCCATTTTTTTAAATTCCTTCTGATGCAAATTCTGCGTATTCGTTTTTATCGAGATTTCTAAAGCTCACGCGCTTTTCATCAAAGTATAACTCAACTGTTCCAAGCGGACCGTTTCTATGTTTTGCAATTATTATTTCAGCAATATTCTTTTTTAGGCTGTTTTCGTTGTACCTGTCTTCTCTATAAATAAACAAAACAACATCTGCGTCCTGCTCGATAGCTCCGGACTCCCTCAAGTCGGCAAGGCGGGGGATCTGAGGCACTCTTTGCTCGACAGCACGGGATAACTGAGACAGAACCAATATTGGAACATTCAATTCCTTCGCCAAAATTTTTAACGCCCTCGAACTCTCTGAAACCTGCTGAACGGGTGATGCAAATTTGTTCAACGGCTCCATTAATTGCAGGTAATCAACGATAAGGAGTCCCAGTCCTTTGTTTGCCTGCAATCTTCGGGCCATAGCTCTCATCTGCAGAATATTAACAGATCCGGCATCATCTATATATATCGGGGCTTCTGAAAGCGTGCCCATTGCATGCTGAATCCTCTGGTAATCATCGTCCTGCAATCTGCCTGTCCGCAGGTGCCATGAATCGATATTCGCAACACTGGCAATCATTCTGTCAGCCAACTGATCTTTTGACATTTCAAGGCTGAAAATTCCCACAGGAATATTTTGAAATACTGCGACCTGCCTTGCAATATCCATTGCCAATGATGATTTTCCCATAGACGGCCTGGCAGCAAGAATAACCAAATCAGATCTTTGAAGTCCCGCAAGTATATTGTCTAACCCTTTAAAGCCCGTAGGAATTCCCCGAAGGTCGCCCTGGTTCTTTGAAAGCGCATCGAGACGCTCGAATGTTTCGGGCAATATATCCTTGATTGCAGTAAAGCTCTGTGTCAGTGCGCGCTGTCCAATACTAAAAACAGTTTTTTCCGCCTTGTCGAGGAGACTGTCCACATCTTCTGCTTCGTCAAAGGCTGAAAGTCCGATTTCGTGTGATGCAGAAATAAGGTCTCTTAGAATTTTCTTGTGCCTCACGATCTTTGCGTAATTTGAGACGTGGGTGGCTGTCGGAACAGTATTTATCAGCGCGGTCAGGTATGCGGAACCGCCAAGATCATCAAGCTGATTCTTTTCTTTAAGTCTGGCCGAAACAGACAGAATATCAATCGGATCTGCCCTGGAATAGAGGTCAACCATCGCCTGATACACGTTCTGGTGGATATCCTTATAAAAATCCTCAGACCTAATGAAGTCAACGACTTTTATAATAGCGTCTTTGTCCAACATCAAACAGCCGAGCAGGCATTGCTCTGCCTCAACATTTTGCGGAGGAAGCTTATCGGGAAGCTGCTGATTGTTGGCCATAATACACTAGTATATTACAAATCAACGGATGGACGCAATGGTTGCAAGTGTCTATTTTTTATGTTATAAAAGATTCCAGAACATTCCCAACACTTTCTCACCTTTTGCATGGAAGGCATTCTCTATGTCAGACGACTTGGATATTATCGACCCCGAATCAGTTGAAATTATCGACGGAGAAATAGTGATAGTTAGCGCAGGAAATCTGACCAAAGCAACTCCAACATCATTTATCGACGAAGTCCGCAGAGATCCGAAGTCGGCACTGGATAACCGGATTTCCAGAATAAAAATACTAAACAGTAAGCTTAAAAAAACCAAAAACCCGGCGCATCGGACCAGGATGCTCCACGAGATCCAAAATCTTCAGGAGGAAGAATCAAAAATCCGTAAATTCATCAAAGAGAAGAGAAAATAAAAGAACATTCATGCAAAATAAAACCACTGCTCCCAGTGGTTTTTCTTTTTTACATAACTCTGATTACGGGGCCGTCTTTCGTGTCGTCAACAACATAGCCGTGCTTTTCTATTTGAAGGCGTACTTCGTCAGATTTTTTCCAGCTTTGTTCCTTTCTGTATTTTTCCCTCAGCTGAACAAGTTTTTTTACGGAGGCCGGAATGCTTTTTTGGATGATCTTAAAATCTATCATGCTGAATATCTTATCAATTTCCTGAAAAAGCTTAAAAACCTCGGCTGCTTCCTTCTTAGAAAGATTATTTTCATCAATAAATTTATTGATGTCCTTAATGAGGTCAAACAGAACTGCAAACGCCTTTGGGGTATTAAAATCATCATCCAGCTCGCTGTAAAAATCTGCTTTGGCTTTTTGAACCAATTTGAGTGCGCCCGTGCTTTTTACCGTTTTTGCGCGCTTTTTAATCTCATTCACACGCCTTAAGAACTCTTCGATTCTTGAAAGTGATGACTTCACCTCAATCATTGTTGACTCCGAATAATCAACCGGAGAGCGCCACAAATTTCTTATAATGAAATACCTTAAATATTTCTCAGAATACCTCCTTAAAAAATCCTTCAATGTGATAAAATTTTTCAGTGATTTGGACATTTTTTGGCCATTGATTGTTAAAAAGCCGACATGCATCCAGTATTTTGCCATGGGGGATTTTCCCGAAACGGCCTCCATTTGGGATATTTCCGCCTCGTGGTGGGGAAATATCAAATCTCTGCCGGCTCCGTGAATGTCATATTGCGGTCCAAAAAACTTTTCTGTAATTGCTGTGTCTTCGACGTGCCATCCCGGCCTTCCCTTGCCGAAAGGTGAATCCCATGACGGCTCATTTTCATTGCTCGAGATTTTCCATAGGCAGAAATCACCTCTGTTTTTTTTATTCCTGCTGTAATCTATTCTCGACACTGCATCTTCGGCCTCGATTGCAGTCCTTCCCGATAGTTTTCCGTAATCTGGAAATCTGCCGATATCAAAATAAATTCCGTCATCTTTAAGCTCATAGGCAAATCCTTTTTTGATAAGTCTTTCAACCTGGTTTATGATCTCCTTTACATGTGCAGTTGCGCGGGCATACTTTGAAACGCTGGTAATGCCTATGCTTTTCATGTCGGCAAGATATTCTTTTTCAAACGCAACAGCAAGGTCTTTAGAGCTCACTCCTTTTTCGCGGGCCCGGGCTATTATTTTATCGTCAACATCCGTTATGTTCTGTAAATAGGTCACCTTAAAGCCGCAGAAACGCAGATATTTTACAAATGCATCGAAAATCACATAGTTGCGGGCATGTCCCAGATGCGAATAATCATACACCGTGGGACCACATACAAAGAGATTGATTTTTTTTCCTTTTATCGGTTTTATCAAATCCTTTTCCTGCGTAAGCGTATTAAAAATTTTTATTTTGTGATTTATTTTAGGCATGTTGTTTCAAATCTAATACTTTCGATAAAATACTTAGAATGGAGAAGGGGATTGTTACCCAAAGCATCCACAAAAAAAACGGATGAGGAAAATTCGGCCAATAAAACAGCATCGCAATAAAAGGGACAGAAAGCAATACCATTTTGGTTTTTCCGAAAATATTGGACTCCAAATAAATTTCCTTCGTTCTGTAATATATGGCAAAAATTCCGTTTATCAGCTCCATAGAAACAAGAATAAGCAGAAGCCATTGATGTCCGTGAAGAAAAAGGCTGTAGATTGCTATCGGAGCTAAAATAATCCTGTCGGCAGTTGAATCCAGCGTTGCGCCAAACTCGGTAACTCTTTTTGTTCCACGTGCGACAGGCCCGTCAATCAAATCAGTCAGAACTCCGAAAGTAAACAACGAAAGGATAAGCGTCTTGTTTTCAATCTTAAAATAAAAAAGCAAAACAAAAAGCAAAACCCCTATGACAACCCTGATATACGTAATATGGTTTGGAGTTATTGCCCTTGGCCAATAAGGTTTTATAAAAACAAAAAGCACCCTGTCCCGGTAACTGTCGACATTTTCAAGAAATTTTTGAAATTTTGCGAGTTTCTTTTTCATCGTTTTACCATCCTCCGCCTCCACCGCCGCCTCCTCCTCCGCCGGCACCGCCTGCGCCTCCGGCTCCGCTGGAAGACGAAGTACTCGATGAAATGTTGTGAGCGATGGAGTTTATCTGGGACGTAAAGCTGTCTGCGTCAAAAGTCGAGGATATGGCTCCGGCATACCAGGCAGGATGATAGTTTTTATAAAAATCCTTGCCGTAAATATCCTCCATTTTCCTTATCCATAAGCTGGTTATACCAAAAACAATCGCATATGGCAAAAATTTATCGAAGATATTTTCCTTCTCGTAGAACTGCTGGCGGTAGTCCTCTGCCTGCTTCATATATCTTTCAAATCCCAGAATCTGAAACATCAGATCGGCTCCTTTTTGCGTTCGTCTGGGCATTAAAAGAGCAAATAATATGATGATTACAGCACATGCTGCCAGGTTTGCATCCATTTTAACGAAAAATGTCAGATAATCGCCGTCAGTAATGCCAAGAAAAATCACCGATAGCAGAACAAGAATGAAAACAACGCCCGCTGCAAGGCCTACGAGGAGCGCCGGCATATATACGGACGATCCTGCCAGCCAGCCATTTTTAACCGAATCATTAAAAGCAGATCTTTTGATTTCAGAAATGTTTTCTGCGACAACCCTGTCTTTTTTTATTTCAGAAAGTTTTATTTCATTTTTTCCGTCTGGAAACAATGTGTCCAAAATCAAAATTTCAGTTTCTGTAAGCCCCACATTTTTATAATCTGCAATAAGCCTTAATTTTAAGTCTTTATATTTAAAGAAAAGAATTTTTTCGTTAAGCTCTTTAATAACCAGAATTTTTTTGACAGCAAAATTTATTATTGCAGCCGTTATCGAGCTGTCTCTCCAGGAGCCCGATTTTATGACTGTTGCCATTTGAACGGGCGAAATATTCTGCGGGATTCCGAACTCTGGCGGAACCGGGCTTTTTATCTTTGGGTCCCTGCCGAATTTTCTCCACAAAAGATACATAAAAATAAGCGAGATTAAGGGCAGAAAAAAGAATAAATTCCCGAATATTTCGTTGTATTTTTCAAAGAATGTTTTTTGGTATGGGGCAAAAATTCCTTTCGGCATGGTCACAGATGCAGTTATTCCTTCATTCTTTTTGAGTTTTCCGGTCGAAGTAAACTCAAGTGTATTGGTGGATGTCCAGCTGTAAATTGCCAAACTCGTGCCTTTTGATCCCAAAACGCCCGAATAATATGAGATGTCGGTATTCTGGCTGTTTATCTCTTCAGGAAATTTAATTGTCACGCGCAAATTATTATTTTCCAGATCCCAGAAGTTTCGGATTAAATTCGTGTAGAACTCGTCATAATTTTGCTTTTCCGTGCGAACGGCATTCCTCACTTTATAAATTATCTTATATTGATTTTTACCTTTTACGGTAATGTCGGGATCTCCGATTTTCCATGTTATTGTTCCTGCGTTTCCGTTTTTTAATATCTGAAACTTGTACGGATTACCATAAAAGTCTGCAATACTGACAAGTTCTACAGGCATGCGAAAGATTTGGGATCCTGCTTTTACTCTTGTGGGCAGAACGCGAAAAATCCCGTGTTTGCCGGGCAGATCTCCGCAGTCAGCTGTAATCCTTTCTGTAATTAGAAGAGATGAGTCCTTATTTACAATTATCTCGCTTTCAAAATCCCTAATATACCAATCTGTAATTTCTGAAGAATCCCGCTCGAATGCAAGAACCGGCAAAGACAAAAAAAGTCCAATGATGCAAAAAACTGCAAATCTTTTTATGTTTTTCATAAGATTTAAATTATTCCATTCTAAGTTTTTTTTTCGTTTTAGTCCACACTTTAAAATTTGCATCCTTTGTGATATGTTAAGGTAATTTACATGAAAATTGTAGACGTAATTTTTGCGTTAATTTGCGGATGGGCGGTGGCGTGGATCGCAGGAGATATTTTGAGAGGCATGGAGCTGGAAATAGGGTGGTGGATATGGTTCATTCATTGGATTCTGCCGATAACAGCGCTTTTTGGGTTGTGGATAACTTATCTGCTCGGTAAAAAGTTTATTTTTATATTCCAGGCCGGAAAATATTTTTTGATTGGCGCATTTTCTGCTGTTGTTGATATTAAGATTTTTCAGCTTTCGACATTAATTTTTGGAATATTTGCGCTTACTCTGCCGCTGATTGCAAAAACGATTTCCTTTTTAATGGCAACTTTGGTAAAATATTGGGGGAATAAGCATTGGGCGTTTCTAAAATTGGAAACAGACGGAATCATAAGAGAAATTATCCAATTTTTTGCCGTGACGCTGGTCGGACTGGCCATCGATTTGTCCGCTTTTTACTATTTCACCGCCATTTTGGGACCGCAGTATAATATTCCTGTTGTTGTCTGGAGGGATTTAAGCATAATCTTTGCCGCTCTTGCTGCCGCCGTCTGGAACTTTGCAGGATATAAATTTTTCGTTTTCAAAAAATAACTTATTGTGCGACACGTATGTCTAATTTAGTTTTATATAGAAAATATCGGCCACAAACATTTGGCGAGGTAGTGGGGCAGGAGCATGTGGTAAAAACGCTTGTAAACTCAATCGCACACAATTCAATTTCGCATGCATATTTGTTTTCCGGTCCAAGGGGATCGGGAAAAACGACGATTGCCCGGCTTTTTGCAAAAGCAATTAACTGTGAAAAACCAGCAACTGGTAACCAGCAAACAGTGACAAGTTTCGAGCCCTGCAACAAATGCTCCTCATGCACAGAAATAATGCAGTCAAGGTCAATGGATATAATAGAAATCGATGCGGCCTCAAATACGGGAGTTGATAATGTAAGAGAATTGATAGAGGGAATCAAGTTTGCTCCGGTAAAATCAAAATATAAGGTTTTTATAATTGATGAATGCCACCAGCTTTCAAAGTCCGCAGCAAACGCGTTGCTAAAAACGCTTGAAGAACCGCCGGCTCATGCAATTTTTCTTCTGGCGACAACCGAAGCTCACAAAATGATTGCAACAATCACATCAAGGTGCCAGAGATTTGATTTTAAGAAGTTGCAAGTGCCAGAAATCGTAAAAAAGCTTGAATACATTTCCAAAAAAGAAAAAATCCAGTTTGAGCCATCAGCATTGTCTTTAATCGCATTAAATTCGCGCGGATCTTTCCGCGATGCAGAATCTTTGCTTGACGAATGCATAAGTTTTTCTGGAAATATTGGCACGATAAAAACCGAAAGCATTAAAGAGTTGCTTGGAATCGTTGAAGTAGGGCAGGTGGCCCAATTTGTGGATTATCTTGTGCAAAAAAATACAAAAGACGCCATAACCTTTATAGGTACGCTTGTAGATTCCGGCGTCGATCTGCAGGAATTCACAAAAACTTTGGTTTTTTATCTGAGGCAATCGCTGCTTCTGAAGATTAATCCTGTGTATTTAAATCTGCAAAACTCGGGGTTTTCGCGGGATGAAATTGATAAAATGAAGGCTCAAACGGCTGGATTTTCAGAGGTGGATATTCACAAATTGATTGAAATGTTTATTGATGCAGAGAACAGGATAAAATATGCCACAATAAGCCAGCTTCCGCTTGAGCTTGCGGTTGTCAACATAACATATCAGCAATCCTAAAAAAACCGCCCGGAAGGGCGGCTTTTTAATGCAAAAGATTTTCACACCTTGACATTTCCTGTTGCAATTTAAAAAGTGGTATAATTAATAATACTCACAATTTTTTGCCTCGCCTATGAAATATTTATACAAAAGTAAATTGTTTCATTACGCTTGGTTGTTATTATGGCTGATCCAAAAGCAATCGAATTTATAAAAAAGGTCCGTTCGCTTGGCCAGACAGACGAACAAATAAGAAAAGTTTTGCTTGATGCGGGGTGGACGGAGAAAGAAGTCCAGGAAAATTTTGACGCAGTTTCAGGCAAGGCTCCGCAATCAGTTCCGCCCGTTCAAGATAGCTCGGCAAAACCGCAGGAATTTTCCCCAAAACCGCAATCGTCACAGCAAAGCCGTCCATTGGAAACAAATTTAAATACGCACGAACAGGTCCAGAAACAAAACCTTCAGCAAAATACAAAACCGGCATTTGAAAAGCAGTTTCAACCTGAAAGGCAGTTTTCTCAACAGCCTTCGCAACAACAGCCAAGGCCAAATTTTGAAAAGCAGCCGTTTCAGCAAGCTGAACGGAGGCCCGCGCAACAAGGACCAGCTCAGCCGAATTTTCAGCAGCAACGGGTTGAAATAAAAAGATCCGCCGATGCAGAACCTCAAAAACCATTTGAGAAACCCTCTTTTTCGCCAAATATCCAATCTGCTCCAAAAACCGAATCGATAATGCAAAAAGATTATTTCCAGCCACGCGCAAGAAAAAAGGGCGGGTTTTTTGCCGCAATTGTTATTATATCCCTGATTTTTGTGATTTTCTTGGGAGCCGCCGGAGTTCTGGTTGTCACAAATACTTTTGATTTGAATGCAATTTTAGCATGGGATTTTTTCGGCAAATCCCCCGAGGCGGTAATTGATACGATGTTTGAGAAAATGTCAGCTGCATCGTACAGCACAAAACTGAATATGTCTTTCTCAGCTCCCGAGGGCACAGCCTCTATTGCAATTGACAGTCAAAACGGCACAACTGATAAAAACAACCCCAAAGCAAATATCACATTTGATCTCTTGGCTGAGTCTTCTATGTCGGGAGTACCGCAAAATACAGCAATCGCCAATATAAATCTAATAACAGCAAACAAAAATTTTTACGCTAAGATAAATAATCTTTTTGTGCCCAATGCGCCGGAAATATTTTCTGATCTATCCGGGATTCAGGGCAGGTGGCTAAAAATTGACGAGGAATCCGCAAGATTTCTTTCAGAGGCAGAAAATATTAGTTTGCCCGCTTCAGAACAGATTAACAAGGCGGGAAATCTGCAGTTTCTAAGACCGTTTTTGGTATTTGACAAAAAGCTGCCCGATGAAAAAATCAATAACGTCGACGCTTATCATTATATTTTGAAAGTCGACAAAGATAATGTTAAAAAATTTATTTCCGACAGCATGGCCGCACAGGAAAACGCGATGGCAGCGTCTTTTGCATCAGAGATCATAAACGGCATTTTGGAGCAAATGGGAGACTTAAATTTTGATGTTTGGATAGGTAAAAAAGACAATATGCTTTACAGTCTGAGGTTTGAAAAAGTCTTCGCCATCGGAATTCCTGAAAAAGAAGTGTCTGTTTATATAAAAGCGGACAATTCTAACTTTAATACTCCAGTTATAATCGAGGAACCGATTGATTCTCAAAAAATCGAATTTGTTATTCTGCCGATTTTACAAAAAGAAAAAATAAGAAAAAGCCTTTGGCAGATCGCTTCAGTGGCAGGCGACACGTACGATGCAAATAAAAGCTATTCCAAACTGTGCAACCGAGGTCTGCTGAACGGATATCTCGAAAATCACGGAAATTCGCTGCTGGCATTTAATTCAGATATTATCAGCAGCGGAGGAGGCAAGCCGGCATGTTTTGCAGGAGTGCAAAACTTCTGCGTTTCAACCCAGCTTCCCGACGGCACATATATGTGCGCAGGCAAGAACGGAACAGGTGTCACAAAATGCATTAATACGTATACCGTTTGTAAATAACAAAAAAACCGGCCATACAGGGGGCCGGTTTTGTATTGAAAAAATCGCTGTAAAATTGTATAATCAGGTAAATTCCGGGATCGTCTAATGGTAGGACATGGCCCTTTGGAGGCCAGTATCTTGGTTCGAATCCAAGTCCCGGAACATATTATTAAAAATAAAATCAATGACTTGGGCAAATAGAAAAAGAGCAGCGAGAAAACTCAGAAAGAAAAGAAAGTCTCGCGTAGTACAAAAAAGAAGATAAATTTCGTTCAAATCGCCCGGAAGGGCTTTTTTGATATGGCAAAAAAACAGAAATTTTACGCCTATTCCACGCAAAAAGGACAGGGAATCGCCACAAGCTGGGCTGAGTGCGAAAAAGCCGTTTCTGGCGTGCCTGGAGCCCGCTATAAGGGCTTTGAGAGTGAAAAAGAGGCGAAGGAATGGCTCGAAAAAGGAGCGGATTATAAGGTAAAACATGTCGCGCTTGAAAAGGGCATCTATTTTGACGCGGGTACGGGGGCAGGCGAAGGCGTCGAAATCAGCGTAACAGATGAGGATGGGAAAAGCCTTCTTCATAAAGTGCTGGACAAAAACGATATAAACGCGCGCGGTTTTCATCTTTTGGGACGGGAGAACACCAATAACTATGGCGAATTACTTGCATGCAAGTACGCCCTGGAAATTGCGATGGGTGAGGGGATTAAAAATATTTTTGGCGACAGCAAGCTGGTGATTGATTTTTGGTCAAAAGGATATATTAAGAAGGAAAATCTGCCGTCTGAGACAGTAAGTTTATCAATGAAAGTCAAGGATCTGCGCAAAAAATTCGAAATTGAGGGAGGAAAAGTTGAATTGATTTCGGGAGGACAGAATCCTGCCGATCTGGGATTTCACAGATAATCTTTATTGTGCGACAAAATGCCAAACCGGTACGGACAGCCGGTTTTTTGCTTTAAATTAAACGGCTCAACCGCCGTTGAGCCGTTTAGAATTTGCCGTTGAACGCTGGGATTTCACATAATTTTAATATTTCGGGTCGTAATATTTATGTTGAAAGGTCGATTGCGAGTAATTTAGAGCAAATTTATGAAAAAATTTATAAAAAATTCTCTTTATTTGGCAGTTGCAGGACTGATGATTTTGGCAATCGCAAACGTTTCAACAGTTTCTGGGCAAACGCAGAATTCCAATGAAAAAACCATAACTTCGTTCACTCTTGATGAGTTGAGTCCGCCCGTTAATGCAACAATAGACGAGACAAGCAAAACAATTACCGCTTTTGTCCCCACTGGAACAGATTTAACAAATTTAACTCCTACAATTTCAGTCTCGGAGGGCGCAACGGTAACTCCGGCCTCTGAAGTTGCTCAGGATTTTACAAATCCGGTTACATATACGGTCCGCGCGCAGGACGGTTCAACTCAAAGATATACGGCAACGATCAAAACAGGGTCAAGCGAAAAAAATATAACCTCATTCACATTCGACCAAACAAACCCGCCCTCTCAGGGAAATATTGACCAGACCGGAAAACGAATAACCGTTGACGTTCCCGCCGGCACAGACGTCACAAATCTTACACCAACGATAGAAACTACCCAAGGATCAACTGTTGTGCCCGCATCCGGAGAACCGCAGGATTTCAGCACACCCGTTGAATATACGGTCACAGCTGAAGACGGCACATCCGATACGTATACAGTTACAGTAAATGGCGGAGACGGCGGAGCTCCCGCAGCGCCAGGATGGCTGACATGGGGAACAGGAAGCATTGCATGGGGCTTAATTATCTGGATTATAATCATCGGTTTGGTAATTTACCTCATAAGCTGGCTTTCAAAAAGAAGGCCGACGTAAATACAAAAAAGATATTTGTAAAACCTTTTCAAAAAACCTCCTTTTGCAGGACGGTTTTTTGATTGGGAAAAAAATATTTGCAATTTAAAATTTAAATTGGCAAAATAGATAAACATAACACATATTTTTAAAGCCATGCACAACCCCGAAAGTTTTTCGGGCGGTAACTCAGCGTCCGAAGAAACAATTCAAAATTCAGAGCAGGAAAAAAACGAAATTCGCGGGAGAAACGCAGAAAAAATGATGCTTGATTTTTTAAACCTAAAAAAACCCGCGGAGAAAATGAATCCGAACAACACCTTGATTTTGCGATTCCGAGAAATGGACTGACTGTGACAAAGTATAGTACAAAAAAGGATTTTAAAAAGCAAAAGAACGGAGAAAATTTAATAAACGACGGAAGCTGGAATTTTATATAAACAAAAGGTCGCGTTAAAAATTTTTAAAGATATGCCAAAAAGTTTAATAGTTGTCGGAACATTAATAGCCGTTGTTGCCGTTGTTACCGGCGGGGCAATGTGGTGGCAGTATGCCTCAACTACAGAAATGCCCGTCGAGGTGGATACGGCATCACAACAACAGGAACAGCCGCCTTTGCCAAAAAGCACAACTTTGCTTTTGACAACTGACGACAGCGATAATACCGACGGTGCATTGGAAACAGATGTGTCGATTCTGGACAGGGAGCTTTCTGAACTAAAAAAAGACTCTGACAGCATAGACCAACAGATGTCGGCCCAATAATCTAATTGCAAATTTATGAATGTAAAAAATATTTTTTCTCTTTTTCTGGTTTTTGCAATTTTGGCATCCGCTGCTGCCGCCATTGCGCAGACGAATGTGGGTGACACGCCTGTAACAAGCCAGAATCCGCAAACCTCCGCACTCGAAATATTAAAGCAGAAATCAGAAACTGAAATCGCCCAGAAATTAAACAAAATAAACGAGTTTTTGGTTAGGATAAATTTGCTTAAAAAGATATCCGGTGCGCAAAAGGGAGCCATACAGCAGGAGCTCCAGTCACTGGCCGGCACGCTTGATGCCTTAAGGACAAAAATCATTGCCGATACCGATCTTGCCACGCTAAAAAAGGACGCGCTTGAAATACCAAAATCTTCGAGAATTTATTTGCTCATAATGCCCCAGGCGGCAATTATTTCGTTTTCTGACAGAGCGCTTTCGATTGCTGAAGCGATGGAAAAAATTTCCGAAAAGCTTTATACGAGAATCAACGCCATAACAGATGATGAAATAAAATCCTCCGCCCAGGAAAATCTTACGATTTTTGACACAAAGATTTCCGATGCAAAAACAAAAGCGCAAAGCGCAGTTGAAATAATAATAGGATTAAAGCCCGACGGAGGAAACCAAACGATTCTTAAGGCCAATAATGCCGCTTTAAAAAGTGCACGGGCAAAAATTAAGGAAGCAGACGCAGACCTGCGCTCTGCAAGAAATGCAGCCGGAGAAATCTTGAAAGCGCTAAAGGCCAGAAGTGAAATCAAGGTCCAGCCACAGGGGAACGGCCAAAGCACCGCTCCGCAAAATTAGGCAATTCAAATCACGGCGCTGGGAAATCCGCGCCGTGATTGCAGAATTTACGGCTTAATGTTATTTTAATTGAATTCCTGTTACGTCTGAAATCACAGGCGTTTTTTTATCGCCGGATAATTCTTAAACAGATTCCCAATGGAATCAAAACTATGAAGAGAAGAAAGTTATTTTTTGCGGCGTTGCTCGGATTTTTATTTCTGCCGGTTGCAGTGATTCTTGCGTCCGAGGTTGTTTTATTCACGGGTGAAGCTTCAGACATTACCGACGGCTCGGCAATATTGAATGGTTTCGTTTCAGATATGGGAGATAATGACCAGGCAATGTTTTGGTTTGAATGGGGACCGACCAGCCAGTACGGAAATTCATCGCTTGAAGAAACCATTTCCGGGCCCTGCGCGCAATACGAAAATACCATCGGGCTCCAGCCGGGCAAAGATTATCATTACAGGGCCGTTGTTGAGACAGATAACGGAATCTTTTACGGCCAGGACCAGGTTTTTACAACAATATCCGAAAGCTCCGACTATCTGGCAATGGCGCAGGAGGATTCCGGATATTTGCGTGTCGAATCACTTCCTGCCAGCGAAGTTTCTGCAATAGACGCCATACTTAACGGAAGCGTTTTAGAGCTCGGACCGGATGAAAATCTTGTTTGGTTTGAGTGGGGAACAGATCCGATTAATTATAATTTTTCGACTCTCCGGGCGCCGATGAACGATGAAGGATTTTTTAATGAGCATGTTTTTGGCCTGCTCCCGGGAACAGAATACCACTATCGCGCGGTTGGACAGGACAGCGCAGGAAATATTATTTATGGCCGGGATGTCGAATTTTTTACCGCTGGAATTGACTTTGGAGGAACGTTTGAGGCGGGGGAAGATATGTTTCTACCGCCCGACCAGGCAGCGTATTTTGTCGGTCCGACAGAAATAGATACAGGCATCAGCAATAATATTTTTACAGATTATTTTATAATTCCGCTTTTCATTTTAATTCTGCTTATATATTTATATTTCTCGGGAAGCATTGCAGGATTTGCAGACTATCTGAAAACCCGCTTTAAAAATCGTCTTTTTGCAAGCTAACTAAAAGCCCGGTAACGGGCTTTTTTGTTGACTGAAATCATAAAAAATGTTATTTGTAAAAAAGCACTTTATATATTTTCTCCGCAAAAAGGAGCAACCATGAGACTTGCAACGCGGATCATCATCGAAGAAGCAATTTACAACTTCTTATACAGCGTCATTTTTTCTGTTTTTCTCTGGCTGACTCTCTTCAGCCTGAAAACATATGATTGCGAAGATTTCTGGGACCTCAAAAAAACTGCCTGCGCCTGCGTTATTCTTTACGTGCTGCTGTATTTCTATCTGCTTTACTGTAAATGCAAAAAAATTTTCCGGCGCCGGGAAAAACTGAAGACAATAAGCTGTTTTTGGTCAAGCGCCGCACTCGTTGCACCAATTCTGATTTTTTGGTTTTTCTTTTTTGCATAGAAGTAAGGGCTTTCCCCGCCCTTTTTATTTTCCTAAAAAAATGAGATTATTAATTCATATAACATGGAAACAATAAATTTTGACGATTTTAAAAAATTGGAAATACGAATCGGAAGAATTGAGAAGGCTGAGCGAGTAGAAGGTTCAGACAAGCTTTTAAAAATGGAAGTGAGTTTCGGTGAGGAAAACGAAGGCAGAATAATCAGGCAGATAATTGCAGGGATAGGAAAGGTTTATGAACCCGAGTCGCTTGTAGGCAAGCAATGTCCCTTTGCATATAATCTTGAGCCAAAGTCATTAAAAGGGCTCGAAAGCCAGGGAATGATCCTCTGTCCGTCCGATGCCGACGGCAAACCGGCGCTTTTGCACCCGGACAGAGAGATTCCTCCGGGAAATATTATTAAATAAAAGGGCATGAAAAAAATAACCATAGTTTTAATATTGACAGTTTTAGCGGTAATTGCAGGGATTTTGTTTTTTCTGCAGAAACCCGCAAATTCCGGACAAAACAAACAAAATATAATTAACATACAGGGAATGAAAATAGAAATATTAAATGAGGGGGCAGGCAAAGAAGCAAAGGCAGGCGACACAGTAAGCGTGCACTATACAGGCACTCTTGAAAACGGAACGAAATTTGATTCAAGCATCGACAGGGGACAGCCGTTTTCATTTCAGCTCGGCACCGGCCAGGTAATTAAAGGCTGGGATCTGGGAGTTGCAGGAATGAAAGTGGGTGAGAAGAGAAAGCTTACAATTCCTTCTGAGCTTGGATACGGAGCAGGCGGTTATCCTCCGGTAATCCCGCCAAATTCGACATTGATATTCGATGTTGAGCTGATGGGAATAAATTAAAAAATCAATTTTATAAAAAGCCGTATTAATAGTGCGGTTTTTTAGTTAACCTTTTTTTAATTCAGAACCTGTGATTATTTATGTATGGATATCCAAACTGCTTTAGCAATATCACAGATTGTTTTTTTCTACTCTGCATCCGCAGCTTTTCTGGTTTTGCTGGCGCTGATTGTTGTATTGATTTTTGCATTAATAAAAATTACTTCCGTGCTGGTTGAAAACCTTAAGCGGGCAGAGAAAACCTTTGAAAATATCGCTGACAGCTTAAATTTTACAAAACTTTTTGGCCGTATAATTAACAGGTTCAGGCGAACTTAACCCTAAAGGTCGTAAAAAATTATTAATTTTTAAATATTATGATGAATAGAGAAATGGCGAAGTTCTTAGGCGGAATGGCCCTGGGAATCGGTACAACTATTGCCGTAAAAAAGTTTTTAGAGACTGAAGCAGGCAAGCAGACACAAAAGAAGGCAAAAGACATGGCGATGGGGGTATACGATTATATTGCCCCAAAGATCAAAATGGAGGAGGGAATGTATAAGGGTATGATGGAAAAGGCAGCCCAGCAGTTTTGCAAAATGAATAATTTAAAAGAAGAGAGCGTAGATCAGCTGATGAAAAAAACAAATAAGCTTTGGTCAGACTTTGCTGAAAACGGCTAAAACCCTTTATCAGAAACGGCTCACTCCGGAGTGAGCCGTTTAATTGTTTATTAAGCCGGCAGTTTGATATAATACAGATATGGAGCTTTGGATTATCTACGCATTGCTTTCAGCCGTTTTTGCTGCGCTTGTTGCGATTTTTGGCAAAATAGGCCTGCAAAACATCGATTCTACGCTGGCGACAACAATAAGAGCATTTGTAATGGCTCTTTTTCTGCTTTTCGTATCGCTCTCGCTGGGAAAGTTCGGATATTTAAACACAATAAAAAACAAGGTTCTGTTTTTTATAATATTGTCTGGAATTTCGGGGGCGCTGTCTTGGCTATTTTATTTCTTTGCACTTAAAACGGGCGTTGCTTCGGGAGTTGCTGCGCTCGACAGACTGAGCGTGGTTTTCGTTGTAGTTTTTTCTATTTTGTTTTTGGGCGAGAAGCTTACTTTGTTTACCGCAGCCGGCGCGCTCTTAATTACGGCGGGGGCTATATTAATGACAATCAAGCGGTAATTTAAACGCAGAACAAGGGCATCATGGAATTGATGCCTTTTTGCGTATTAGGAAAATAAGCATCCTTGCATTTAAATGAGTACTGCATCAAAACAAGTCCTAAAAAAGATTGAAAAAGAGGCGGAAGCCGCATCATGGTCTATTATAGGACCTGAAAAAGGCAAGTTATTGGAGAAAATTGTAAAAACATACAAGCCCAAAAATATTCTTGAGGTGGGTTCTTTGGTTGGCTACTCGGCAATATTAATGGGACAACACCTTCCAAAAGGAGGAAAAATAACAACAATAGAAATCAAAGAAAAGGTAATTCCCATTGCAAGAGAAAATCTAAAAAAGGCCGGTGTTGAAAAATCGGTACAGGTTTTAAACGGCGATGCAATGAAGGTTATTCCAAAACTCGATGAAAAATTTGACATGGTCTTTTTGGATGCTGAAAAAGAGGAGTATTACAGTTATCTGCTTCTGGCAGAAAATAAGTTGGATAGCAGGGCGATCGTCGTTGCTGACAATGTTAAACTATTTGAAAATGAGGTAAGGGACTATCTGGAATATGTGCGCGAAAACGACAAATATGAGAGCCAGAATTTTGATTTTGACCACGATGCCGTCGAGGTGAGCTTTAAAAAGGGTTAATTTGCAACCGCGAAAGGGCGCGATTTTTTGTTGACGAAAAACTTAATATTTTATACCATAGAGTAAGTTATCGGGGTCGTAGCTCAATTGGGAGAGCGCTTGCAAAATTTCCACGGCTTGTACCAGCTTCTCAGATGTAATCGCAATGCCCAATGGAATTGGGCTCCCGGGAAATCATCTGAGGCCGATGGAAATAAGCAAGAGGTTTCAGGTTCGAGTCCTGCCGACTCCATTCAACCCAATCGGGGCTTTTTGCTCTTTTCACCAATTAAGGATGGTGTAATCATGGAAGAAGAATATGTGAACATGGTCGCCTTTATTTCGCACGAAACAGGTCGTCTTTTTAAGATTTTCTATACAAGAGAATCAATGGAAAAGGCAATCAGCAACATTAACAGGTGCAGAAAGGACTCAAGATTCCCGGAATTTACCGACGAGATCGCAGACGAAATGATACGAAGGATGAGGGAAGAGGCAAACGGAGGTTGGCCCGACGTATTCATTTCTGCCGAGGAGGTTGGCTATGTCGATCCTAGTAGGAACTAACGACGAACTCATTCAGCGGCTGGCTGTAAACTTTGCAATTGACGAACCGGGGGCAATCGCCCAGACACGATATCTTATCGTTGAGCGCGTAAGAAGCAGCTCCGGCCTGAGCATTGAGGCCGAAAAAGCAATTGATAAGATGATCCGGTGTTTGGGTCAAATGGATGAAGTGGATTTCCGCAACATAAGAAAGTGCGACAAAACAAGACGCATCAACAAACTTCTTACCGAATTTAACGCCCTAAAAGCACAGCTTCTCGAAATGATGAGTCCCCAAGGGGCTCTTTGCACCGTCTGAAAACCACCATCACAGGGGCCTGATTTTTAAATCGGGCTTTTTTGTTGTTTTTATCACTTGACAAGCATGAGTGATAAATATAAGATACAATATATATGATTACAGAAAGGCAGCAAAAAATCTTAAACGCGCTTGTAAAAGAATATCTTGAAACAGCCGAGCCGGTAAGTTCAAAGCTGTTGAAAAAGAGCGCCGGTTTGGATGTATGCGAGGCAACAATAAGAAATGAGCTTCAGGAACTGACCGAGATGGGATTGATTATCCAACCTCATACCTCCGCGGGAAGAGTGCCGACAAACAAGGCATACAGGTTTTTTGCGCACGAAATATTGGAGAGGGAACAAGGAATGCTTGCAGATTTTATAAACAGGGAGATAGAATACGCCAGACAAAAAATTCACGAGGAAATGCACCTTGCCGAAAAATTAATGCAGTCGCTTCTGGAAATGTCATCAACTCTGGAAAAAAGGAGTTTACCCGAAAAAGATGAACTGTATGACATTATGATAATTATCGGCTCATCAAAAACTGTGCACGATAAAAATATAAATTTGATAAATTCCTTAATTGAGGAACTTAAAAAACTATAAATATGGCCGAAGAAAAAAACAACGAAAAAAAAATTAGCGAACTTGAGGAGGCTAAAAATAAATGCGACGAATATCTGAACGGGTGGAAAAGAGAGAGGGCTGATTTCCTGAATTATAAAAAGGACGAGGCAGAAAGAATGAGCCATCTGATTAAGTATGCAAACGAAGGCCTCATTCTGGAAATTCTGCCGATACTGGATAATTTATGTCTTGCCGCAAGTCACGTCAAAGATCCAGGAATTGAACAGATTAAGAAACAGCTCGAAGATTTTTTGAAAAAAGAGGGGATTGAAGCAATCGAGACCATTGGCAAGCCATTTAATCCTAACACAATGGAGGCAGTAGACGGTGAAGGCGAGAAAGTTTCAGAAGAAATCCAGCGCGGGTACACAATGCACGGAAAAGTAATCCGCCCCGCCAAAGTGAAAATTACGAAGTAATTTTCATTCTGAGCTTGCCGGAGGATAAAAATAAAAAACCGCTATCAGAGATAGCGGCAAAATGGTTAGCCAGGGCAATCAAAACCTGCACGTTTCGACATTGTCATTGTCGCGATGGACAATAGTGCCACCTTCGAAAAAGGCACGATGGTCCTGCCGATTGAATACCGGCTTGCCATTTTCCCAATGCAAACGACCACACTTTTGACAAGGATGTGCTGCCCGAAATGATGAACAGCTTGTCCGAAGAGGAATAGAATTTCCGGTGTCAACTGTTCCATCGCACGCAACTTCATTCTTGCACTGCATAAATCACCTCGTAGAAAGATTGTTACAGAACTAGTCTATATTATATAACGAATATAATTAAAAGTCAACAAATAATAAATATAAAAATATGGCAAAAATATTAGGTATCGACTTAGGAACAACATTTTCAGCAATGGCCGTCGTTGAATCGGGCGAGCCGAAAATCATCGAAAACAAAGAAGGAGCAAGAACAACTCCGTCGATTGTTGCGTTAACAAAATCTGGAGAAAGGGTTGTGGGCGTTTTGGCAAAAAGACAGGCAGTGACAAATCCGCAGAACACGATTTTTTCTGTAAAAAGATTGATCGGCAGAAAATTTTCGGATGCAGAAGTGCAAAGAGACAAAAAACTTTTGCCTTATGAAATAAGAGAGTCTGCAGACGGGGGAGTGGAAGTTAAGATGGGAGACAAATGGTTAAATCCCGCCGAAATTTCTGCAATGATTTTGCAGAAATTAAAGGCAGATGCAGAAGCAAAGCTTGGAGAGACAATCACAGAGGCTATCATTACATGCCCGGCATATTTTGACGACTCGCAGAGAAAAGCAACAAAAATCGCAGGTGAGATTGCAGGGTTTAATGTAAAAAGAGTAATCAACGAACCGACGGCCGCAGCTCTGGCTTATGGGCTTACAAAAAAGAAAGACGAGAAAATCGTTGTTTATGATTTTGGCGGTGGAACTTTTGATATTTCGATATTGGATGTCGGCGCAGATACAGTTGAGGTGAAGGCAACAGGCGGAGACACACATTTGGGCGGAGATGATTTTGACCAGAGAATAATGGACTGGGTTGTAAACGAATTTAAAAAAGAAAACGGAATTGATCTGTCAAAAGACAATCTTGCACTGCAGAGAATCAAAGAAGCTGCGGAAAAAGCCAAGATAGAATTGTCTTCGAGCATGGAAACAGAAATAAACCTGCCGTTTATAACATCAGACCAGTCCGGACCAAGGCATCTGCTTTACAAATTATCCAGAGCGCAGTTTGAGAGCCTGGTTCAGGATTATCTTGATAAATCAATCGACCTTGTAAGAAACACCTTGAAAGAAGCCGGTTTGTCGGCAAAAGATATCGATGAGGTGGTTTTGGTGGGCGGACAGACAAGAATGCCAAGAATGCAGGAAGAGGTGAAAAAATTATTCGGAAAAGAGCCGAACAAAGGCGTTAACCCGGATGAAGTTGTTGCAATCGGAGCTGCCGTGCAGGGCGGAATAATGCAGGGCGAGGTTAGAGACGTTTTACTTTTGGACGTAACACCGCTTTCTTTGGGAATTGAAACATTCGGAGGCGTGGACACGATTTTAATTGCAAAAAACACAACCGTTCCCACGGCAAAAACCCAGATATTCTCAACTGCAGCCGACAGCCAGACACAGGTTGAAATCCATGTTCTGCAGGGCGAAAGGCCAATGGCACAAGACAACAAAACACTCGGAAGATTCATTTTAGACGGAATTCCGCCGGCTCCGAGAGGCATTCCGCAGATTGAGGTTTCGTTTGATATTGATGCAAACGGAATTTTGAATGTGTCCGCAAAAGACAAGGCAACAGGCAAATCCCAATCAATCAAGATTGAGGGATCTGCAGGAATTTCTAAAGAGGAAGTTGAAAAAATGAAAAAGGAGGCTGAACTGCACGCAGAGGAAGACAAGAAAAAGCAGCTTATTATCGAAGCAAGAAACATTGCCGACAACCTGATTTATACATCTGAAAAGGCAATAAAAGACGCCGGTGATAAAATTTCTACAGACGTAAAAAGCTCTGTTGAAGAGAAAATACAGGCATTGAAAAAGGCGAAGGAAACTGATAACATTGACGATATCAAGTCTAAAACTCAGGAGCTTTCAGAGACAATCCAGAAAGCAGGCGCCGATCTCTATAAGTCAAAACCAGAGCCGGGACAACAGCCCGGACAAAATCCTGATGATAAGGACAAAAAAGATGATAACGGAAACAACGCGGAAGAGGGAAAATACACTGAAAAGTAAAATGAAATTAGGTTCAAAGCGTATGAATTATGTTTTTACGCTTTTACACTAAAAATGGACTATTACGAAATTTTGGGGGTGTCAAAAAACGCCTCCCAAGAAGACATAAAAAAAGCTTTTCACAAGCTGGCACACAAATATCATCCCGACAAAGGCGGAGATGAAAAAAAGTTTAAAGAGATAAACGAAGCTTATCAGGTGCTTTCGGATAAGCAAAAAAGAGCTCAATATGACCAGTTCGGAAGAGTTTTTGAAGGCGGACAGCCCGGCGGAGGACAGGGATTTGATTTTAATTGGGCGTGGGGCAACAAAAATTACCAGGATTTTGATTTTGAGGATATTAGTGACGTCTTCGAGGATTTTTTTGGTTTCGGCGGAAGGAAGGCAACAAAAAAGGACCTCAGAAAAGGTAAAGATATTCAGATCGACATAGAACTGAATCTTGAAGACACACTGAAGGAAACCATAAAAAAAGTCACATTGAACAAGATGTCCGTATGCCAGAGATGCCATGGACAGGGTGCCGAGCCAGGCGCAAAAATCAAGGAGTGCTTTTCGTGCAGAGGAACAGGACAGGTTCAGCAGGTCAAAAAAACTTTTTTTGGATCTTACACTTCGGTCGGTGTTTGTCCCGAATGCCAGGGCGAAGGAACAATTCCAGAAAAGTCGTGCAATGTCTGCAAAGGACAGGGACGAATCAAAAACGATGAAACATTCGAGATTTTTGTCCCTGCCGGAGTTGATATGAACCAGGTAATAAAAGTTGAAGGAAAAGGTGATGCAGGTAAAAAGGGTGGAAAAGCGGGAAACTTATACACAAGAATCTTAATAAAAGAGCATCCCGTTTTTGAGAGAAGGGGAGACGACCTGTATCTTGAACTAATGATAAATTATTCCGACGCAGTATTAGGGAGCGAAGTTGAAATCGAGACTCTCGACAAGACAAAACTTTCGCTTGAGGTTCCGATGGGAACAGAGTCGGGCAAGATTTTAAGAATTTCTGGAAAAGGCATTCCGCATTTCGGCGGATACGGCAGAGGAAATTTATTTGTTGAACTTAGAATCAGAACGCCAAAAAAACTCACGAAAGAGCAGAAAGACCTGCTAAACAAATTAAAAAAGGAAGGGTTGTAGGCAATTTACAATCCTGAAATTATATGTTAAAATTTCCCTTAGAAAGGGAGTTTTAATATTTGCCCTCGTAGCTCAATGGTAGAGCAGTAGCCTTTTAAGCTATTGGTTCCGCGTTCGAGTCGCGGCGGGGGCACCACGTAAAATTTTGCAGAGCAAAATTAACGTGGTAGCCACGTTTAAATTTTAATTTATTACGTGGCACCACAGAGGATACCCTGTCATTAGTTGCGACGAGGACGCAATGGAGGGGCCGGGAGGAAAGAATAGCTCTTTTCAAAACTTAACTGAAAGGAAAAAAACATGGGCATATCGCTTCTGATTACTGTAAAGGAAGGTTATCTGCCTTCAAGAGTTTTGGGTGATTTGCAGGAAAGGTTTCCTGATCTGATGTTTAATGGCATAGATGGAAGGCGATTTTTTATGACAGAAGTCGGAAGCAAGGATCAAATCGGAGAGATTGAGGTTGCGAGCAAGGCAATAAAAGTGCACCAAATAAGCTAGGCAACAGCAGAAATGCTGTTTTTTTATTAAAAAAGAGTTAGCATAAAATCAGCTCTTAAACAACTTTCTTTTGGGAGAAAAATTATGAGAATTTCGCACCGGATACAAGGATTTTTTGCTTTGAGTATTTTCTTCTTCGTCGGGCTCGCATTTTTTGTTTATGGGGCAATGATCCGCCTTTTTGGAGAAGAAAATCTGCTTTCGGGCATCTACTTTATGATTCTCGGGCTTGGGATCTTGTTTATCAGCTGGTGGCTATTTTCCTTCCACAACTTCAGATTTTTCCGCGATGTCAAAATTTACCGGAGGACGCGCAGAATAAGAAAAAGCAAAAAGCTTCACAAGATATAACAGCAGAAATGCTGTTTTTTTATTTAAGTCTGTGGATTACTGTTGTTTCTTTAATTCTCGTAATAATGTTAAAATACGCTGTTATGGTAGACAAAGGCATCGCCACCTTTACGTTGGATTTTGGTAAGTGTCCGAAATGGTTATTCGACCGGATGGTTTTGCTGTCCAAAAGAATGATTTACGCGATTATTGCAGAAGAAGGCCCGGACGAATTTATAAAACGCATTTCAGATCCGGTTTGGTTCCAATCTTTGGGAACGGTTCTGGCTTTCGACTGGAATGCTTCCGGCCTGACAACAATTTTGACAGCAGCTATAAAAGAGGCAATTAAAGGATCTGAAAGGGATCTTGGAGTTTTTATTTGCGGAGGAAAAGGAAAAACATCCCGCAAAACTCCAGAACAGATTTTGAGCTGGGCAGAAAGAATTTCGATGGCGCCATCTTACGCCAACGCTCTGGTTTATAACTCGAAAATGGCGGCCAAAGTAGACAGCTCGCTCGTGCAGGACGGATTCCAGATTTATCACCACGCATTTTTCTTTTCAAAAAACGGCGCGTGGACGGTGGTCCAGCAGGGAATGAACACGCAGGCGCAATCTGCGAGACGATATCATTGGTATTCAAAAGACTTAAACGATTTAATAGAAGAACCGCATTCTGGAATCACAAGCGCCGTAAAAATAAAAAATGTTTTGGATATGACGGCCAACCTGAGCGGAAAGAGCAGGGAAGTGAGCACAGAATTGGTTTCGCAGAGCTATCAGACTTTGATGAAGGATATTAAACTTTTGAGAAAATATTATACTCCACTCACGCAGATGGTAAAAGTAAAAAAAGGAAAAGAACAGCTCACATTGCTTAATCTTGAAAATAAAGAATTTAAATACCATCCTGTCATCCACGAAGATTTTGCAAAAAGCAAATACCTCGAAAAAATTTTATGGCATCTGTGCGACAGACAGCCGGAAAGCTACGAAAAACTTTTGGCAACAGAAGGAGTGGGTCCAAAAACAATCCGCGCGCTGGCGCTTGTTGCAGAAGTAATTTACGGGGCAAAACCCTCGTACGAAGACCCTGCAAGATATTCTTTTGCGCACGGCGGAAAGGACGGCACTCCATACTTTGTTGATAAATCTACATATGATGAGACAATCGAGAAAATGCGCAGATTTTTGAGGAAATAACGTCTATTGACTTTAAGCCATAACCATGCTATAATTAATTATATTGGGATTTCCTCAATATTCCTGCACAATGGACTATTGTGCGAACTCTTGGAGAACGAAAATGACAAAGCGCATTTTCGGCCTCGAAGGAGATGCGGGCATACCATGGCTCGTGCTGGCTATCTTTATTGCCAGCGCGATCGCCGCGATTTTTCCCGCTAGAACGGCGGAGGTAGTTTGCAGATTGTTCAATTTGTAGCGCCATCGCCGTTCGCCGTGACACAGACCCTGTCATGGCTTTTTTCTTGAAAAATAGGGGATTAGCGGGTAATATAAATATAACTTGGGCCCATAGCTCAGTTGGTAGAGCACTTCTATGGCATAGAAGGGGTCAGGAGTTCGAGTCTCCTTGGGTCCACTAATTAAAATGCCCTTAACTGGGGGCATTTTAAATTATGAGGAGACTCGAACTCAAAGGAGGGGTCGGGAGGAAATGTTTCCTCCCGTGCAGGAAAACAGCGCACACAAAAATCCGGGGTTACCGGATTTTTTGTTGTGCAAATGATTTGACATCATTCTATTATTATGTTATAATCAAATATTGAACGTTTACAAGTTGTTCTAACAGGAAGGGAGAGCAAATGCTTAAAAGCTTCATTGCGTTGGGACACAGAGTCGATTTCCGACATGCGTGCAGGCGGGATCTCACTGGGATTCTCGCAATTGTACGAGCGCTCTACGAAGAACGGGGGAGAGCAAACAACAGGCCTCCAAAAGAAATCACAGATGAGACAAGAAAGTTTTGGGTGGAGCTGTTGTCAAAACCGATTGACCAGCGGCATTCTGTCGTTCTGGTCGCAGAGGTGGATTTCCATATTGTCGGATACATCGGTATCGGACTTCCACCGGGAAAACCGCTTGAATCTGGCGAAGTCTCCGTATTTATGGTTTCGGTGACGCAGGCGTGGCGAAGCAAGGGAATCGGCCGGACGTTGCTTGAGCAGGGAATTGAGCAGGCAAAAACCATTCTGAAGCCTCGCACCATATTTCTGCAGGCAACCGTCGCCAACGAACACGCAATCAGGATTTATGAGGATGCCGGATTCGAGCAACTCGGCGGAGTTCTCAGGGATGCGGGCATGTGGAACGGCCAGCCGGCCGACCGCGTCAATATGATCAAAGAACTTTTCTGAGAACAACCATTCGCGGGCAGAACGAAAACTGCCCGCTTTTCTTTTGCATTGACTTTTTCTTGCATTGACTTTCGAGCACACTTATGGTAAAAGAAAAACGGTTTAGAACCTTAATACAAGGAGTAAAAAATGCCCGAATTAACGTTGCCTTCGCGCCCGCCGATAACAGAATCTGAGTTGTATCAGATGGCAACAATGGTATTAACTTTGCCAAGATACGAATTCGACTGCGAAGCCCTTGCAGTTTACTGCGGAATGGGGGAAGCAGAAAGAATTGTTGAAGCAATCCGTGTATGGCACAGCCACCGCTCGTGCTCAAGAGTTCTTCTTATTGCCGAGCAATATCACGAAAATCTGCCCTACACGCACCTCAGCGCTCAAATGCTGATGAAAGACCCATTTTGCCTGAAGAGATTGGAAGGAGTAACGTTTACTCTTTCAACGCCAAACACTTTCGAGCAGGCAAAAT
Organism: Patescibacteria group bacterium; assembly: GCA_022703425.1. GTDB lineage: Bacteria > Patescibacteriota > Minisyncoccia > Minisyncoccales > Staskawiczbacteraceae > JAKLDQ01. The sequence continues at coordinate 18,087 of JAKLDQ010000003.1, read as the reverse complement.
GGGTCATAGACCAGGTTATGAAAAAGAAAATATCAAGCCTGGCTGTGTTTACTTCGCCATTCCATGTCCTGCGCGTGTTCTGCACGACGGTTAAATGCCTAATGGATTCGAGGTACGGATTCATTCCGATTATCCCTGTTCCTGTGCCTGTTTCTCCAAACAAGATTACAGAAACAGACCTGGACGCATGGCAACTGGCAAGGCAGGAAATGGAGAGAATCTGCAGTTATCAGGCAAAGGGAGACGTTGCGACGTTCGCAGAAACCGCGTTTTACCTAAAGTGGCTTTGGGAAAGCGCCGGATTTCTCTGATGTGTATGGCGCAGAACATTGTTCTGCGCTTTTTGTTTTAAAAAGCGTAATATTTAATCAGCACCTAACAATTGTTTGCAAAGGAGAACTCAATGAACGGAGTCCGCCTCTTAGGTTTGGTTGGCGTCATATCTGTATGCGTCGGAATTTACGTGGCATACAGATTCAGAAATTTAAAAAAGAGTTTGCTTGATGCAGAAAATTCATTTGAGGAGAAACAAAACGGAATGCTTAAAAACATGGCTCTCTGGAGAGATATGGTAACCATCTGCAGGCCCCTTCTGAGAGGAGACAGCTGGACAGACCCGACCGGAAAGAAAGAATTTTTTGAAAAGCTTTACATGGGAACAGTACCCAGTTATCTCTGGTATGCCATGGGACATGACTGGCACCTGACAGATGAAGATGAGACAGAAATCTGCAGGATATTTTGGGGAGATGATTGCTCAGACCCGGTTGAATTTGAAGTATCAAAATCTGCGCATCCGGAAGTGGGTGTTGCGCTCAGAGTGCACAACGCAAAAAATTTCCCCGAAAGAATAAACCTAAGCGGACGCGATTATCATCTCTACCAAACGGGGATCAGTATTTCCGGGAATCCGGCCCTGGGCGCAGTGAACCTGCTGGACTTCTACAAAGAAAAACCCGCGCGAACATACTGACTGGATGCCCTCGCTGCAAAGGCACGCGAGGGCTGTTTTTTTTGGATAAAGGGCATATAATTTAAATATATGGAAAATCCGAAACTTTCTGTAATCATACCCGCGCTGAACGAGGAAAAACTTTTGCCGTATCTTTTGGAGTCAATAAAAAACCAGGAGAACATTGATCTGGAAATAATTGTCGCAGACAATAATTCTGAAGACAAAACCCGCGAAATCGCAAAATCTTTCGGGGCAAAGGTTGTTGAGGGCGGCCTTCCCGCAAAAGCACGAAACAACGGAGCAAAAGCGGCCAAGGGAGAGATACTGCTTTTTTTGGATGCAGACGTTGTTTTGCCTGCTCCCGATTTCCTAGAAAAATGCGTTGCCGAATTTGGAGAAAAAAAATTTGACATGGCAACATGCGCAATCGTGCCTTTGTCAGAAAATGCAATAGACAAACTTTTTCATCAGGTGGCAAATTTTTATATCCAGAAAATGAAGCCACTTTTAACGCATGCGCCGGGATTTTGCATATTTATCAAGAAAGAACTCCATGAATCAATCGGCGGATTTGATGAAGAAGTAAAATTGGCTGAGGATCATGATTATGCCGACAGGGCAAGCAAAAATGGAAGCTTTGGTTTTCTGGAATCGTATCCGATACTTGTTTCGGTGCGCAGGTTTGAAAAAGACGGCCGGCTGAACATTGCAACAAAATATGTTTTATGCGAGGCACACATGATTTTAAAAGGACCGATTAAATCTGACATATTTAAGTATAGGTTCGGATACAAAGAATAGTTTATTGTGCGACATTTAAAAAGCGGGGGCGAAAGAGCCCTGTTTTTGATTGCTTTTATGCCACTTGACAAGGCCTTGCTTATATGATATTATTAATACTAGGAAGGTTGCACACTTTACCGCTGGCGAAATCCCTTCACCTATGGGACACAGCTGGCTAGAAAGGAACGGCTTATGCTAAGACAAAGCTATCGATTTGCTTATTAAATGGCTCCCCGACGACGGCCGCGGAAACCGGCCAGGGGTATGAAAGGCAACAAACGAGCCTTACTGCCTGGCCCTAGCAATGGAGTATTGTGTGCATTGGACGACTATTTGAGCGCATTTGCAGTAAAAGCGCTATGACACAAATTACTGCTCGAGGGCGGTTCCCCTCGAACGGCTTTCATCCGCCGCAGTTCACCCAACAATCGAAGACCGGGTACTGCACCGGAAAAAGCCCAAACGCCCAACACAGGAGATAAATAGTGGGCGACCTTACATAGGTGCCTGTCAGGAAAACAGAGGCACCGACAACTAAAATAGCTGTTTTCCATAAGGCAAACGCGTCTTGCGAGACGTCGGGGTTCCGGCGCAAAAACTTTGCCGCACCCATCCGCGATTTCTATCGCATCCGCAAACAGCGTTTTGCCTCAGGCGCAGATGTCTGTACCCGACCGGTGCAACCGAACGCACCATCAGGCACTGCGCAGGGCATATCCAACAAATGTTGGATATGCCTCTTTTTTTTATTCACACCCCAAGGGGGTTGCTGCCATTTGACACGGTTTTATAAAAAATATACAATCAATCGAATCAGCACCTTCCAGAAGAGTACACGGAGGAAATCAATGATAGGCGTCTGTTTGTTGTTTTTAACAGCATTGCTAATGCTGTCGATTATGTTTTCACAGGACATTTGTCCCGTTCCGCAATTAAATTGCGGAGGTTTAGCCGGGCCGCAGTTTGCCTGCCTGACATCTCGGCATTCCCTTTTGGCCGCCCAACGTTCACAACATCTCATCCTGCCCCTGTGATGGCGCCACTGGCGGCGCCCGCAAATCCTTACGGATATGCGTCCGTGTTTTCAAAGCTGTGCCTGACGCTGTGTTATGCACTAAATTACCAAGCGGGAGATCCTATACACACCTCCACCCTCCCCTTGGCCTGCCGATTACCGGCAAAGCAACACACACCCACGCAAGAACTTTGACACACGCGCATAAAATAGCCACTTCCGATCCGTCGTGACGACTGCCTTCCAACATCTCTTCTGCTTTAAGGCCCGGAGACTCTGTCCCTGGGCCGCTTTTTTTTAAATTGCGTTGCAAATTTTTTTTTGGTATTATTGTGTAATATGATGTTTCATTTTGGAAATAAAAAAATTATTATAATTGCCGGTGTAATTTCCGGAGTTCTATTGGTTTTTGGCGCCGGTTTTTTAATTGGGAAATTAAGCTCCAATTATTATGTTCCGCAGCCAGGTTCGCTTGATTTTTCGCTTTTTTGGGATTCATACAATCGGCTGCAGGAAGATTTTGTCGACCCTTCAAAGATAAGCGCTAAAAAAATTATTTACGGCGCAATCGAAGGAATGGCCGAAAGCGTCGGTGATCCTTACACAACATTTTTCGACCCCGAAGAAGCAAAAAGATTCAGGCAGGATATGTCCGGCTCGTTTGAAGGAATTGGCGTTGAAGTTGGAATTAAAAAAGGACAGCTGACTGTAATTGCGCCGTTGCCTGAGACTCCGGGGCAAAAAGCAGGGTTAAAATCGGGAGATGCCATCTTAAAAATCGACAAAAAGGAAACAACAGATATGACAACAGAAGAGGCCGTCACGCTTATACGGGGAAAGAAGGGAACTGTCGTAACGCTGACAATTTTCAGGGACGGTTTTTCTGCTTCCAAAGACATCGAAATTATCCGTGGAACAATAAAAATTCCCTCTATTGACTGGAGCTTGAAAGAAGATAACGTTGCATACATACATATTTATCAATTTGATGATCCGCTTCAAAATGATTTTCAAAATGCCGCCAAAGAAATACTGGCAAGTCCGGCAAAAAAAATTGTTTTGGATTTAAGAGATAATCCGGGCGGATATCTGGAAACGGCGCAATGGATTGCAGGCTGGTTTTTACAGAAAGGAAAAGTTGTCACTATTGAGGATTTTGGAGGCGGAGAAAGAAAGGAATACAAGACAAGCGGAAGCGGAGTTTTTGCAAATTATCCATTAGTGGTATTGATTAACGGCGGATCTGCATCTGCTTCAGAAATTTTGGCGGGCTGTTTGCGGGACAACAGAAATATAAAACTGGTTGGAGAAAAATCTTTCGGGAAGGGATCTGTCCAAGAGGTCCAGGAACTGAAGGACGGCTCTTTTCTTAAAATAACAATCGCAAAATGGCTTACACCGAAAGGAGCCTCGATTTCAGAGGTGGGACTAACCCCCGATGTAAAGGTTGAAATAACCGAAGAAGATGAAAATCAGAACAGAGATCCCCAGCTTTCTAAAGCACTTGAAATTGTGGAAAATATAAAGTAGTATTAAGCATTATAAAAAAATTTAGCAAAACCTATGAAAGTAATTCTCCTCTCGGATGTTGAAGATCTGGGAAAAAAGTACGAAGTTAAAGAGGTTAAGGACGGCCATGCGAGAAATTTTTTAATTCCAAACGGATTAGCAAAGCCGGCCACAAAGCAGGCCTTAAAGTGGCTTGACGACCAAAAGGAAGTAATTGAAAAAGAAGCAGAAGAAGATCTGAAAAAAACACAGGAGCTGGCCTCAAACCTGGACGGCCTCGAGGTAAATATTGCAATGAAAATCGGCGAGGAAGGCCAGTTTTTTGAATCTGTAAATACACAAAAAATTTCTGAGAAACTGAAGGAAATGGGTTTTGAAGTCAAAAAATCCGAAATTACACTCGAAAAGCCAATTAAAGAGCTGGGAGAATTTCCGGTCAAGATAAATTTAGAACATAATTTAGAGGCCGAAATAAGATTGCTTGTTTCGGAAGAAAAGCAGTAATCACAATAAAAACCTGATATATTGTCATTCAATATATTTTGGTTTTTGTTTTATATTGTGGCAAAATATATTTTCGTCGCAGGCGGAGTTATGTCGGGAATCGGAAAAGGCATAGCTACCGCATCAATCGGCAGAATACTGAAAAGCAAAGGGTTTAAAGTAACTGCCATTAAAATTGACCCCTACATAAACGTCGATGCCGGAACAATGAATCCGGTGGAACACGGAGAGGTTTTTGTGACCGACGACGGAATCGAGTGCGACCAGGACGTGGGAAACTATGAAAGGTTTCTAGACGAAAATATTTATACAGACAACTACATGACCACCGGACGGGTTTACCAGGCGGTTATCAACCGGGAAAGAAATCTTGAATATCAGGGCAGATGTGTTGAAGTTGTACCCGATATTCCTAACGAAGTAATTGATACAATCAAAAGAGCAGGAAAAAAAGTTAAGGCAGATTTTGTTTTAATAGAAATCGGCGGAACCGTCGGAGAGTATCAGAACATGCTTTTCCTGGAGGCCGCCAGAATGCTCAAATTACAGCACCCAAAGGACGTGCTTTTTATTTTGGTCAGTTACTTTCCCGTTCCAACAATTATCGGCGAAATGAAGACAAAGCCCACGCAATATGCGGTAAGAACGCTAAATTCGGCGGGAATACAGCCGGATATGATATTGGCAAGATCTGTTCTCCCTCTTGATGAGCCAAGAAAAAGGAAGGTTTCGAATTTCTGCAACGTCGAAAAAGAAGATATAATTTCAGCCCCGGATGTAAAATCTGTTTATGAGGTCCCAATAAATTTTGAAAAAGAAAATATAGGAAACAGAATTTTAAAAAAATTCGGTTTAAAACCCAAACAGAGCAACCTAAAGGAATGGGACGACTTGGTGAAAATGATAAATGACTCGCCAAAACCCGTTGAGATCGGGATCGTCGGAAAATATTTTGAGACAGGCAGCTTTACACTGCTCGATTCATACATTTCTGTAATTGAAGCTGTAAAACATGCCGCTTTCGCCCACAACAGAAAAGCAAAAATCACATGGCTTTCGGCAGAAAAATATGAAAAGAATCCGGATGAGTTAAAAGAGCTGGACTCGTTTGCCGGAATAATTGTTCCCGGCGGATTTGGAAACAGGGGCATTGAAGGCAAAATCAAAGTTATCGAATATTGCAGAAAAAACAAAAAACCGTTTTTGGGATTATGCCTCGGCCTTCAGCTTTCCGTAATTGAGTTTGCAAGAAATGTGTGCGGATATAAGGATGCAACATCGGCCGAGTTCAAACAGAAATCAAAAAATATCATTATTGATGTCATGCCCGAACAAAAAGTTTTGCTGAAAGAAAAAAAATATGGAGGGACAATGCGCCTCGGCGCTTACGATTGCAATCTGACGGAAGGAACAATCAGTTCAAGGGCATACGGAAAAAAACAAATATCCGAAAGGCACCGGCACCGATACGAAGTTAATAATGATTATCGCGAGGCGCTTGAAAAAAAGGGAATGCTAATAGCGGGATTAAATCCTGAGAAGGATTTAGTTGAAATAATTGAAGTTAAAGGACATCCGTTTTTTGTGGCAAGCCAATTTCATCCCGAATTTAAATCAAGGCCGCTAAATCCTCACCCATTGTTCAGAGAATTCATAAAAGCGGCGATAAAATAAAAACCGCCCGGCGCGCAGCCCAGCGGTTTTAAATTTCAATTTATTTTACACTGACAGTCTTTGCCAATCTCTGTTTCCCGTTAAAAAGCTTTTTCTTTTTTGTAGTAAAGCAAACCACGCCGTTTTTAAGAGCGTAAAGAGTATCATCAGAACCTTTCTTCACGTTATTTCCAGCAATGAATTTTGTTCCTCTTTGCCTTATAATTATCATTCCGGTTTTTACCGATTCTCCCGCATAAGCCTTTATCCCTAATCTTTGGGCCGCTGAATCTCTGCCGAGAGCCTTGGATGAACCGCCTTGTTTTGTCTTCGACATAGGTATAATATTAATGTTAACGATTATTCATGCTAGCAAAAATATCGGAATTTGTCAAAGGGCATTATTCGGATATATTGCTGGCATTAATTATTATTTTAATCGGCATGTTAATGTTCGCTTGCGGATTTATTGCCGCAAGGTATCTGGAAAAACAGCCGCTGCAAATAGATGGAGCATATACCGCAACACATAGTATTATTTCCTGACGGCAACCGGAGGTGGGCAAGGGAGAAAGGCCTTCATACGCTGGAAGGCCACAAGCAGGGATACAACAATCTTCTGGATTTTTCGCAATGGTGCAAAGAAAGGGGCGTAAAAACACTCACAGCGTTCGGTTTTTCAACTGAAAATTGGAATCGGTCAAAAGAAGAGGTTGACTATTTAATGAAACTTCTTGAAAAATGCCTCCGGGACAATATTGAAAAATACAACAAGGACGGCGTAAGGGTGCGCGTTATCGGACAAAGAGACAGGCTTCCGGCGCCTTTGCGGGAAGCAATCAAAATTACTGAGGACGCAACAAAGAACAATAAAAATCTCCATTTGAACCTGGCAATAAGCTACGGCGGAAAATGGGACATATTGCAGGCAATCAAAAAAATTGTCGATGAAAAAATTCCTGCAGAAAAAATCGACGAAAAATTATTCGAAAATTATCTGTCTACTGCCGGCCTTCCAAGTCCGGACTTTGTAATCAGGGCAGGCGGAGAAAAGCGCATGTCAAACTTCGTGCTTTGGCAGGCGGCCTATTCCGAGCTTTATTTTTCTCCCAAATACTGGCCTGATTTTTCGGAAAAGGATTTTGATTCCGCACTAGCGGAATTCGACAGCCGCCAGAGAAGATTCGGCAAATAAAATGAGAAAAATATTTACTATTGCATTAATATTAGTCATACTTGCAGCCGGAATTTTTTTAGCAATCGAATATTTGGACCAAATAAAATCGATAGCCGGAAGTCTTGCAAGCAGGCAGATAGACCAGATTGTAATTTCGAAAGAGAACATTACAGAAAAAGAGGTAAATAAAGCCGACAATTATACAACAGAAGTGACTTATCCCGTGTTCTCGGGCATCAGAGACAGTCAGGCAAAGGAAGATATAAATGCTCATATCAAATCGTCGGTGTTCGCGGTTGCAGAATCGTTTAAAAACGATGCCAGAGAAAATTGCGATTTTTCAAAACTGGGAGATAATGCCCCCGACTGGACCTGTGAATTTTATGCGCTGCCGGAAGCATACAATGTGATTGATCGGATTTTATCTGTCAGAATGGAATATTACAGGTTCACCGGCGGCGCGCACGGTGCTACCAATTATGTTTATTTAAATTATAATCTTTCAACCGGCAAGCCGGTTGAGTGGAATAGTGTGTTTAAAAGCGATTCTGAGTATTTAAAAAAAATATCTGATTTTTCACGCGATTATTTGATTGCAAACATTACAAAGGGAGATAATGCCATGACCAATGAGGAATGGGTAAAAGAGGGGACAGAGCCAAAATCTGATAATTATAATACCAATGTCGGCTTTAATGATTTTGGTATAATTATCTTGTTCCAGCAATATCAGGTTGCCGCATATGCCGCCGGCCCGCAGGAGGTAACAATTCCTTACCCCGAATTTAAAGACTTCATTGATCCGGCCGGACCGCTTTCTGCAAAATTGAATTAAATTGCCCTCTGTTTTATTGTGCGACAATTTTCTTACAAATCCAGTATAAAGTAGGGGACTAAAAAACGGCTCAACGCTCGTTGAGCCGTTTTTTCTTACACCGTTTTTGCGAGCGTTTGAGCCATTTCCAGCCATTTTGAGCTCCTTGGCCTATTTTTGTATTTTGAGCACGACTTTTGGATCTCAATCAACGAGTGGAGATCGTTCTTTTTCCAGCCGGACAGGCGTTTTCCTTTATTTTTATGAATTATTTCAACTGCTTTTTGCCACAACTCAAAATCCTTCCTCTTTTTGTCGGCCAACTTGTTTTTTGTAAAATATGGAATTACAACAGACGTTATGTCGTCAATTTTCTGGACGGAAAATCGCGCTTGGTCTCGCGTAATATGAACCTCGCCACACTCAAGTTCGTTTTTTATTTTTTGCATTAATTTGGCGCTTTCTTTCGGCCCGGTCACAACAAACTGTATTTTCCAGCGGTAGTATGTCGGCGCATTGGTTCTTTCATGCCTTGTGTCTTTTCTGAACTGCAAATCAAAGCATCCGTCAGAATTTACAAGCGCAGCAATGTTGATTTTTTCCATGTTGTTTTGTTTTAATAACCTTATTTTAGCAAATATCTTATTGTGCGACAAACAGGCATTATTCCTTGAGGTCTTTTCCGCTGTGGAACTATTTTTTTAAAGGATGAAATTTTTTATGCGTATCTTCAGCATATCTATCCGAGGCATGGACATATCTAGTTGTAGTGTCTAATGATTCGTGTCCGAGAAGTATCTGAATTGCTGCAGGGTTTGCGCCATTTTCTGCAAGATAGGTTGCAAACGCATGCCTAATGGAGTGGCAGGACAGAGGAATGTTAATTTCTAAGAGCTCTCTATATCTCTTCACTCTCTCCTGTAGATAATTCGCGGAGATTTTTTTGTCTTTATTGTGAGCATTCATCCCTCGAAGGGGAATAAAAAGATACGCTGAATCGGAGTCCCTTATACCCAAATAATCTTTTATATGCTTTTGAGCGCGCTCCGTTAAATAGACAAACCTTTCTTTTTTGCCTTTGCCTCGAATGAAAATTCGACCAGTGTTATCTATTTGCTCTTTTTTAAGATTTAATAATTCCGATATGCGCATACCTGTAGAGAACAGTATTTCAAGCATGGCCCGATTTCTTCTGGCAACAAACTCATCTTTCTCAAATTTATCAGGCGATTCAATTATTTTGACGACCTCCTCGAACTCAGAAACTCTCGGGTGTTTCTTTATTGTTTTTACTAATTCAATGTTCGTAGGCGAAATCGGAGAAATATAGTCCATTTGAATAATGAACTTCAAATATGACCTCAACGCAGATAGCATTCGGTTAATGGAAAAGGCATTTAATTTTATAAGGCCTTTTCCAGCCTTGGGCGTTTGCCGGTCCCGTGAGATAAGATAAGCTTTATAATTTAAAATCGTTTTTTTGTCAATTTTATCAAAGGCTACTCCGGTATCCCTTAAAAAGTTCTCAAAAACCTCGATATCTCTCTCATAATTATAGACAGTTTCGTCGGAGTAATTATTTGATTTTAGATTTAGCAAATAATCTTCTTTAAGTGGTAAAAATATTTTCATGCTTTTCAAGCTTAATAATAGTGTCTTCGCTTGGCACAAGAATAAATGTACATTCTGGCATTACCATTAAATTGTACCAAATCTTAAATACCGAAACAGTGCCAATTTCAATATAAATGTTTTTGTTTGTAATACCCAAGTCTGCCCGCCCATAATCTAAAACGGGTTCAATTGAAATTTCCGCTCCGTTTTTTTTATGATATTGCCCAACCGCATCGATCATTTTACGATGCCATTCCTTCCCGTGGCGCGAGAAATTTTGCCCGCTCATATCAAAGTAAAAGCCGGGCCATATATCTGAAATTCGGGCCCTGTAAGCTCTTATAATTTTGGCAGAAATTAATATTGCAATTTTTCTAAATACACAATCATCGCAGCTTATTAGGTTTGCTAAAGGAGCCTGGCTTCGAAACCTATCAGGCAAAACAGAGATATTTTGTTTTAAAAAATTATGATTAATTTCTACCTGGCCTTCAAATTTCTTCCAGCTTACATTACCAACGTCAACCTTTTTGTTCCACATAGAAATGATATTTGCTGAACGAAGATTTTCGGGCGTCAAATTAGAAATTCCAACTTTGTTTCCGTATTTTTTTACGATCCTTTCTATCATTCTCGGGGTCAATCTGCGTGAAGCATCTTTACGGCCGTTGTAGTTAATAAACAAAGCTTCCTCTGAGTCATTTCTTGACCTCAAATAATTTTTTACTACATTTGAAATGGTTTGGGGCAGAATGTCACAAGAATCTCTGTTTAATGCAACAAGCCTTTGAACTTTAGTGCCCGTAAAAGCAATCGTGTATAATATAGCCTTATTTCTTAAACCCAGAATACTATTAAAATCAGGTGCAGATAAAAGCGCCTCAATTTCTTTATTAGTGGGATATTTGTAGCCTTTGGAGCCATTAACAGGCCTAGAAAGAGCTATTTTGTCTGGGGGTAGGGAAAGTACGTCTTTGGCCACAAAATAGCCTAAAAATGCCCTTAAAGCGATTAAATAGTAGTTCTGGGTGATTAAATGAAGGTTTTTACCTTTTTGGTTTGCACTTTCAATTTTAGATAGGTATAATCGGTAGTCATTTATATAGTCTAATGTTAATTGATGGGGGAGTAGGCTATCAAAATTCCTATCTTTAATCCACAACAAAAATTTATTTAGGAATCTACTGTAATTTACGATTGTTTTTTCCTTTAGCCCTTCCTGAGCACAATAAAATAGAAAGGGTTCGATGTGTTCAATAATGGGTTTTCTGCTTAAATATTTCTGATTCATTATATTTATAAATTGAGTGTAAGAGATATTATACTCACTTTGTTATATCTATATTAAACCGTCCCCCAGGCCGTGTCAAACCATAAAAACGCCTCTAAGGCTATTTTGTCGGATAAGGGTTTGCAACGGGCGGACAATTTGCCGGCTGTTCAGTTACCGCGCTTTTCCCCGGATGGATCACTGCATCCACTATTCCGGAAAAATAATCTTTTATTTTTGTTGCAGCGCCATCGGAAATATTTTCCTTTGTTTCTTCCACGGTGTCCATTGCCGCCTCTCCCCTCTTTTCCACTTCCCCCGATAGGGATTCCAAAAGATGATCCTTAAGCCATGCAGAACCGCTCGCAATATAGGATTGGCCCATGCTTGCCCCCTCAGAAACAAGATTTTCACCATATTTTTTGAAATACGGCTGCTGGCTCACAAAAACCACACCGAGAACAATAATTATTAATGCGAGATATTTTATAAATCCGCTGTTTTTTCTTTGCATTTTATCTTATTTATAAAATAAAATTTTAATACAAATAAACAATTTTGTCGCACAATAAAAACCGCAAAACTAGGCGAGCGCCTCTATTGCATCGTTTATTCTCTGCAACGTTTTTTCCTTTCCCAAAATATCTGCAATCTCAAACGGACTGGCAGACGCTTCCTTTGCAGAAAGGGCGACTCGCAGCGGCCAAAGCAAGTATCCCCTGTTCTTCTCCGGATATCCTTTTTCCAAATTGAATTTTGTTGCTGCACCCATCAACTTCTCTTCTAAAATCTTCTGCTCCCAATTATCAATTTCAGACAATATTTTCTCTGAATAATTTAGCGATTCAATTGTCTGTGCATAATCCATAGTCCCCCATTTTAACTTATTCATGTTGTATTCCAGCTTTTCCTTGAAAAAGAAATCTGCAAGTTCAACAATTTCAGAAAGTTTTTTCAGCCGCGCCTTGTATGCCTGGATTATTTTTTCAAGCTTTTTTTCCGAAACTTCTTCTCCTCCTTTGATTTTTCGGTTCCCGTCAATCAATCCGGCAGACATCAGATACGGCAAGCAAAGCTCAGCAACCTTTTTATCCGATTTCTCGCGGATATAGTATCCGTTTATAAAATCCAGCCGTTGAATGTTAAAAACGGCGCCCGCTTTTTGAACCTTGTCCAGCGAAAATTCTTTTTCAAGCTGTGACAGCGAAAAGATTTCTTTTTCAGTTCCCGGATTCCAGCCAAGCAATGCCATAAAATTTATAACTGCCTCGGGCAAATAACCCATGTTTTTATAATCTGAGATTGATACAGACCCATACCTTTTACTCATCTTTGAGCGATCAGGAGCAAGGATTAAAGGAATATGGGCATATGCCGGCGGCTTAAACGAAAGCGCATCCTGCAGCATCATTTGTTTCGGCGTATTTGCAATGTGGTCTTCGCCTCGGATTACATGCGAAATTTGCATCTCATAATCATCAACAACCACTGCAAAATTATACAGCGGAGTTTTTGTGTCTTTTGCAATAACAATATCCCCCATCAGTCCGGTATCGAATTCGATTTCCCCCCTTATCAGGTCCTTAAATTTTATTTTCTTCTCGTGCATTCTAAACCGGATGACAGACGGCCTCCCTTCCGAAATATTTTTTTTGACGGTTTCTTTTGAAAGATGAGCACATGTTCCGTCATATTTTGGAGCCGCTCCCCTAGTCATTTGTTCCTGCCTTTTTTCTTCGAGATCTTTTGAAGAGCAAAAGCAGAAATATGCTTTGTCCTCGCCCAAAAGTTTTTCGAGGTATTTTGTATACGACTCAATGCGCTGAGTTTGTTTATAGGGGCCGAACGCACCGCCGATATCAGGACCCTCATCCCATTCAATTCCCAGCCATTTTAAACCATCGATTATATCCTGTGTCCATTTCAAATCCGATCTTTCAAGGTCGGTATCTTCAATCCTGAGGATAAATGATCCTTTGTTCTTTTTTGCAAACAAATAATTAAAAAGCGCGCTTCGCGCAGTTCCAATATGTAAAGCGCCCGTCGGAGACGGTGCAATCCTAACTCTTATTTTTTCTTTTTTCCAAATATTCATTTTATTGTACAGAAAAAAACTCAAGTATTTCCCTCGCCACTGCTTTGGCAGCAAAAGGTTTTGAAAATCTCAGGGCAGCCTCGGACATTTTTTCCATTACTTCAGGTTTCATAATCAGCCCGTGAAATTTTTCAGAAAAAAAGTGCGGCGTGAGATTGTCCTGTTCAAGAATGACTGCGGCCCCGGTTTTTGCGTATACATACGCATTTTTCGCCTGATGGTCTCCCGCAGCAGAAGGCAAAGGAACAAGAATGCTGGGTTTTCCAACCGCAGCTATCTCAAATATAGATCCTGCTCCCGATCTGGATATTATGAAATCTGCTGCCTTATATGCGTGCTTTATTTTTTCTTCGTCCAAAATTCCCACAGGATGGTAATATTTTTCAAGATCCTTTTCAAGCACAACCTGCGCCTCATTCCTGACCTGCTCAAGATTATCCTTCCCGCAGACGTGTATTACTTCAAATTCCTTCAAAAGTTCATTTAGAATAAGTAAAACGAAATCATTTATCGCCTGTGCCCCTTGTGAACCGCCCGAAAATAAAATCACAGGTTTTGATAGCGTAAGGTCAAATATTTTTTTTGCTTTTTCCAGGTCCCCTTCCAAAATTTCTTTTCTGATTGGATTTCCCGTAATAGTAACTTTTTTAAGGTCAAAATATTCCGTCTTCTCAAACGACGTAAAGATTTTTTTTGCCCATTTTGACGTTATTTGGTTTGAAAGGCCGGGCACTACGTCCGACTCGTGCAAAAAGACCGGAATACCAAGAACTCTCGCGGCATACGTAACAGCTATTGACCCCGATCCCCCTTTACTGAAGACAAGCTGCGGATTAATAAAACCGAGCAAAAAAAGCGACTGGATAAATCCAAAAGGAATTTTGAATAAAACATCAACAATGTTTTCTAATGAAAAATACCTTCTTATTTTTCCGGAAACAATTTTTTTAATTATCATGTCTTCCTGAGCAAGTAAAATAAGCCCGAACTCATCCTTGGGACCAAAGTAATAGCACTCCAAATCTTTTTTTGGGTACAGTCTCCTTATTTCTCTGATTATTGAAACAAGCGGAAATACGTGCCCTCCGGTGCCTCCGCCGGTAAAAACTATTTTCATGATTCTTTTTATAACTTCATTTATGATATCAAAGTTTGCTGAAATTTAAAGCTTCCACCTATGATTTCGAAATATTCAGCAAAATTCCCATCGCAATAATTTCCGACATTACATGGGATCCGCCATAGCTGAAAAATGGCAAAGGGACTCCGCCTAGAGGAAGAAGCCCGATAGACGAGCCGATATTCACAAATGCCTGTATCGTTATCCATGAACCGATGCCAATGGCTGTTAATTTCGCAAAGCGGTCAGATGAGTTCCTTGCAACCGATATGGCAAGCCACAAAAATACCAAAAATAGGGAAAGAACAATAAATGCTCCAATAATGCCGGTTTCCTCGCCTAAGACAGCGAAGATTGAATCTGACATTGCCTGTGGAAGAAATCCAAATTTTTGGCTTGACATTCCCCATCCTTTTCCAAAAATTCCACCCGACCCAACGGCTATCAATGATTGCTTTACCTGGTATCCCATTCCCATCGGATCCTGATCGGGATTTAGAAAGGTTAAGAGCCGGCTTAGGCGGTAGGGTTCCAGCCCGATAAAAACAGCCAATGAAAGCGCTGCTCCGGAAACGAGCAAAATCGTATGCCACAATGGAGTTTTGGCGCAAAAATAAATTATCAGAAGAGTCAGAATCATTATTCCAAGAGTTGTAATGTCGCGCTGAAAATACATACAAAGAACAACTATTCCCAAAACAACTATAAATGGAAACAAAACATATGCCAAATTATAATAGCTTTTTTTCATTCCGGAAATCCAGCCCTTTGTATGGCTCTCGGAAACTCGGCTCGACAGCCAGGCAGACAAATACAGTATGCACGTAAGTTTCAAAAATTCAGACGGCTGCAATGTGGTAAAACCCAAATTTATCCATCTTTTTGCCCCCCAAAACTTAACTCCGAAAAAAGGCAAAAAGATAAGCACAATCAAAACGAGGTTTACCAGAAGAAAAAACGGCGCTAATTTTTTAAGCACCGGAACCGGAGTTTTATATGCAATAAGACCAAAAGCCAAACCGATTCCAATAGCAGCAAGCTGGTGAAAAAGGTAGTAATTGGTGTTTCCGAAGATTTTCAACGATTCATTTGCCGACAAAGTTGACAAAAAAAGAATACCAAAAAGGATAAGCCCGCAAATTGCTAGAAACAAATGATAATTTGGGTGTTTTTTCATTTGCCGATTTTTTTAACGAATTTTTTAAATTCGTCCCCCTTTTCCTCAAAATTTTTCCAAAGCGAATAACTCGGGGATGCGCAAGATAAAAGACAGACACTCCCCTTTTCGGAATATTTAAAAGCAAATTCCACTGCCTTTTGCATGCTTTTTGTTTGATAGATATTGAAACCCTTCCTGGATTTTAAGATTCGATTGCCGGATTTTGGAAATAAAACAATGTTTTTAATCCCGTTGTTCCGCAGCGCCTTTTCAAGCTCCGAAAAATCAAAACCCCTGTCTTCCCCGCCCAGAAAAATTGTGCTTATGTTTTCGAGAGATTCGATTGCCTTAATTGTCGATTCTGGGGTAGTTGATATCGCATCGTCATAAAACTTAATTCCTTTGAAATCGCCAACAAACTCTAAACGATGCGGCAAAGGTTTAAATTTTTCCACAGCTTTTTTGATCGTCTCATCATCAATACCCAGCTCCCTGCCGACAGACCACGCAAGCAGTATATTATCTAAATTATGTTCTCCGATTAAAGGCACGTTTACACCGTTTAAAATATTGCGTTCTGCAGGATCAACACTTTTGCCGACAGTTTTCTCCGCCCATTCAGACAGTATTTTGTTTTTTTTGTCGAAGACAAAAATGCCATCATTATCGAGATATTTTATTATATTCTTTTTTGCAAGAAAATATGAGTCCGCTCCTCCATGGTAGTCCATATGCTCAGGAAAGAGATTTGTGATAACGGCGATGTCCGGCGATATATCTAAATTTTCAAGCTGATAACTTGATAGCTCCAAAACAAAAATTCGCTCACTGGGTACAACGCAAAGCCATTCCTCAAGCATCGGCTGGCCGATATTTCCCAGAAGCCTGACATCCTTTCCGGATTCTTTAACAATCGAGTGTATAAGCGATGCTGTTGTGCTTTTCCCCTTACTGCCAGTCACGCCGATAATCTTATTCCCATTCCTTTCTGCCAAATCAAAAAATATATTGGTGGCAGTGGTGTACGGGATCTCCAAATTTCTCGCCGGAATTCCTGGTGTTTTTATGGCCGCATCAAAATCCCTTTGCTTTTTTAGATAGTTGCCGGAAATTTTTTTATCGGCAACACCAATCTTTAATTCAGGAAGCGTTGCTTTCAAATATCTCTTAGAAACAGCTCCTTCCCTCCCGTATCCGAGAATTAAAACGCTTTCCATTCCGCAAAGTCTGAATGCGCTTGGAATATTTAGCGAAATATTTGTCCTGAACAACTCCTCTGTCTGTTTCCTGCTGATTTTGACCTTCGGAAGAAGTTTTTTTACAACGCTGCTGTTTTTAAATTTTTTTGCTCCAAGGGTAAACGCGGCCTTCGATTCTTCAAAGGTGCCCACGCAGTCAAATGGCTTCAGATTTCCCAGCCCCAATATGTCTGCAAACATCGGCAGAAGAGCTTCATCATCAAATAAATTCTTTTTAAAGATTGCCAGCAATTCGTTCTTTTTTAAAAAAGCTGAGAGCAACGTAAATACAAAAACGCATTTGGCGCACTCTCCGCACCAAAGCCCGTTTCCCAAATTGCCGCCGGAAATCAGGAAATTTTTATTACAGCTTGAAAAATACGGAAAATATTTTTTGTGCTTTGAAAAAATTTTTGTTATGCGTATTTCATAGAACGGCCTGAGCAAGGAAAAATAATTAACGCCGGAAACCACAAAGTTTCTTATGTAATCCTGAAAAAGCTTTTCAAATTCAGACGATTTTGACCATTGATGATTTACATTGATTCCTTTGTATTTTATATTTCCAAAATTGCTGCTATATTCATTGGCAACAATGAAATTCGAATAGCCGTAGAGAACCGAATACAATACTCCAACAAACGCATAAACTGCGGATATTGGTATGTGGCCGTCATACGGATGCTTGTCAAAAACCTTCTTATCCAAATATCTTTTTACCTTGAATAAAGGCACTCCCGCCTGCACGACAATTTTGTCAACAAGCTCAGAATCCCTTTGGGTTTCCGTAAACAGGGCGGAAAAATCAAAACCGGCGTTTTTTAAAATTTCCATTAAGACAATAGAATCTTTTCCGCCAGAAACGGCAACCAAACATTTCCCATTTCCCTTTAAATTGCCCGGCGCAGCCGCTGTATCATGAGAAAAAGGAAATTTTGGCGCATTTTTTGGATCTAATTTGTTTCTAAAATAAAACTCCCCTAAACCGTCCCGATAAATAGTATTCCAAAATTGCGCTTGTTTCTCGGTAAGATTATACGCTGTGCGAATTTCTGTCGCACAATAAAATTTATTTGGACCGAACCAAAGAGGTGGGCGTGCTCAGCAAGGAGGACGCCGCCCGCTATGCAGTCACCGGCCCGTGTCTGCGCGCCAGCGCCATTCCGTGGGACCTGCGCGTT
>JAKLDQ010000029.1 GCA_022703425.1 Patescibacteria group bacterium | reverse complement strand
GATTCACAACCCGATCCATTGGCTCTCTTTTAAATACATTTAAAAAAAAATTCGCAAAAACATAATCGTATTTTTTATCCGTTGGAACATTAAATATGTTGTCATGAATCTGTTGTACCGGCTGTTTCAGGCCGGCTGTTTCAAGCCCTTTGCTGAATTTATCCAGCATGGTTTGAGAAAGGTCGACCACGGTTACCTTGGCTCCGATCTTTGCAGCTTTAATCGCTTCCTTCCCGTGTCCCACGCCGGCAAAAAAAACTTCATCACCCGGCGCAAGTTTTTCGATCATGGCTTCTTTACACCAAGTGATCTGACGGCCGCTGTATGCATCTCCCAGCAGGTCATAAATATGCCCCATCCACTTATAATGATCTTTCATCGCATCTCCTTGATAATGTTATACCCCTTGATAATGGCGGTTTCTTATAATAAGATATCAAGCATGTCAATATGATAACTTTTAAAATCAGATATAATAATTTATGAAACGCAGACAAACGGGAAAAATTTTAATTTTTATCGTAAGCATTGTGCTCTTCTCATGTTCAGAGAAGGATCAGAAGGCTGCTTATTACAATCAGGCAAAAACGTGCTATGAATCCAAAAACTATATCTGTGCAAGAGACGCACTTGAAAAAGCTGTCCGCCTCGATCCGAATTTTGTCGGCGCTTATGCAAACCTGGGAGAAGTTTATTTAAAGCTCGGGGAAATTTCAAAAGCATTTGACGCCTATTCTAAGGCCGCAGAAGTAGATCCAAATGTTGCCGATGTTCAATTGCGTCTGGCGAACCTTTATATGCTGAATAAGGACTTCATAAAAGCTCATGAAATTTTAGATATGGTCCTGAATCGCACTCCTGATAATATCACCGCCAATTACTTGCTGGCTGATTTATATCAAAGGGAAAAAAATGAACAATCCGCTGCGCAAATTTTTACCCGCATCATTGAAAAGGACAACCGGCAAATCCGGGCTTATTTGAGTCTGTCAAATCTTCTCTTCAAAAAGAAGGATGTGAAAGGGGCAGAAAATTGCCTTGAAAAAGCCGTCCAAAATAATCCGGAATATCTCCAGCCTGTTCTTGCGCTCTACAATTTACTTCTGAGAGAGAAAAAAATCAGTGAGGCTGAAGTCCTTCTTGCCAATGCCATAAAGACTTATCCCAAAAATGCTGATCTTCATATCTTGCTGGGCAATCTTTATGCTCAAACGAACAAGATGCAACAATCCGAAGCATCTTTTTTGCAGGCCATTGACTCAGATCCTAAAAATCCAAGGCTCTATTTTTTTGCAGGAAATTTCTACGCATCCATCAATCAACCGGATCAAGCACGCTTAATGTACCAAAAAGCTTTGGACATTGACCCTGAAAATCCCGGCCTGCTTCTGAACATGGCAAAATTTTATCTATCCCATAATGATATTGCCAAAGCAGAAAAATATTGCAAAAAAATACTTCAAAAGAAACCGGACTTCCTTCCGGCTCTTGCGTTTAAATCGGAGGTTTTAATTGCGAAAAACGCCAATGAGGAAGCCATTTCCTTTTTATCCGATCTAACAAAAAAAAATATAAATTCAACCGAGTTGGATTATTTAAAAGGAATTGCGTATTTAAAAAATAAAGAAGCAAATGACGCAAAAATAGAATTTGGGAAAATCCCTTCAGATGCTCCTGAATATATTGATGCCAAGCTCATGCTTTCCGGTATTTTTTTAAATGAAAATAATTTAAATCAAGCCGTGGAAGCGGCAACAGCCGTCCTTAATATTTCACCCGACAATTACCAGGCTAAAAAAATGTTGGGCAATATATTCATGCGCGAAAAAAAATATGATGACGCGAGAAGATATTATCAAGCCTTGATTGATTTATCCCCAATTAATCCTGAAGGATTTTTTCTTATGGGACTGCTCAACCAGCTACAGCAGGATTATGGGAATGCCATAAAAAATTTTGAGAAAGTGCTTGCCTTGACGCCGAACCGTATGGATGTGTTTTCATATCTCATTTCAGCATTATCCAACAATAAACAAATCGATGCAGCCATTGCCAAGTGTGACGAGATGTTACAAAAAGCAACTCAAAATTCCAATGTTCAATCGATCATTTATAACCTGAAGGGGAAATTATATCTGGAAAAAAACAATTTCCAGGATGCTGAAAAA
>JAKLDQ010000028.1 GCA_022703425.1 Patescibacteria group bacterium | reverse complement strand
ACTGTATTTTTCTTTCACCTGTTCGTTTACCAAAACATACCTTACACCAAGAAAGGGATAGACAATTTTGCTGTTTTTTAAGACCTGCGACAACGCCTTTTTTGCCGTGTTGATTGGAATAGCAAAAGCGATGCTCTGAGCATCCTGCGCCATCGCCGTATTAATCCCGATTACCTCGCCCTTTAAATTTAAAAGCGGACCGCCTGAATTTCCTGAATTAATTGCAGCATCTGTTTGGATAATATCTTCCAGGGTCTCGGAAAAAGTGCCCACAACATCCGACGCCGAAATCGTCCTGCCCAATCCGGAAACAACACCCACAGAAACCGTGTTTCTGAATTCTCCAAGCGCATTGCCAATAGCAACCGCTCCCTGTCCTATTTGGATTCCCGAGGAATCTCCGAGCGTAATTGCAGGAAAAGGTTTGTCGCTCTGGATTTTTATTACTGCCAGATCCTGCACAGGATCGAGAGCCAAAACTTTCGCCTCATATCTTTTTCCTTCGTTTGTCATCACCGTATATTCGGCTTTTTCATCTGAAACAACATGCTTATTCGTCAAAACTATTCCTTCAGAAGAAACAACAAAACCTGATCCCGCCCCCACCTCCTGCGTTTTTGTTCCATTCGGAACATACTGGGGAATTTTAATATCCATATTAGGGAAAGGGTTCATATATTTCAATTCATACGAAGGCACTTTTTTTGTGATAATAATGCTTACAACGGACGGAGAGGAATTTTTTACAACATTAATTATCGCCTCTTCATAGGCAAGTTCGGATTTATATTCGCTCTCCGAACCGCCGAGTCCCAAATTTATATTTTTTAAAATTTGTGTTGTTTTTTCCGGAAAAGCATAAAGTGCAAAAACCCCCGCTGAAAATCCGGCAAAAACCGCCAATATCAAAGCCAATGAAAGAATAAGAATGACTCTGCCTTCAAATGCTTTTGGAAAAGCAAAAGGCCGCCCTTTTTTGGGGGTTTCGCCCCCGCCCGGCAAAAAAATCGGTTTATTTTCCTCCATATGCAAGAATCGTCTTAATGATAAAAGTAATACGATTTAGAAAAGTTTTAGTTTCCTTTTTGCAGCACAAAGGCGACATAATCGGCAAGGTCTTCTGCCGCTTTTGGTTTTGCAATTTTCAGGCAATTTTTTTTCATTTCCATAAGCTGTTCTTTATTGCTTAGAAGTTTTAAGATGCAGTCTGTCGATTTTTTAACGCTGTAAGCTTTTATGCCCGCGCCGTATTTTTCAAGGTATTTTACATTATCGCCTTCCTGGCCGGGAATAATATCATTTATAAACAAAGGAAGCCCCAGAGCCAGGCATTCTGCAACAGTGAGCCCGCCTGCCTTTGTAACAATCAGATCGGCAATCGCCATATATTTCTCGATATTTTCCACAAAACCGAAAACCTTTACCGATTCATCATTTTGCAAATGGGATTTTTCAAGGTTTTCCTCAAGGAGCTTGTCCCTGCCGGCAACCAAAATTATCTGGATTGATTTATCTTTTTCCCTGATTCCGTCTATAACTTTAATAAGCTTTTTATACGCAATTCTGCCCCCGATAATCAGCAGGACAGGTTTTGCGCGGTCGAATCCCAAACCTTCAATAATCTTATTTTTTTCAACCTGCAAATTGCTGAATTTTGAACTGATCGGGATTCCTGTAATTTTCACCGCCGGCTCTAAAACACCATGGTTGATAAAAGCTTTTTTTATTTCCTGTGTTGAAACAAAATAATAATTTACATCTTTGTTGTACCAAAAATAATGGAATCCGAAGTCAGTGCATACGTTTGCAGAAAGTATGTCGATAATATTTTTTTCCTTGGTCTTTGAAACCAGGTGCATGGGAAGCGGATTTGTCGAAATTATAAAATCCGGATTATATTCTTTTAAAAATTTGGCAAAGCTGGACCTCTCTAAAATTATATCAGAGGCGCTGTCTAAAAGCTTGTATGTATAACTGTGGTTATAAAAATCATAAAACCATTTATAGAGAAGCGGAAATTTTGCTGTGATATAAACAAAACCCCACGGAAGAATCTGCTTAAAAACTTCAAAAGCAAAATCAAGCACGTCAACAGACTCAACTTTTATTTCCGGATATTTTTTTTGGAAAGCTTGTGCAATTGCCTTCGCGGCAGCTCCATGCCCTGAGCCGAAAGGCGCGTGTAGTATTAAAACTCTTTTTTCCATAATCTTGCAAAAAACCTGCGCTTGTTAACAGGTTTTTTATTTTATACAATCTTTGAGATTAAAACAACTTCATATTCTACCCTCCTTGAATGGTGATGTGCTAAAACAACTTTTTTGCCTCGTTCCAGATATCTGGAGTGTTATGCTTTGTTTTCAACCAATACCACCATTCCACTCCCCACAAATAAA
>JAKLDQ010000027.1 GCA_022703425.1 Patescibacteria group bacterium | reverse complement strand
AATATCTGAATGGGCGCGTTGCAGAGGGCGTTTAGCTCAGCGGTAGAGCGTTCCGTTCACATCGGAGAGGCCATAGGTCCGAATCCTATAACGCCCACATTCTAATATGGAACCATACAAAAAAACTGTCTGGACGGAGCATTCAAAAATAAAAATGAAGCAGTACGGTCTTTCGCAGCAAAAACTGCTGAACGTCCTTCACAAACCGGAAAGAAAAGAAATTGGCATTGTTCCGGGGACTCTGGCCGTAATGAAAACGAACAAAAAATTTGTAAATTCAATTTGGGCAAAACAGGAAAAAACAAAGAGCAAGTGGGGAAATCTCAAAAAAGCTCCGGGGGAAATCTGGCTGATGTATAAAGATGTAAAATCTCAAAATTCGGAAAATTTTAGAAAAATAATAAGCGCCTGGCGCTATCCCGGAATTTCAAAGCCGGGCGAAGAAATTCCGATTCCGAAGGATATCCGCGAGGAGCTTCTTTCAAAAAATGGCCAATTATAACAAAATTTTAGGCTTTGTATTGCTGATTTTGGGTCTTGCCGTAATCGGTTTTGCTGTCTGGCATTCATACAATATTTTCACGGCAAAAACGTCAGCTCCGCTGATATTCAGGGCTCCCGCCCAAATCCAGGACGAATCTGCTGCGATGTCGCAGGATATGCAGAAGCAGATAAACGATATGGCTGTTTCTCAGTTTTCAAAAATGCTTCCTGCGAATGCGGTCCCCGACATTTTAAACCTTATTAGCTGGTCTGTTTTTGCGGGTATTCTGGTTATGGCGGGAGGACAAATTTCCGGGCTGGGAGTAAAATTAATTTCCAGATTTTAATGGAAACATTCCAAAGGACAAACATTTTTTCTCTTTGGCTGAACTGGCATTTTTTTGAAATGCCGGGTTTTTTATTTTCTGCCTGGAAAAATTATTTTTTATTCAGCTTGAATTATTTTTCCATTATTCTGCTTTTAAAAACTTTTTTTGCCCCCTGGAGAAGATACAACTGGTCATATCCGAGAGGGTTTGACGTGGGCGAGTGGCTGAGCACCTTTCTGTCCAATATTTTTTCGCGGGTAATCGGAGCGATCTGCCGGACAGTTTTGATTATAATGGGAATTATTGCCCAAATTTTGATAATTTTTGCAGGCCCGATTGTCATTTTATTTTGGGTGCTGATTCCGTTTATAATTATTTTTGCGTTTATTTTTATAGCTGTAATTGTCTGATCTTATGAATTTTAATCTGCGCAAAACGTCAATTTACGATTCTGTAAAAAGGAAAAGGTATTTTCTTTTAAAATATTCCGAGCTTCTGACGAACTTGTTTCTTGCACTTTTGATTGTTTCGCTTTTGCTTATTTTATTTTCAATTGCAGGCCCAATAAAGGCCAGCGCTGCCATAAAAACACCGGTGCTTTTTCTTGCACTTTCGCTGACGTTCTGGGAGATCTCGCTTTTCCAAAAGCTTAAAATAAAAAAGCCCGGTAACACGGGCAATTTGGCTGAAATTGCAGAAAATCCGGATGATTATAATCTTGCGGATTTTTTAAGCCTGCCTGCCGCAGAAATAGTCGAATATGCGATGAAATTCGCAAAACGAAAGGGAATACACAAGATAAATTCTGCTGTGCTTTTTTATGCTGGCCTAAAACTCGGGAACGACATTAAACTGATTATTTTCAGGCTGGGGCTCGACATTAAAAAAATCGAGATCGATGTTAAAAATTATATTGAAAAAACAAGAGTGCAGGCGCTGGAATCGGGAATTTCTCCCGAATTTGAAAGTGTGATTGCAGATGCGCTTTCCTTGTCTGCGGAAAGAAAAAATAACTGCATCGGGGAAAAAGAAATTTTGGTTGCCATAGCTAAAAACGACGAATTCTTTAAAAAAATGATGGTTGAATCGGACCTGAAAGAAACCGACATCGAAAATATCACTCTGTGGCTGGATTCGATTGAAAAAATGCACGAAAGCCTGGGTGAAAAATGGTCTTATGACAATCTGATCAGGGCCGGCTCTGTGGGAAAAGACTGGGCATCAGGATACACGATAACCTTGGACGCTTTTTCAATTGACTGGAGGGAAAGATTTAAAAAAGGATATTTTTTTGAAGTTGTCGGCCATGAAAAAGAAATTCAGGACCTTGAAATGGTGCTGGGAAGATCCAGCCAGACAAATGCCCTTATTGTGGGAGATCCCGGCGCGGGGAGAAAAAGCATTGTCGAAGCTCTTGCCCAAAAAGCATATCTGAGAAAAACAATTCCCGAACTCGACGACAAGCGGGTTGTCGAACTGGATATGGTTTCTCTGGCCTCGAGGATTGAAAGCATGGAAAAACTGGAATCTATTTTAGATCAGATATTTCAGGAAGTTCTGGCGGCGGGAAATGTAGTTTTGGTCATTGATAATCTGCACAATTTTGTCGGCGGAAAAGAAGCCAGGCTTGGGGCGACAGATATAACAGGAATACTTTCAAAATACATGCCGCTGCAGAATTTTCAGTTTGTTGCTACGACAGACTACGAAGGCCTGCACAATAAAATAGAAAGAAGCCCTTCGTTTGCATCTTTGTTCAGAAAAATTGAGGTGCAGGAAATTTCAGAAATAGAAACCATAAGAGTCCTGCAGAGCCTGGCACTGGGGCTCGAACAAAAGGACAAAATCCTTATTACATATCCGGCAATCAGGGAAATTGTAAACCTCACCGGCAGATATTTTCCAAGCATGCCTTTTCCCAAAAAAGCCATTGATGTTTTAGAGGAATCTGCAGTTTATCTCCGAACGCTGAATGAAAAAATTCTTCTTCCTCACCACATTGCGAAAATAATTTCCGACAAGACGGAAATCCCTGTGGGTAAAATGGAATTTAAGGAAAAGGAGGTTCTTCTTAATCTTGAAAATCTTATCCATCAGAGAATTGTGAACCAGGAGGAGGCAGTGAAAGAGATTTCGATAGCAATGCGCAGGGCAAGGGCGGGAATTGCCTCAAAAAAGCGCCCGATGGGAACATTCCTGTTTTTGGGCCCGACCGGAGTCGGGAA
>JAKLDQ010000026.1 GCA_022703425.1 Patescibacteria group bacterium | reverse complement strand
CTTTGCCCTCGCCCGTCTTTTTTTAGACCTTCTCTGCCTTTTTTCTCAAATATTCTTCGCCATCGCAAGATGCAATCTCCGGGCTTCTTGTTTCCGATCATGTTTACATCAAAACCTGCTTGTATGAATATTTCCTTTGGAGAAACCCCGGATTGCCATTCTTTTACAGCTGCAATCTTAAAGCTCTTGGAATATCCGATTGATTTCTCACTGCAACTTTCTACATGTTGATTTTTAAGTAATGTTTTAACTTGTTCGTCTGAGAATATTCTTATGCTCATAATTTTAATTGGTTAATGGTAATATTTTACTTCATCTGCTTTCTAAATACAAAAAGCAGACACTTTCGTGTCCACTTTTTGGGGTACAGATCATTCGGGCTGTTTTTTCTTTCTGAGAAGTAGTCCACTGATTATCCACATTTTTTTTAAAAAATGGAATTGCTTTTTATTTATGGAAAAAACTGTGTTTTGGGCTGCAAAATAAGTTCTAAAAAACAAGTCTATTTTTTAAGTTTAATGATAATCCAAAAATATTTTTTGTATTAAACTTTAACTGCAAAAATGCTTTAGATAAGACAATAAAAATGCTTTTTGTCCAAGACTTTTAAAAATGAAAAAAATATTAGGAAAATAATAAAAAAGTAAAGAAATTTTCTCTTACTAAAGGCAAAAAACTATGGTATAATTTAATAAGATTCAGGAACAATTTAAATTTTGTTCTTGGTTTATTTTGCGAAATTTCCGGAAAAATTAGGGGATGAAAAAAAACAAAGAAAATTATAAAAAACAAAGAAAAAACTGTTTAACTAAGAAGGAAAATGGGGGTTTTTTGACTTTTCCCAAAAAACAAGAGAAAAAGAAAATTGGGAATAGAAAAACACAGGCAGAAAAAAAATCTTATTATCTGGGAACCCTTTGGGAAATGGATCCTGAAGAAGTTCTTCAGGATTTTCTGGGAAGAGAAATAGAAGACAAGGTGCATTACGGGAAAACTTATTCTAAAATTACTTCTTATCTCAAAATAAAAAAAGCGGCTGTCCGAAAAATAAAATGGGCGGGAATATTTACCCTTAAATCATCATATCGTCTGGCGATAATTGCAATTGTCGCTGTTTTTATTTATCAGTTTTTTCCAAGAGCTCTCTGTGCTCCCCAATATGAGACAGTTACAACCAAAGCGGAGTGGGATTTAGGTCAGTTTGAAGGTGTGACGAGTGAAAATTCAATCGATTCAATTCAGCTCAAGCCGGCTGGAAGCTGGGTGGCGAGAACCTGGTCTTCGCCAGAAGACATAATTAATATTGGCCATTCTTCAGTTATAGTCGGAGATTATATTTATGTTTTTCGGGGATATTCAGATAGCGATTTTTGGAGATACGATACTGTTAATAATACTTGGGTGACAATGACAGATACTCCGGAACCGACATATTATGGGGCCGATCTTACTTATCTTTCAACAACCGGAAAGATTTATGCATCTTTTGGGGGTTATTCGAAGAAATTTTATAGCTATGACATTGAAAGCGACTCTTGGACCAGATTGGCTGATTTTCTGGATACTCCTTATGCCGGATCAGTTATAGAAAATGACGGGACTAATATTTATGCGACTAAAGGCGGCAATAATACTGATTTTTGGGTCTATATTGTTGGGGAAAATAAATGGTACAGTCGTTCGGCAACCTCACTGGCGGTTTATACGGGAGCTGATTTGGTTAATGGAGGAGACGGATATCTTTATCTCCTTCGTGGAAATAATTCCAGAAATTTGTATCGTTATGACATAGAAGGGCGCAAATGGTATCCGATGGCAGATGCTCCAGCAGCTGGCTGTTCCGGAGCAGCTTGTAATTTTTATGGCGAGCAAAAGGGCGTGCGGGCGGGAGATTACCTTTATTTTTTCCGCTCTTATGGAACAATCCATTTTTTAAGGTATAAATTCCAAGGCTCAGGATCAAACACCTGGGAGGTATTGGATAGTGATCCGGCTCCTCAGGCTGTCAACAATGGGTCATTAGTTTATAATTCAGAAGAAGGTTTGATTTATGGTTTCAGATCGAACGGGACTACGGAATTTTGGAAATTTGACCCGGACGGGACTGCCGGACAAAGGTGGCTTGGGCCGAAACAAATTTCCAATACTGCCGGAGCTATTCAATATATTGGAACCGGAGGAGATCTTATTTGGAACAGGCAAACCGGAGCTAGCGGGGCAATTTATGCTTCCATAGGAAGAGGAACAACAGCTTTTTTCAAATTTGATTTGACTACCGGAAATTGGTCCAATGCCGAATCAAACCCGACTTTTACTTTAGGAAATGATACAAAAGGAACAGCCAGAAGCGATGGTGCTATATATACGCTAAGAACCGGTACCACGGCTGCGATTGTGAACATAATGATCGGGGGAACCTGGTCGGCCATGAGTCCTCAACCGACTCCATATAGCGCTGGAGATGGGGCCAGTCTTGCTTTTGCTGGTAACGATCTTTATTATCTTCGTGGCGGGGCTAATGCTTGCATGTATAAATATACGAGCGGGGGAGCATGGGGAAGTTGTATACCGACAGTGGTATCCGATGTGGGAGTAGGGACAACTGTAGCTTACTACCCGAACACTGGAGCCAGAATTGTTTCTGATGATACAAATATTTTTATGATGCCGGGAGATGGAGAAACTGCTTTTTTGAAATACAATGGAAGCAGCTGGTCAGAATTAGCGGATACGCCCTTTTCCCAGTATTACGGAACTGATATGACATACAACAACACCACCGGAAAGATATACGCGCTGGCTGGATATTATAAGGACGAAACTTGGGAATATGATATTTCCGGAGGTTCTTGGAGAAGATTGCCCGATAATCAGAAATTTACTTTTGGAAGAGGCCCTTATAATGGAGCTTCTATCGAATATGCAGGAGGAACTTCTATTTATGCAACTTTAGGACAGGCGGTAACTTCTACTCCAACCGGGTCAGCTGATATGTGGAGCTTTACGGTGCCAGCTACAAATTATTTAACAGCTGGGACATATTATTATCAAAGCCATGAAATCGATCTGGGGCAGGTTTCCCAGGGCACTACATTCGCATTCAATCAAAATAAACCGGCTAATACGGATGTGAAATATGAAATTTGTTCCAATACAGACAGTTCAAC
>JAKLDQ010000025.1 GCA_022703425.1 Patescibacteria group bacterium | reverse complement strand
CTGTTATTTCTATCTCTGTATAGGGTTGTCTGTGCCCTACTTTTCTCTGAAATCTTTTCTTTGATTTATATTTGAAAACAATAACCTTATCTGCCTTTCCGTGCTTTAAAATCTTTGCTTCAACTTTTGCGTCTTTTAAAACGGGCATCCCAATTTCAATTTTTTTGTTCTTTTCAACAAGCAAAACGTCCGTAAAGACAATCTCTTTGCCTTCCTCTTTTTCGATTTTTTCAACTTTGATTTTATCTCCTGGCTGGACAATATACTGCTTCCCGCCGGTTCTTAATACTGCTAACATTGGTTTGAGTTTAATTAATAGTTCTATTTTAGCAAGAAAATCACAAGTAGTCAATAGCAGAAGTTAATCCTCCAATACAGGGGCCTCTATCTGTTCAAGCCTGATTTGTGACTCCCCTTCCGTCAGTTTTACAACGTCTTTGTCTATCTTTTCCAGTTCCTTGCTCGCTTTGTTATAGCTTGAAACAGTTGTTCCCAGATGTTGCCCCAACCTGTTCATATGCTCAGAATACGCATACAGGTGTTTGCCCAATCTTTCCACTTCCTTGATAATTGCGTGCGCCTGTTCTGAAATTTTTTGATTTCTTAACCCCTGCAAAACAGTCTGCAGATAGGCTAAAAATGATGTGGGAGATACAACCACAACTTTCTTTTTTCCGGCATAGTAAATCAGGTTGTTTGTGTCCTCTGTAATCGCCCCCACCTTGTTTATAAGCAGATCATAATAAACGGCTTCCGACGGAATAAACATAAAAGCAAAATCCATCGTTTTTTCTTCCGGTTTTACATATTTTGAAGTTTCATCAATCCTTATCTTCAAATCGTTTACAAAAGCCGACTCAAAGCGCTTTCTTTCCTGCGGGTCGCGCGCCTCAAGCATTCTGTTGTAATTCTCCAAAGAAAATTTTGAGTCAATCGGAATGATTCTTTTTCCCGATTGCCCGCCGGCATTGTCCACAAACACCACCGCATCAACAATCACGCCGTCTGAAAACGGATACTGCATTGCATATGAACCGGGCGGAAGCACATTTTTTAAAACGCTCTCTAAATAATATTCGCCCAAAATTCCCCTTTGCTTTGGATTTTTTAAAATATCCTGTAAATTTTTGAGCTGGTCGGCAAAACTTACCACCTGCTTGTTTGTTTCGTCCAATCTGGTCAGTTTTTCTGTCACATTTCTTATAATATCTGCAGAATGTTTAAACTGCTCCTGCACATTTTTATTTGACTCAGACAATTTTGAATCCACCGCTTTGCCGATTTCTCCAATTTGCTGCTGAAGCATCAAAAGAGAATTGCCGTCAGTCCCCTGCGGATTATTTTTTCTAAGCAAAAGAAACACAACCGTGCCAATGCCCAATAAAACCAAAATTAAAAGAATTGCTGTTATGTCCACCCCAGTAGAAGAATTTTGACGGATTAATATGGTTCCGCAAAAAACTTATTTAATTAATTCAAACAAATATTACACATTTCAACCCCGCATCATCTGAAAATCATCGTCAAAATTCTCTACGGGGTAGTCCCGTAGTGAATTTCGGATCATTTTTCAACATTTCTTATAAACTCTTTAAGTCTTAATTTCAAGAATCTTCCGCCTTGAGTCGTCTTCAAATACCTTTCCCGTCTTTTTGCATCGTATTTACTTAGGCACGCTTCAACATAAACATATTGAAGGGGAATCCGTGTTTTTGTTGAAAAATTTTTTCTGGTATTATGTTGTTTTAACCGACTCTTCAAATTTTTTGTAAAACCAATATAGAATCCCTTGTCAGTTTTACTTTGCAGTACATAAACATAATACCAGTTCGAAATTCTACTACCGGACATATTGCATTATTTTAGCCCAAACTGCTCGTCTTGTAAAACACTTATGTTACAGAGGTCGAACCTCTGTAAATTTCTGTAAAACATGCAAAAAGCGGTTTACAGAAGTGAAGCCTCTCGAACCGCTTTTTATTATTTAAAATTATTGTCTGTCTAAAATTATCACAGATTGCGCCTGTGAATTTCCCTTTTCGTCGATCTTCAAACTCACATTCAGCTGATCCCCTTCTTTTATCTCCCCGAACGATAATTTTTTCTGCATTCCCCCGCTGACTGCCCCCAACATATATATTGGCGCATTCTCCAAAACAGAAAACATAATCTTGTGTCCGGCATTTTCTATCGTCAGCTCCGCGCCGTTAATCTGCCTCACCCTGCCGTTGGCTGTAATCGATGAAATTGTCCTCGATGACAACAAACTATAGAGCGAGTCTGCATCATGGCTTTTAATCGCCATCTGCCTTATTTTTACCACAGCGAGAAACGCTGAAGCGAGCAGCACAACAGCTGCCAAAACTATAACCGAAATTATGATAATTTTTTTCATGTTATATAATTGTCGCGCCTAATAATATTTTTTGCAAGCCCTGCTGGTTTCGGACTATATATTTATTATATTATACAATGCCAAAATCAGCAGGGCTTATTTTACCGCCGTTTTTTGAACTAAAATGCGCAAAAGCTTTTTTGTCTGGTACGAGGCATCTTCTTTCGTCTGACTCTTTGTGAACCTTTCCCACTGCGTAAAAATCTCCTGATCGTTTAAATTTCTCACCGCAGTTTCCAGCGCAAGACGGGTGTCAAAATCTATTTCTTTTTCTCCAAGCAGGACATTTTCGGTAAACATATTCCTAAATGCGAGAACCCGGCTGTCAATTTCCCTGTCTTTCAGCGCCGTTTCCATTTTTGAAATCGCATATATCAAATAAATATTACCGACAACCGAAACAAGAAGTGTAATGCCAATTGCAATTAAAATTGATTTTTTAATTTCCATTTTTTTCTTGATTATTATTGTTTTCGACCTTTGATAAAGAATATTATAAGTACCGCCAAAAGAATTATAACAACCGCCAAAAGGATTACAGCTGCCATCTGCAAAGTCAGCCACGCAGGAATCCACGAGCTTGGTTTTAATTCTATGTTTTCATGAACGCTTACGTTTTCGTCAACTGTAAATATTGCGCCATCGTAATCTTTATATCCAAAAGCCTGCGCTTTAACATAATATGATCCCTGCGGAAGAAGGAATGAGTATTTTCCTGTTTCATCGGTGTAAACCGGATTTTTCTGCATAAATTTTTCAGCAGGCCAAATCTCATATTTCCCAGAAATCGCATTGTGCCAATAAATTGAAACCTTAGCTCCCTCTATCCTCAACCTTCCCTTTGCAAGCTGTGTATAAACATAACCCTCCGGCTCAACAACCGCCGTAACCTCGGTTTCTTTAGGAGGCAAATCTTCATCTTTATAATCAATGACTGTGACAATATTATATTCTCCCTCCTGCGCAGGAGCAATAATATTTGCTTTAAACACTCCCTCCTTTATTTCTTCGTATTCAAACTTTTCCAGAAGAAGCGCCTCCCCTTTTTCAGCTGATTTTTTATCAAGCGAGGTAAGCAATGCCGCACTCATCATTTTTCCCAAAAAGCTGATATGCCTGCTTTCATTAATTGAAGCCAACGGTTTTGTCAAAGTAATCAATCCCAAAACTCTTTCGGCCGGCTGATCGGGCTTTATAACCAAATCCAAAGGTTTTCCTGCCAAAACTTTTATTTTCTGTTCAACTTCGCCCGATGGCGCAACAGACAAGCTGGATGCGATATCAATCAATCCTCCCGCCGTCCGGGCAAAAACAATATCGTTCGGCATTTTGGCAATGATTTCAGAGGTCATATCAGCCAGCGGAACTCCCTGCACAGATGCAAACGGATTTGCTGAAACATCGCTGGGCAAAATTATATTTCCTTTAGCGTCCACGTTATTAATCGCGAAAATCTCCTCTTCTGTCAAAAGTGTTTTTGTAAGCCCCGGAATGTGCAGTTCTACCCCGCTTAATTTTTGAAGGTCTCCTTTCTCTTCAATATTTATTGCGAGGTTTTCCAACGTCTCTCCAAGTTGCGGAAGCTTATCTGCAAAAGCCGCGATATCTGAAACAATAGGAACAAGCCCAAGTTCTGAAACCGGCGTAACAGTCATAATATCCCATGTAAACGCCTTCGGCGTTTCCGCCGGCACCGACTCTTCAATGGGCGGATAAGATATTTGTGTTTGCTGTTGTGACTGCGGAACAAATATGTTTGTAATCTGTTCTGCTATCTGCTGTGGAATCTGAACAACCTGCTCTGCTATTCCCTGAGGTATTTGTGCAATTTGC
>JAKLDQ010000024.1 GCA_022703425.1 Patescibacteria group bacterium | reverse complement strand
TCGGAAATTCCTGATTTATATTATTCAGGAAAAAGCTATTCGATAGCGCAGGACAACACCGTTTTGCTCTATGACAAAAACGAAGCTTTGCTCGACAAGGCCGGATATGGAGAGGCGTCTGATTACGAAAACCTTCCCGCGCAAAATCCGGATTCAGGCAAAAGCATAAGCAGAACGGAGGGAATTGACACAAACGACAATAGCGCAGATTTTTATCTTCTGGAAGTCCCGACGCCGAAGGCACCATAGTCAGGCAACAGCCTGTCTTCCAAAATTATTTTCTCCTTTGTCCGGGCTGTTTTCAATCTCTCTGAAATCGTCTAAAATTTGCTTTGCATGGGACGCCGGATCAACTTTCGGGTAAGTTTTAATAATATCTCCGTTTTTCCCGATTAAAATAGACACCCTTAATGTGTTGCCTTCGATGTCCTGGGCGCCATAAGATTTAATGACTTTCCTGCCGGTATCGGAAAGCAGAGTGAAAGGCAGATTGTGATTTTTGGCAAAATTTCTGTGAGACTCAATGGAATCTGCACTTATTCCAAAAATTTTTATTTTATTTCTTTTGAAATTTGCGAACTCATCTCTTATTGCGCAGGCCTCTTTGGTACAGCCGGGCGTTTCGTCTTTCGGATAAAAATAAAGCAAAACATAGCTTCCTCTGAACCCGTAGAGTCTCTGGGGTTTTCCGTTCTGGTCTTTTAAAACAAAATCCGGAGCTTTAATTGCAGTTTCAATTAATGTCATTCTTCTTTTTGAGGGACTTTTGCCCCTTTTTTTCTTGCCTCAGACAAGCCGATTGCTACAGCCTGCTTCCGGCTTTTTACTTTTTTTCCGCTCCTGCCCATCTTCAGCTTTCCGCGTTTAAACTCGTGCATTGCTTTTTTGACCTCTTGTTGAGATTTTTTTCCGTATTTTTTCGGCATACTTTTATAAAATAATACGAAATGCAGGATTTTCGGCTTTGTTTTTATCCACAGCTTGCATAAAAAATCTTTGTGATATAATCAATAGAACGGTTTTTAAAAATCGTTTTTTGACTTTTGAACTTTCATTTGATAAATTTAGAGCAGTATCAGATTATGCTGCAGAAAGTTTGAGAGTTTATGGAAAACAATTTTTTAAAAATTACGAATACTGTTTACGGGCTTTTGGATTTTTTTCCGGAATCCGATCCCCTAAAAAACAGAGCGAAAGAAACGGCGCTTTCAATTGTCGAGTCTTTGTCAAAGATAAAAGGCGATGAGGGATGGGTGTCTTTAAAGTCATTTTTTCCGGATCCCCAGCTGGTTTCAAAGATTCTTGAGGATATCCGCGTTTTGCAAAATTATCTGGAATTGGCGAAACTGCAGGGATGGCTTGATGATATGAATTTTTTGATAATCTCCAAAGAGTACGAAAAAATCAGTGCTGAACTTAGCGGGTATAAAAAATTTTCAGAAATAAAGGAGATTAAAGAAGAGAAAAAAAATCCCAAAAAATCGGGTGCTCGGGCGAATGCTCCAAATGAGGATAAAGGAATTACTCCCCGCCAGAAAAAAATAATTGAAATTATAAAAGAGCGCCAAAAAGCGCAGGTTGCGGATTTAAAGGTGATATTGTCAAATGTTACCAAAAGAACACTTAGGAGAGATCTAGACGACCTTTTAAAGAAGAACGAGATAGTCAGGGAGGGAGAGTGGAATCAGGTATTTTATAGAATTTCCAATCAAAGCATATAATAGGTAGGACATTATCCTACTGTTAGGACAAAATTTCAACTCGTTAGGACATTGATATTCATGTATTCTTGTCCTATTTTATTACCTAGGTCATGAGGCGTTTTAATTTGACATAAAACAGTATTTAGTATATAATACAGGTCTTAGGGCTAATGAACAATTTATCGGAACAATTTGAGGGAATTTACGACAAGTATATCTCAAAAATATACCGTTTTGTTTATCTGAAGGTAAATTCACAGGAAATCGCCGAAGACATCACTTCTAAGGTATTTATGAAGGGGTGGGAGGCATTTCAGAGGAATAACGGCTCCATTGAAAATGCAGGCGCTTTTTTGTATAGAATCGCCAGAAATGCGGTAATAGATCATTACAGGGAAAAGGACAAAAATAAGACAGTTTCAGTCGATAACGTACCCCTTCTGGCAGACAATGGGACAAATTTGCAGGATTTGGCCATAATTGATTCCGAGCTAAAAGCTGTCAAAACAGCCATACAATCGCTTAAAAAAGATTATCAGGACATAATTATCTGGCACTATTTAGAGGGGATGAAGGTCGCTGAAATTGCCGGTATTTTAGACAAGCCACAGGGTACAGTCAGAGTGATGTTGCACAGAGGATTACAGACTTTAAAAAAAGAGCTTTCACAAGTCCAGGAAGTGTAATAAATGGGCTTATTGCCCGTCTAATCATTAATATGGCAGATAAGCAGATTGCCGAAAAAATCAAACTTTTAAGCAAAATTGAGCCCAGAAGAGAATGGGTCGTTTTGACTAAAAACGAGATACTCGGAAAGAAGTATGAATTTACAGCTCCAGCCAAGAACTGGAATATTTTAGACTATATTCCTGTAATGGGCTTGAAAAGGCAGTTTGCATATGCATTTTTAACGATGGCTTTCATTGTTGTAGGAGTTTTCGGATTTGCCCAGCGCACATTGCCCGGAGACATGCTCTTCTCATTCAGAAGAATAACAGAGCAGTCGCAGGCGGCATTGTCCGGCCAAGACAACCTTAAGGCAGGATTTGAAACAGCCACAAGGAGGCTGCAGGATTTGGCTCAGGCAGTAAAGAGCAACAGGACAGGAAATATCCCTTCCGCAATCAGCGAAGTCAAGCTGAGCATCGAAGAAGTAACCAAAAAGATTGCAAACACAACAGATTCAGAAGAAATAAAAAATATTGCTGAGCAGGTAAAGCAGATCGGACAGGACGAAGTTCTTGCAAACAAATTGGGAAGCGAGGAGCTGAAAGAAACATCGGACGCACTATACAAAGCATTGGACGAGCAAATGATAAAGGAGATTGAAAAGACCACATTGACAGAAGAAGACCAAAAAATATTGGAAGAATCGAAGGTTTTATTCACGGAAGAAAATTATTCCCAGTCATTGGAGAAAATCTTATCGATAAGCGAATAAAATAAATTTGAAGCAGCAAAGAGGGCGTAGTCTTTGCTGTTTGCGCTAAAATATTAAAAATTTGACGAGTCGCTGTTCGTGGTTATTACGTAAAATTGCGAGCACTACGGTCGACCGACGAGAGATAAAAGGTTAAAATTAATTTTCGCAAAAAAACACTTAATAAAATGAGTATTAGAAAAACAATTATTACAACCGTTGTCGGTTTGACATTGGTTGCATTAGTTGCTCCTGTTTCTGCAAATGCTATCACAATTGCAGAGTTGCAGGCTCAGATTCAGGCTTTGATGGCTCAGCTCGCTGCTTTGCAGGGAGGAACATCAACACCTTCAGGATCAGTGCCAGCAGCTTGCGTTGGCGTAACATTTACAAGAAACCTGACAATCGGATCTACAGGTTCAGATGTAAAGTGCTTACAAACACTTTTGAACCAGTCAGCATCAACACAGATTGCCACAACAGGAGCAGGCTCACCTGGTAGCGAAACCAGCTATTTCGGAGGATTAACTCTGGCAGCTGTTAAGAAATACCAGACAGCAAACGGAATCCTTCCTGCAAACCAGGTCGGACCTTTGACAAGAGCCAAATTAAACGCAGCATTGGGTGGAGGGTCAACAGGCCCAGTTATCATCCCAACCGGCGCTGGATTGAACGTTTCATTAGCCTATGACAACCCAGCAGCAGGAACAATTGTCGATGGACAGGCTCAGGCCCCATTGGCAAAATTGACATTTACCAACGGCGACAACGCACAGGTATCTGTTACCGGTTTGAAATTAAAGAGAATTGGAATTTCAGCCGATGCTTCATTAACAAATGTATATTTGTTCGACGGAGCAACAAGACTGACAGATGGAGCTTCAGTTTCATCAACAGTCATTTCTTTCAACAACACAGCAGGATTGTTCACAGTCCCAGCTGGCGGTTCAAAGACAATCACAGTCACAGCTGACGTTGACGGAACTTCCGGAGAAACAGTCGGAGTTCAGGTTGTTTCAGCAGCCGATATTACATCAAATGCAAGCTCTATCAAAGGAGTATATCCTGTCACAGGAAATTTGATGACATTGGCTACAGGATCATTGGCTGGAGTTAATTTCGCAGCCTCAACAACACCTGCAGACGCCTATGTTGATCCTCAGGAAGGATACACAGTCTGGCAGACCAGCGTAACTGTCACAACAAGAGCTGTCGACATGAAGAGAATCAGCTTCAGAAAGACAGGAAGCGTTGCAAACTCAGATTTGCAAAACTTAAAGCTTTATGTTGATGGCGTACAGGTCGGTTCAGCAATGAACCTTGACGCAAACGGCTACGTAACATTTGACTTGACCAGCTCTCCAAAGAGATTGGAAGCAGGAACAAGAGTTATCAAATTGTTAGCCGATATCGTCGGAGGATCAAACTTGACTTTCCAGTTCCACTTGTGGAACGTTGCTGACTCAACATTTGTTGATTCACAATATGGAGCCAACGTTTTGCCTCAGGCAGCTAGCGCATCGTTCTCAAAGAGAACAGCTGGAACAAACGGACAGACAGTAAACTCCGGAACAATCACAATCACAAAGATGACAGATTCTCCTTCAGGAAATATTGTTGATGCAGCTTCAAACGTTACATTGGCAAAATTCCAATTGAAGGCAGCCGGAGAAAGAGTTAAGATCGAAAGCTTGAAAGTTACAGCTCTCGTAAACACATCAAACGTTTCCGGATTGAGAAACGGTATGTTGTTAGCAAACGGAGTCCAAGTCGGATCGACAGCAACATTGTATGATCCAGATGACAGCTCATA
>JAKLDQ010000023.1 GCA_022703425.1 Patescibacteria group bacterium | reverse complement strand
CTACTGTTGTTTTGGCAATAGCAGCGACAAGCAAGTTTGTTTTATTTTTTTCAACAAGCAGTTCGTCGGGTATTACCTGCCAATCATAATAAACTTGTTCGAGAGGCAGTGGGATATTAGCTTCCATCTCCCATTTAACTGCTTCGGCCATTTCTTTTTCATCCATTTTTGGAACAGACACTATACGCAAAAAAGCTTTGGTCTCAGGGAGAGAACAGATGACTTTTTTTGTTTTAATTCTTTTTGGAATAGCTGAGTTTAGGGCTTTTTTTATAGTCAAAACAACCTGTTCCTTCTTTTTTATTTCACCATCGCTTATACACCCTATTGGAAGATTGACTGAAGAATACCCAGCTATGCGCTCTTGCGATCCTTTGTCTTCCAATTTTATAACCTTAACCGAGAGATCGCTAAGATCCAGTCCGAAAACGTCACCCATTTCATTAAAAATTTTTTTATTCAAAAATCCCATTTTTGTTTTTTGTTTATACTTTGTACATTATACATTATATCATATATAAAATCTATAACTCTTCCCAGAGATCCAAGGCATACTCTGTTCCGGTTGGGAAATATGGCGGCGGACAATAAAGCAATTTGTTGTTGAAATTATATACTCTGTCTTCAAATCCGCTAGTGCCCTGTTTAAAATAAGGCTGAAGATATGAAGCGATAGCACCATTAAATGTGATTGAATCACCCGACATGCCGTTCGTTATTCCAACCAGGCCTGTTTGGGCCAGTAAGGCTGCATCAATAATAAAATCATTTGGCCCATCATCTAAAATACGTATATCCCGCTGAGCAACCAATCCAAGCATGTTATTGCAATCATAGGACGCTAAACGTATGTTGTTATTACTTATGCCAATATAGATATCTGTAGTATTTCCTCCTCCAGATAGATTCCCGGATACAACAGAAACTCTTTTCCCATTAAGAGAGCCTTCCAGCCAAATGTTATCTTCTACAAAAATCACTCCTTTATTTACAATGGGATAATTTTCCTTGGTTACGCATTTTCCTTTTGCTTGATTACTATTTTTGATCCATGGACAGTCATCAAATAAACAGCAAGAACCTGTTGTACAAGGATCGCCATTTGATCCGTCTGTTGCATCTTTTACTTCTCCAAGATATCCACTCGAACTGCTTATGGCATGAGTACTGCTGTTTGCAGCATTAACTGTGCAAACATCGAATGTGCCGTCAGTTTTAAGAGTTATTTTTCTGCCCCTACCTGAATTGTCAAAATATCTGCCAATGCCGGCTTTAGCTTTGGCTTTCATGAAAGAAAGGTCTGTTGTTATTCCGGTAAAACTAACTTCAGGAACAGGAAATTCCCTTCCACCAATAAACACATCGGCACGAACAGGAACTGTTCCGTCGGGCCAAGGATAACTAGGAGCTTTAGGATCGGCCGAAGTATAAACCCCAAAGTCTAAAGCATGATCTCCATAATTAGGGTCATCAAATCTAGATGGCGTAGCG
Source organism: Patescibacteria group bacterium (assembly GCA_022703425.1). Classification (GTDB taxonomy): domain Bacteria; phylum Patescibacteriota; class Minisyncoccia; order Minisyncoccales; family Staskawiczbacteraceae; genus JAKLDQ01. The sequence goes on along the minus strand of JAKLDQ010000023.1, from coordinate 3,479 downwards.
GTGACTAAATTATGAGCTGTTCCGTCAAAACGAACTCCGAAATTTGAATGAACCTTGCCATATACCACCGCCGCTGATCCAAAATTCAAAAAACTATTGGATAAAAATATATATTCACTCCATGATGGCCGGCGGAAACGAACCCGCAAAACACGCTGGGCGGTCGGTTTTTTATACGTCCATCCAGTCGAAGTAACTGTAAAGAAAGTTGACCCTTCTTCAGGAATATTGACTTCCAGACTATATTTTCCAATTGCCGCATCTTCAGGATCAAAAAATTCAGCTTCATATGGAGTGCCGACTCCAAGCGGACTCCCGCTTGTCCAAAAATCTTCAATTTGGTCAGCTGTTTTTCCGGAAAGCTGATGTGCCACATACCATTTATAATAATATATTCCGGCTTCAGCAACCTGAAAGGCTCTTTCTCTTTCTACTCTGTCTTTGCTGAAGCTCACTTGGGAAGTTATATATCCCAAGAGTGAAGTAAGGATTATGGACACAACAACTATCATAACCAGCGCCATCACCAAACCGCTGCCCTTTTTTGTTTTGTTAAATGAAATATTTTTTATGTTTATAAAATTCCGCATATTCTCAAATTTTTTATTATTCGCTTAAATTTCTCATTTCAACAAATGTTTCCTGCTGGATATTGTCCGGAGCATTGTTCGGATCGATATTTATCTTTAAAAATATTTTTACCAAACGAATTTCCGAAACGTCCGCGGATGTATCGACTGGGTTATTGGCCAAATCTCCCGGATAATTTTTATTATAATACAAAAACACGGGATCGCTTGTCGTATTGACGATATGCTCTGCCAGTTTGATTGTTTCTCCATCTCCAGAAGCATAAGTTATCGGAAATGTTCCAGATGGATTGCGCACTCCCATATATACAGTGTCCTCAGCATCAGTAAAATAAATATGCAGACGTTCGGTTTGGCCATCATTATCATAATCAGAAAAAAAAGTTAATTCATTATCATCAGCTGAAACAATTGGATAGGCCCCGGCATCTGATTGGCGGGCTTTTCTGATATATTTGGTCAGATCGCCAATGCTTCTGGAAACAACAAAAGAGGCCTTGCCCATTTCCATGGAATAGGCTTTACTTTTCATTATTTTAGAAAAAAGAAGAACAGTGGCTTGAGTCCCCACGGTAAAAAGCGAAATTGCAACAATTGTTTCAACTAAAGTAAACCCTCTTTTTAAAAAATTATTCTTGCTTTGCATTTTAAGTGCTGGTTGTTAGTTGTATATTTTCTTCTGTAATATTGCCGTCGACAATCGTAATCGATTTGGTTTCTGTCTCAAATCCTATGGCTTCTATCACTAAAGTATAATTTCCAGAAACTAAAGGTGTGGCTCCGTCTGGATAAAAAATCACGCCCCGCAAAGAACTAATTTTGCCGGAAAATATTTCTGTGCTTCCGCTAACATCCGAAAGTTTGGCCGTAGCTCCGGCCACGGGGTTGCCGGCGGCATCTGTGATTTTTACAAACAAAGCATTCACATTTTTGGGCGCAACGCGAATTGTATATGTCAGACTTGTTCCTGGAACCAAAACTGCCGGAGACGCTGACGGATCAAAATCTATGAACTTATATTGGGCATTGCTTGCCATTTCTATATTATAACTTCCCGGACTAATACCGGCATATTCTTTTTCCCCGCTTGTTGAACCAGTCGTGTCTGTTGTACTGGCCATATTGAATCTGCTAACCCAATAGAATAGGCCAGAGCCAACTGGATTTTCAACATAATCATGTCCGATAAGTTTTCCGCCCCCTATGGAAAATCCGATACTGCCAACGGAATTATTTTGATAATCAGCGGTTTTGACGGTAAGATTTGACAGTTCATTTTGAACAAAATTATATGTGTTAAGTGATCCAAGCGCTACGCTTGCATGCGGATATATGGGGGAAAATGTCGCTGTTGTATCCATAGTCTCCACTGTTTCATATCCGCTTTTTGACACTGTTATATGATACCCGCCTAGAGACTCGGGGGCAGAAGTAACCAATATGTAACCACTGCTGTCTGTTTGAATGGTAGTATTTTTTACCGGAGAAACATCATTGTTAACAATATGCACTGACGACTGTGGAACGCCTGAAGCATCGCTTTCACTAACATTAATAACCCAAGGAGCTCCTCCCACAGAACTTTCCAAACCAGGCGGAATAAAATTAGACAAGGAAGAAACTGACTGGTTTTGGCCATTGCTATCCGTCCAGGATACGATTATTTTTACTGTTTTATAGTCGTTTGGAATTGCGTCGGAAGGATATTTTCCATCCAGAGAATCGTCAACATAAGTAACCGAGGTTTCCACATGATAAGACCTTCCATTGGCTGATACATCTTCATTTTCAGGAATGTCTCCTTCAACAAAACCGCCAACTGTCCCAATATCATCGTAAGCCAGATTTCTGGCTATTTCCATTTTTTCATTTACCAGAGCAACAGCCGCCAGCCTATTTTTTGATTCGATGATATATTTGGTTCCAACTGTCGAAACAGTATAAAAAGCCAAAAAGGCCACTGACATAATAAAAACGACGATTAAAATTTCAATAAGTGAAAAAGCTTTCTGAAATTTGAAATTTGAAATTTGAATTTTTAAATTCATGTTTTTTTATTTATTTTATTGTATCCATCATGGTATACATCGGCATCAACATAGCCACAGCAAAAAAGCCAACCGCTGCACCAATAACAACCATGAGTAAGGGCTCAATTATAGCAGACATATTTTTAGTAATCTGATCAACTTCCGCTTCATAAAATTCAGCCAGCTGCAACAGCACTGTTTCTGTTTTTCCGGTTTCCTCGCCAACTTGCACGATTTGTGAAACCAAAATGGGGAAAAGTTTTTCATTTTCCGATAGCACCTTACTCAAGCTCACTCCTTTTTGAATATCCTCCACACTACCCAGGAGAGCTTTTTGATAATAATAATTGGTCAATGTTCGGGAAATAATTTTTAATGCTTCTACTGCTCCAACCCCACTCTTTAAAAGTGAGCTGTATATTCTGGCAAAACGCGCGCAATTTGTCTGTTTAATCAGCGGACTAAATAAAGGAAAATTAATGGAAACCCAACTTAAAGCTTTTTTACCGATTTCCTGGCGCAGAAAATACTGCATAAAAATTACAAAAATAACAAAGCTTATGCCTACAAGCAAACCATGATTGCGCAAAGCATCACTTATAGCAATTACAACCTTAGTCATGGCTGGCAATTCTGTTCCCATGTCTTTAAACACAACAGTAAGTTTCGGCAACACAAAAACCAGCATAATTATTCCGATACAAAGCATAACCGTCAAAATTACAGATGGATAAACCATGGCTCCTTTAACTTTGCTTTTAAGTTCGTGTTCTTTTTCCAGTTGAACCGCAATAATTCCCAAAACTTCATCCAGATTACCGGCAGTTTCGCCGACCCTGACCATATTTATGAACAAATC
>JAKLDQ010000022.1 GCA_022703425.1 Patescibacteria group bacterium | reverse complement strand
GGTCGTCTCTTGCATAAATTTTAAAAATGTGGTATGCGTAATGTATATAGTTCTTGAAAAATTACACTCAGAAAACCGGAGCGGAACATATGCCCGCCGATCGCCCAAGGTTGAGATACAGATTTATGGGTTATGATGTGACTCCTCTGGTGACAGCTCGGAGAATGCTGCTTCATGAAACTCATCATTTAGCTGAAATTTTCGAGCAAGTCTACACCCCGTCGGATCAGTCAATAAGACAACTGGCGCTGGACATGCCCCAAAAAATAACTTGTCTTTGGCAGATTCAAAAGACAAAGATAATGGAAAGAGAAGAATTTGTTTATTTTGTCGACGTGGTCGTCGGCACAGCAATCGTTTATTTGGGCACTATTCTTAGCGCACGGCAGGCCGAAGCAAATTACGTGCAGTTGCTGAAAATGTATAAAAACCACCTGTCACATCTGGTGGAGCAACTCAGGCAAAAAGGCCCGATGGCAATTATGCCTGAAAGATACAGGCGGACAATTCCGATTCACGAAGGTGAAGTTTCAGAAAACGGCATCAGGTCCGGCATCAGAAAGTTTTTTCTTTCCCAGCATCGGTCTCTTGCTGATGTGCCGGTTGATTTTATGGATAGAGAAAGATCTCTTCAAATATACGGATTCGTCCGGGCAGAGGCGGCCAGAACTGCGGTTAGGCAGACAGCCGAGGAGAAGAGAAAAATCCTTATTGAGGATATAAAATTCTGAGTTATATATAATCCCTTTGTATGGAGATACGGGGATTTTTTTTGTAAAATTGTAGAATTAAAAAGAGCGATCGCATTTGCAAATCGCTCTTTGAATGTTTTCTCGCCTGATTTTGCGCAGAATATCTGCACTTGTCATTTGATAGGCAACATCTGCCTTTCTTGTTTTTGTCATCCGGAAATTACTTCCCGGACTTTTTATTTCCCTTCTTCTTGAAGGAATCGGCGGAGGGGTTGTGTCCCTTCACACTGTTGCGGTACTCGCGGTCGTGTTGCGACCGTTCAACCGCTTTTTGTTCACGTCGCAGCCGTTCAGCTGCTCGGCGCTGTTCGTCTTCCGCCTTCGACTTTGCCAAATCATTTTTGGCAGAGTCGATCTTGTCTGAAACTCTCTGCTCGAGAGTTTTTATCAGCGTGATTGCGCGCTGGCCGGCTGGTTTTGCCGAAACCGATCCGGCAAGTTCGGGATCGTTTCGGAGCAAATCCGAAACGATATTGTCATCGGGCCCGCTGAGCATCTGCTCAATCGCTTTAAGAGCCCACCCGCCAAACCGCAAGAGCACCGCCCTGTCCAAAGCTCCTTTTGCCTCGGAGATGAGCCGGGGATGAACGTTCTGAGGAACGCTCAACAGAATCTCAAACTTCCCGTTGGCCGAGTTGATCTCGCGCATGAATCGCGAGAAAAGCGAAGCGGCAGAATCCAGTCCCTTTTCTCGTGCCAGTGAGTTCGCCTCATTGGCGTAAAGGTAGGCATAGTGCTTTGCCCATCCGTAAATTCCCGACTCGGGAATGTCGCGGACGAGCGTTGCGCTAATCCACGCCAGCGTTTTGCCGTTTGCGCCTTCGAGTTCGGTGAGGACGGCCGTGGCGGCTTCCTGAAAGTTGCGGTCTTCAAAGATCCTTGCGATCTTTGTTCTGCGCTCCAAATTTGCCGTCTCATCTTTGACCGGCTGTTCCTCCTCGTCCACCTCCGTCGGCTCTTCCGGCTCGTCCTGAACCTGAACTTCGGGCTCGGGTTCGGGCTGGCGTGCGATCTCTTCCTGGACAGCCGCGAGACGAATCATCGCCGCGTTAGCTCGTTCCATGATGTCGCCCACCTGTCTCTCAAACTCGTCGCCCGCCTTTTCAGCCAGCGAGACAAATTCGTCGTTGGCGCTGAGGTCGCCCTTTTCGATGCGGGAAACCAAAGAGGCCAATTGAAGACGGAGAGCGGCAACACGGGCGTTCTGGGAAATCGTTGCAGTCATCAGAATCTCCTTCCAGAAGATCTGCGGTGCGCTTCTCACACAAGGTGAGCAAATTGTGATATGTACACCCGCTTTCAGCCTGCGCACTAAGCTAAAAAACAGGAAAAGGGTTCTTTTACCCTAATATTTAATTATAGCATAATAATTAAAGCTTGTCAAGTACATGCGTTTCTCTCCAAAAAGGGTCAGAAAAACGGGTTTTTCCACAGAAAATGCGTATTTGACAGGGTTTGCATCTTTTGATATAAAAAACGATGCTCTTTGACATTGCATCGCCAACTTTGGAGATAAATCCCATGTTTTCCCAATCGCAATGGTACACAACAGGGCAGGTCGCCAAGATTTGCCGGCACAAAGGCAGAAAAGGCGTAAGGTTAATCGCAAAGCTTTTTGACGAAGGAATAATACCGGGAGCTTTGTACACAGAACCGCATTGGCGCAAGAGTATCAGGTTGATCCCATTTGATTCTTTGGTTTCATATATGAAAGAAAAAAGGATCCCATTGGATCGGCTCGATAAAATCATTCCTTACGAATGTAAATTTCCGCCGGTTGTCCGCAAACGGCCGAGAAAGACAAAAAAAGTATTTTCACCGGTTTTCGGGTGGTTGTCCGTTACAATCGCATGTGATGGCGAAAAGAAAAAAGTTGGCTGATTTCACGGGCGGGAGAAAAAATCTCCCGTCTTTTAATTTTGCATAAAACTCTTGCAAATAATGGATTATCACTGTACAATTAAGACTGCTAAAATCGAATTATATTTTGGATTTTATAGTATACTTAAATTAATGATTGATGAAAATTTTTAGAGTAAAAAAAAATTTAAAACGTATTAATACTGAAACAAAATTAAAAAAATAAACAGATGAACGGAGCAAATTTTACAAATAAAGCCCAGGATGCAATTATGCAGGCTCAGCAGCTCGCCCAGGAAAAAGGGCAGCAGCAGATTGATGCATTGCACTTGCTTTCAAGTTTGCTTTCGCAGGATGGAAGCATTGTACTGACATTGTTGCAGAAATTGGGAGTTGACTTGGACGGGCTCAAAAAGAAAATTGATTACCAGATTACAAAAATTCCGGCGATTTTAACGCCCACAGCTTTTGGCCAGTTTTATCTGACACAGGATATGGCAAAAGTTTTAGACCGTGCAAGGCAGGAGGCGATGAAAATGAACGACGAATTTATTTCTGTCGAGCATTTGTTTCTTGCATTGCTGGATACAAAATCCGGAGCCAGAGATCTTCTTGAAAAGGTAACATTTCTGACATCGGCGGGAGAGTATAATACATTCAAAACCTCAAAGCTGGATTATGAGAGTGTTGCAAAAGTTTTGTCGCAAATAAGGGGAGGACAGAGAATTACAGATCCGGAACCGGAATCAAAATTCCAGGTGATTGAAAAATATACAAGAAATCTGACCAACCTTGCTGCGGCCGGAAAAATTGATCCTATAATCGGAAGAGATAATGAAATAAGGAGATTGATGCAGATTATTTCGCGCAGGACGAAAAACAATCCGGTTCTCATCGGAGAGGCCGGCGTGGGAAAAACCGCAATCGTGGAGGGATTTTCGCAAAGAATCGCAAGAGGAAATGTCCCGGAGTTTTTGAGAAACAAAGAAGTCATATCTCTGGATCTTGGGGCAATAATTGCCGGAACAAAATACAGAGGAGAGTTTGAAACAAGAATAAAAGCACTGCTTAAGGAAGTTTCACGATCAAACGGAAGATATATCTTGTTTATCGACGAGCTTCACACATTGGTGGGAGCCGGAGCTGCAGAAGGTGCGATTGATGCATCAAATTTGTTGAAACCGGCTTTGGCGAGAGGAGAATTGCGTGCAATCGGGGCGACCACTTTAAAGGAATATCAAAAATATATCGAGAGAGATCCGGCTTTGGAAAGAAGGTTTCAGCCGATTTTTGTTCAGGAGCCGACAGTCGAAGATGCTACTGCCATATTGAGGGGAATCAAGGAAAAATACGAAGTCCATCATGGAGTCAAAATAAAAGACTCTGCCATAAAAGCTGCTGTTGATCTGAGCTCGAGATATATTTCTGACAGATTTTTGCCGGACAAAGCAGTTGACCTGATGGATGAGGCCGCGTCCGCACTGAGATTGGAAATTGAATCAGAACCGCAGGAGCTTGAAAAATACGAAGAAGAAATAACAAAACTGGAAATTGAAAAGCAGGCGCTCAAAAAAGAAAAAGACTCAGACAAAAGATTAAAGGCAATCGCCAGGGAGCTTGCAGATATTAAGGAGAAAACAAAAGGCCTGCGTGCAAAATGGAATGCCGAAAAAGAGCTGATTAATAAAATCAAGGATATCAGGGAAAAAATTGATAATCTTTCTTATCAGACAGAAATTGCCCAAAGAGAGGCAGATTTGGAAAAAGTTGCAGAAATAAAATATGGAAGGATTCCGATGTTGTTAAAAGAGCAGAAAGCAACAGAACAAAAACTTGTTAAACTTCAGAAAACGCATCATTTTCTGAAAGAGGAGGTTACAGAAGAAGAGGTTGCCAGGGTGGTTTCGCGCTGGACGGGAATTCCTGTTATGCGTTTGATTACAGAAGAGGCAAAAAAGCTGGAATCAATGGAAAACACTTTAAACGGCAGAGTAATCGGACAGGAAGAAGCAATTTCTGCCATCTCCCGTGCAATAAGAAGGGCGAGAGCCGGAATTTCAGAGGAAAACAAACCTTTGGGTTCATTTCTGTTTTTGGGGCCCACAGGCGTGGGAAAAACAGAAACCGCAAGAGCTTTGGCAGAATTTCTGTTTAACGACGAAAAAGCGTTGATACGTTTGGATATGTCTGAATATATGGAAAGGCATACGGTTTCAAAAATCATCGGTTCTCCTCCGGGATACGTGGGTTATGAGGAAGCCGGCCAGCTTACAGAAAAAGTGAGAAGAAGGCCTTATTCTGTTCTGCTTTTAGATGAAATTGAAAAAGCGCATCCTGATGTGTTTAACATCCTTTTGCAGATTTTTGAAGACGGACGCCTGACTGATTCAAAAGGCAGGATGGTTTCGTTCAAAAATACTATTATTATAATGACTTCTAATGTCGGTTCTGATTATATCAATAAGATGTCTTCTATTGGATTTGCTTCAAAAGAGGATATCGCAGAAAGAGAATCAATGAAAGAAAAAGCGCTGGAATCACTGAAAGAAATGTTCAGGCCGGAATTTTTAAACAGGATTGATGAAATTGTCATATTCAATTACCTGCGCAAACCCGAAATCAAAAAAATTGTCGAGCTGGAATTGTCCAAGGTTGAAAAAAGACTGGCAACAAAAGAAGTTGCAATTAAAATTTCTGACAAGGCAAAAGAATTTCTGGCAAAAGAGGGATTTGATCCGAATCTCGGGGCCCGTCCTTTAAAGAGGATAATCCAGAGGCTGATATTGGATCCGCTTTCATTTAAGATTGTCACTCAGGAAATTAAAGAAGGTTCACGAGTTTTAATTGACGAAGCTGACGGAAAGATAGTATTTGCTATGCCGACTCTTGCAAGGGCAAAACAGGAAAAAGTTGCTGTAAAATAAAGAATTTTTTATCCACAGGTTGTCCTGTGGATTTTTTTTGTACGTAGGATGTAAAATTAGCTAATTAATTGATTTGGCTATGTCAAAGGTTTTCACAAAAAACCGGATTTTTGGTTTCTGCACTGCAGTTTTATTAATTTTAGTCGTTTTCGATTTCGATTCCGGCTATAAATTAATGTTAAAAATAAAGTCTGATTTTTTTGATAAAAACGGAATTGACGAGGAAATTTTGAAAGCTTCGCTCTCTCCAATGCCTGACGTTGAACTTGATTTTGGAATGGGGAGCTCCGGAGAAATAGCTCTGCCAGATGATTCTGATCCGGAAGAACCAGAGCCAGAAGAGCAATTTTTGGGGATTGGGCAGTCCGGCCAGGAGATTCAGGACCAACTGGACGAAATTCAGGAAAAAATCGATATTATTAAAAGCCAAATCGAAGAACTGATAAGAGAGAGGGAGGAAGAGGACGATGAGACAATTGAAGAAGAGGAAGATTCTGAGGAACCGGAAACTTTAGATGATAAAAAAGATGATGAACCGGAGGAAGGCGAAGAACAAAATCAGGAAAACAACAACACTCAGGAAGCTGTTGTCAGCAGCCCTTCGACTCCGATGAAGACGGTTTATCCAAAAATTTTGATATCTGAAATACAGACTGCAGGCGAGGAAAGTGAAAAAATGGAATTTGTTGAGTTGTTTAATCCCAACGAATCAGACGTCGTTCTTTCTGAATGGTATGTGCAAAAAAAGACAAAAACCGGCTCAGATTTAACGACTTACGCCCCAAGCAGGCTGTTTTACGGGAAAAAGATATTAGCGAAGGGATATTTTGTAATTGCCAGGGAAGATTCGGGCTTCAACGCAGATATATTGGTTGACTCCTCTCTTTCAGAAGACAACACTTTGGTTTTAAAAGATCCAAACAGGGATGTTTCAGACAAAGCCGGATGGGGAGATGCGCAGGAATATGAGTTGAGTCCGGCGGAAAATCCGGATGCGGGCAAAAGCATAGGCAGAAAAATAGCAGATGGCACAGAGCAGGATTCAAACAATAATGCAGAAGATTTTGAAAAACAGTTTGCGACTCCAGGCGCACAAAACGAAAAATTCATTGAAGAAGTACCTCCGGACGAGCCGGACGAAATCACAGATGAATATCCCCCCGAAATATTGTTTAATCTAGAAGAGGCACAGAATTCTCTTTCATTTGATATAATTTTTGATATTTCAGATCCGGTTGACGTTACTTCCTCTGGCTTAAAACTTTTTTCGTTCAGGTGGAAAGAGGGAGAAGGCGAATGGCAGGAGGATATAGAAACTGAAATTTCAGGTATAAATTATTCTGCAACAAAAAGTTTTACCGGAGAAAATGGCAAAACTTACTATTTCCAGGCAAAAGCATCGGATATTGCAGGAAACGATTCGGGCTGGCTTCCTGTAGAGCCTGCGGTTACGCAAATCTCAGTATTGAAAAATTTATTAATCAATGAAATTCAGATATCCGGGCAAACGGCAAAAGACGAGTTCATCGAACTTTTTAATCCGAGTGAGGTGGAAATTGATCTTGCAGGTTTTGCATTAAAAAAGAAAACATCGGGCGGGACTGAGAGCAATCTGGTTAGCTCCTCGTCATTTAATGGGAAAATTGCTCCATTAGGATATTTTCTGATTGCTCCAGAGCCGGAAGACGCAGAAACGCCC
>JAKLDQ010000021.1 GCA_022703425.1 Patescibacteria group bacterium | reverse complement strand
GGTCCTTTGATGTCCTGGGCTGCACACGTGGTACAATGGCCGGTACAATGGGTACGAAGCCGTAAGGCGGAGATTAATCCCACCAAAGCCGGTCTCAGTTCGGATTGAGGTCTGAAACCCGACCTCATGAAGCTGGAATCGCTAGTAATCGCCAATCAGCTACGTGGCGATGAATACGTTCCTGAGTCTTGTACTCACCGCCCGTCAAGCCAAGCGAGCTGGGGATAGCCGAAGTTCCTCGCAAGAGGGCCTAAGCTAGATTCAGTGAGAGGGGCTAAGTCGTAACAAGGCACGGGTAGCGGAAGCTGTTCGTGGATCATTTTTTTAAAAGTGTTGACTGTTGTTGAGAGCCGAGAATTCTGCTTTTAACAACATGCGTTCAGTTGGTTCGGCATAAAACCAACTATTCGAATCAACTTTAAGAAACAAATTTTCGCAAAATTTCCCTGAGCTTTGCCGAAGGGTAATACAAAAACACAACGCCAAAAGCGCTGTTTTTTGTTGTCTTAAATAAAAAGGCCGCTTTGATATTGGCCGTGTATCAAAGCGGCATGCGCGAAATTGTGTTCGCTCTGGAGCTGTCACCTATCGTCTTACCATGCTTTACATGGGACCAGCCAAGTGATTATCAGCCTCGTGAGGCTGACCCACCCCAGATCTAAAAAAACCTAAATTTTCTTCTCCTAATAAAAAAACCTATTTTGTGCATTGTATCTCAAAAAGCTTTTTTTGTCAAGAATGACCGCCGGCAAAAAATTTTACAACAGATTTTAAAAATCGCTTTTTAGTAAATTGAAATTTTATAAAAAAAGAGTAAAATACCAAATATGACACAATATTTTACCAAGGAAGGACTGCAAAAGCTCAAGGACGAACTGCATCATCTAAAAACGGTTGAAAACAAGCGGATTGTAAAGCTTATTGCAGAAGCCGCTTCTTTTGGCGACCTTAAAGAAAATTCTTCTTATCACGAGGCGAGAGACAAAATGTCATTTTTAAGAATGAGAATTGCAGAATTGGAATCTGCAATAAATGAGGCAGTTATAAAAGAGAAGGGGAGCGAAGATACTATTGAAAGCGGTTCTGATATAGTAATTTTGTTTGACGGAAAGGAAGAAGCATACAGTATTGTAGCACCCGCTGAAGCAAATATTCTGCAAAATAAAATTTCATATAATTCACCGCTGGGTCAAAAGCTTGTTGGGCAAAAAGTTGGAAAGGAGTTTGATTTTCTTGCCGGAAGCAAAAAAGTAAAAGTTAAAATTTTGAAAATAAAATAAAGCCGCACAGAGTGCGGTTTTTTAAAAAATTTTACCCGTTCGCTATATGGCTTGAGCTCCTGCTGCTATATCCGCATGAGCAATATTCGATCCATTCATTTAGATCACCTTCATCACTCGTGCCTTTCCAAATCTTATGAGATTCATTCAATGTATTTTTTCCGCAATTTGGACACTTCAGTCCGCTTTTATTTTCCTCGTGAACAAGACCCTGCTCCGGGCACATAGCAAACCCTCCATTTAAAAGAAGGCAATTATAAGAACAAATTTTGTTTGTGGACCCGGGGAGAATCGAACTCCCAGCTTCTCGTTGCAAACGAGATGTGTTGCCACTATACCACGGGCCCCCAAATGTATTTTAATTATACTTATTCTTTGTAATTTTTCAATATTCGGGTGTAAAATTGCTTAATATTAAATATTTCTTAAATATATGCTCAAAATGTTTGAAGGCTTTAAAAATTTTGTACTCCGGGGAAATGCCATAGAGCTTGCCGTTGGCGTTGTAATTGGAGCTGCATTTAACGGTTTTATAAATTCTCTGGTCAAAGGGTTTCTTACTCCTTTGATTGGAGCTGTTGCAAAAACTCCTGATTTTTCCAGCTTAACCTTCACCATAAACGGAAGCAAGTTTATGTACGGAGACGTCATAAACAACGCAATATCGTTTCTTTTGTCGGCAATTGCAATATATTATTTTGTGATAGTCCCTATGAATTTAATGACAAGCAAGATGAAAAAAAAGGAGGAGCAGAAGCCCACAACAAAAAAATGCTCAGAATGCCTTAGCGACATTCCGATTGAGGCAAAAAGGTGCTCGCATTGCGCCCAGATGCAGTAAGGTGCTTTCATTGACATAACAACACTCTTGTTATATAATACGAGTGTTGTTTTTTTGAAAACCCAAAACATGCAAGGAGTGTAGAATGACTCAGATGGTCAGGGATCTGCTGGCTCAGATTGACAGCATCAGCGCTGCAATGATTGAGGATTCACAATGGACAGAGCCTGCGTCGGTGCAGCCCGGCGATGAGGTGTTGGGCGTACTGCCCGACGACTTAAAAAGAGCGTGGGTGCTTTATAGCTGTCTTGCAGATGAACTCGCGGGCGACTGCGAATCAACATGCGAGCTTCATGTGTTTTTCAACCTGAACGAAGCTTCCGACGAGACGCGCACAATTCTCGAGGAACACGAGCGCGATCACGTTCGCCTCGAGTTTTTAAAGGATGTTTTCTGGAAATGCGTTATGCACGAATTTCCGATGACGCGCTTCGATAATCGTGTGATTGCAATCCGCGAGGGATGGAAAGTTGTCCTTATGCAGGAGGAACGGGCGAGTGTCTCTTCAGTTGCGGATGGTTGCATTACGGTTGTGCTCTGAAAAACGCATGTGCTGATAATTTGGAGGGAATAAAATACACACGATTGTTATCAGAACCCAGACCCCCGAATACATCACGCTTGGATGCGCCATTGTAATCGCGGTGGTGACGATCGTACTGGCGATTCTTTTTCTGGTTCTGGCCGCCAACACATTTGATTGGCGACATAAAAAGAAAATCGCAACCAAAAAACGTCCGGAGATTTCTTCGGACGAATATTGCCTGCTTCCGATGACAAGACACCCGGACGGCGTTTACCGCCCATGCGGTCCGCTCGAAGTTCACAGGAGAAAAGAACGTGAAAAAGTTCACGGCTAACTCGCGTGCATTTCACAAGCACGAACGGCAGAATGTCAGGCGTCAAATCCGGGAAGAAATTCTAGAACAGCGCGCATTGCGTATTGCAATCCAGGCGGACATTGCAGGGCTTCAGGCAGACTTCGCCCTGTTGGAACTCGAGACGGACGCACTTTTGCTTGACGCCGAAAGCTTTCGAAATCGTTTTCGAACGTGGGCAGAGTGCCAGGTTTGCGAACATTCGCACCGTTGCCGATGTAAGGACTCGTGTCTCTATGACACGTACCCTGCGGGTACGCTGGAAACCGAAGACCCGACACTTCAGCCCCTCGGTTAACTTGCACAAACACGTATGCCTCCAACGACAATTCGTTGGAGGCTTTTTATTTGAAATTTTTTGAAAATATGTCATAATTCAGAAATTAAAAAGCATGAGCTTATCAATAGGAATTGTGGGGTTGCCGAATGTTGGCAAATCTACACTGTTTAAAACACTTACAAAAAAGCCGGTTTTGATAGCAAATTATCCGTTTGCAACGATTGACCCCAATGTCGGGGTTGTTTTGGTTCCCGACGAGCGGGTTGATAAATTGGCGGAACTGTCGAAATCAAAAAAGAAAATTTATGCAACAGTTGATTTTGTTGATATCGCCGGGCTGGTGAAGGGAGCGTCGGAGGGCGAAGGCTTGGGAAATAAGTTTTTGGCAAATATTAGGGAAACAGATGCAATTTTGTATGTTTTGCGCGCATTCAAAAACGCAGACATCATAAACACACAGCAGGATGTAAATCCGCTGCGCGACAAAGAAATTTTGGATGTGGAGCTCATTTTGAAGGACCTCGAAACTGTAAACAAAAGGATTGAAGCACTTGAGGGCGACGTTAGAGCGGGAAAAAAGGATGCGATGAAAGAAATGTCTGTATTGAAAAAGGCAAAAGAAATCTTATCCCAGGAAAAGATTCTTTCAGAGCAAAACTTCACCGAAGAGGAAAACGAAATCCTTAAAAAATTCCAGTTTTTAACCGCAAAACCCAGATTATATTTATTAAACGGAAAAGAGGAGGAAATTGAGCAGAGCGTTTTGGATGTTCTGGGCAAAAACAGATGCGTGATTGTTGATGTTCAAAACGAATATGAGGCAGACGCGCTTTCAAAAGACGAAAGGATTGAGCTCGGCTTCTCTGCAGATTCTGAAACGGACATTTTGGTGAAAAAATCATACGAACTCTTAAACCTGATTACTTTTCTGACAACCGGAGAGGATGAGACGCGCGCCTGGACAATAAAAAAAGGCGACACTGCGCCTGTTGCGGGAGCCGCCATCCATTCTGATTTTCAGGAAAAGTTTGTTAAAGCCGAAGTTGTATTCTGGAAGGACCTGCTTGAAAGCGGGGGATACGCCAAGGCGAGAGAAAAAGGGCAGATCAGAACCGAAGGAAAAGAATATGTTGTTAAGGATGGCGATGTCATCGAATTCAAACACGGAAACTAGATTGTAGTTTACTGGTTGTCTGGTTTAAACATAAAATTCAATTTTATGAATTTTATAATCAAGGACATAAGAGAAAACATTGTGGTGCTTGCCAGAAGAATAGGTTATCAGATTTTGGAGGCAAAAAGCCACAATGAATATAATCTTGTAAGGAAGCTGACGAGGGACAATTATCCAAGATTTCATTTGTTTGTAATCCAGGCAGGTGATAATTTTCATTTCAATCTTCATTTAGACCAAAAAGAGCCATCATATCCCGGCACTCATGCCCACTCGGGCGAATACGACGGTCCGCCGGTCCAGGACGAAGCAGAGAGAATAATAAATTTATTGGAATAAAAAAGCCCCGCAGTTTTACTACGGGGGCAAAGAGCAGCTGTCTGCTCCTTTTGATTATACAGACTCAAATCGCGTAATTCCAGAACCGTCGCTTACCTTAACAAAGCTTCTTCCGGTTAGGAATCGAATCAGGGAATGAATGCCCGGCCACGACGCAGGATACATTTGTCCTAAATATATTTTATCGTCTCCGGTTTCGTCAACGAGTATTCTTTTGTTGTTCTCGTCAAAGAACGAAATGCAAAGCTCATTATCAGTGCCATGCAGCACGAAGCCCTTTATTTTTTGAGTGTCCATTTTATGCTCCTTTTTTTGGTTGGAGGATTTTATTCGCCTTCAGAATCGTGCTTTGGCATTTTGCGGAAACATTTTCTTACTTTGGCCTTTCCTCAAAGCCATTTTCACGAAGCCAATTAAGGGCGGTTTCGAGATAATATTCGTCGATAGTGACCTCTTTCTCCTCGTCGCTGAGTGGATATATTCGCTGCGACTTTAACCAATCCTTAAATTTTTGGATAGCTTCAGACGCGCAAAAACCACCGCCCATCAGAATAATGGTCACATAGCGAGGCGAATCGATTCGATATCCTGCAACAACAGCTGGCATAGCAATGCTCCTTTCAGAAGGCTGATTGTCAAAGAATAGACTATAATAACACCAATGATTAAAATGTCAATAAAAAGCCCCGCAGTAGAGCATAGCTCACTACGGGGCAAGAAGTTGCGAGCCAGCGCAACTATGATAATCGGGTGACCGACATATGACCAGATCGCTGGTCGGTCCGGTAGTATCCCTTCGCGTAATAGCCTGCTCCTCCCGGCTGCAAGTAACCACCAAAAAGCCAGCTTTCACCCGATCCATCTTCTTGAGTGATACTGTTTATGCTGATAATCATTTCCTCCTTGCGTGTTTTCCCTTTAGGAATAACCTTCAAAAGAACTTTTTTTGCCTCACTTCTCGAAGGGGAGAAAAGGGCGATAGAAAGTGCCCACTTGCACGGACCGCCGATGATTCTGAAATCGTGGGGGTCGGGGGAAATATTGGACATCTGGAAGTCTCCCGAAAATTTCGTCCCTGGATGAGGCAAGGACACCTCCTTATACCTTCGGAGTTTTATCCTCAAGTACGACCTTCCATACGGTCTCTTTTCAGAGAAGGGCAGGAATTTACCCATATACTCCATTATATCACTATATCTCCCTCTTGTCAAGTATAAGATTTTGTGATAATATACAGTCATGGATTTAAAAGTATTGTACGAAGATAATCATATTATAGCCGTGGAAAAGCCAGCGGGAGTTTTGTCGCAGGGAGACAAAACAGGCGACAGAAGCCTTGTTGACGATGTAAAAGATTATCTGAAACAGAAATATAAAAAACCTGGAAATGTTTTCTTGGCGCCCGTGCACAGACTCGACAGGCCGGTGAGTGGCATTGTTTTGTATGCAAAGACAAGTAAAGGGGCCGGAAGATTATCCGAGCAGTTTCGTGAAAGAGAAATTCAGAAGACTTATCATGCAGTTGTGGTCGGAAAAATGCAAAAG
Organism: Patescibacteria group bacterium; assembly: GCA_022703425.1. Classification (GTDB taxonomy): domain Bacteria; phylum Patescibacteriota; class Minisyncoccia; order Minisyncoccales; family Staskawiczbacteraceae; genus JAKLDQ01. The sequence continues at coordinate 2,790 of JAKLDQ010000021.1, read as the reverse complement.
CCGGCGGGGGAGATAGTCAATTTTATAAAAAAAGTTTCATATTCGAGCCAGGCATTTATCGACGGCCAGAGTTTCGGGCAGGTTGCAGGCACTCCTAAAGAGATGGCAAAGCCCAAAAAAGCCGAATTGACATATAAGGTTGTAAGAACAAACGGAACATATTCGTTGCTTGAATTAAAACCCAAAACGGGAAGATTTCACCAAATCAGGATCCAGCTTGCATCGCTTGGACATCCGATTGTGGGCGATGGCAAATATGCTGCGCCTTCTATTGTGCGACAGTTCAGGAAAGACTGGACCGACAGAAAAAGCATTGCGCTTTGCGCAACATCATTGAGTTTTACCACCGCCACCCTTCGGCAAGGGCTTCGACTGAGCTCAGCCGAACGTCCTCAGGGCAAGCCCCTTCAACAGGCTCAGGGCAAGCCGGTCGATAATACTGTAAATATCTCTATTCCAATCCCGGAAGACTGGAAAAAACTATTCTAATAAAAAAACCCACGTTCAGGTGGGTTGTTTTTTTGCAAACTTGTTTAAGTTTTTGATCCGCTCGCTTGTGGCTTTCAGAAGTTGGGAGTTTGCGCACAAAACGCAGTATCTGTAATAACGGTGGGTGATAACGGAGAATTCACCATCTCCAAAAATCAGTTGGCTTTCTGGGTAAATATATGTGATTCGCCGCCCGCATCTTGCGCATTTTTCAGATATATTTGGCAAAATCTTTACCACAATAAATATAAGCACATAAATTGCCAAACATGCGGGCACCAACAATAGCACCACAGCGATAAACCAGACAAACGGCATTATCATGAGCATCCTCCTTGTGTAAGAGCTGTCTGTAATATATAAGAATTTGCATAAAAAGTAAATATGAATTGCACTGGCAGAAATGGTGTGCTATTCTATAAAAAATGCGTTCTTTTACATTCAGAGAAAGGAGTTGTTATGCAAATGCTAAGGATGGTCTTTCTCTCGTGCGCCATCGCGCTTGTGATTTCTTTTGGGCTTCATCGGCCATATAGGATACATGGCAAGGTAACGTCCAACAATATAACTCAAAGCTCCTGCCTGAATATAAAGGTCGGAGAAAAACAGAATCTGACGCTGCGTTTCGACGGGAAGGAACCGGTTGGAGTTTGTTTCGGCAATAATACTTATTGGGTTCCGTTGATTGAATTAAGCAAAAAAATAAAAGCAGGAGACAAGATTACGGTTGAGTCGTATGACGACAGCGGGCCGGTAAGGCATGTTTACAGGTTTCTTGTTGATAACAAGGAGAGCAGAGAATGAAACGCGCAAAGTCTAAATCCAGAATTGCAATAAGATGCACTTGGTGTGGGGAAAGCGCGAACAAGGTCGTCGTTAGAGGGGATGATCAAAAAAGGCTTCCGTGTTGTCCCGTCTGTGTAAAGGCGGGCGTTGAGTTCGACACTGCGAACCCCAGATATCCCTATCCGTGGATTTCGAAAATCGACATCCTCCGGCCGGAAACAGACCTGGTAGCGGCGTAAATCAATACTTATGCAGTAGAGAGCGGCAAAAAGTCGCTCTTTTTTTTGCGCAATTGCTTTCTGGACTTATTCACAGGGTGACGGGTTGATTTTTCCCGAAATAAATAAATAATGAACTAATACAAATATGGTTTTGGGTCTCACCTGGACAAAAACCACAAAGGTCGAAATTCACCTTATTAATTAATTTAAAAAGTAAAATATGACATACAGCGAGTGGTTATTATCAATTATCCAGCCATTTTTACAGAATTTGGTGTCTTTCACTGCCAATTTAATTTTGGCAATCGTAGTATTCATCATCGGCTATCTTATTGCTGTTGGTATCGGAAAAGTCGTCGCAGAAATTCTCAAAAGCATCCGGTTCAACAAGCTTTTTGAAAAAGAGGGATGGAATAAAGCTCTTCAAAAGGCGAATATCGATGTTGACCCTTCGGGCTTTGTGGGCGCAATATTCAAGTGGGTGTTTGTAGTTGTTTCTTTGGTTGTTGCAGTAGACATATTAAATCTTGCGCAATTTAGGATTGTGCTTGAAAAAGTTATTGACTATCTGCCCAACGTAGTTGTTGCTGCATTAACATTTGTTGTTGCAGTAATAATTTCCGACATGCTCGAAAAAATGGTCAGAGTTTCCGTTGAAAGAATGAAGGTGGGATACGGATATGTTGCAGCATCAATAACAAAGTGGGCAATCTGGATTTTTACAATCTTTGTTATTTTGGACCAGCTTCTGCCAAACAGTACAGTTATCAATGCTTTAACAAATGCCTTAATCTACGGCATTGTTGGAGCATTGGCATTAGCCGTCGGTTTGGCAATGGGTTTGGGCGGAAAGGATGTAGCCGGAGATATTTTGGCTGACATGAAAAGAAAAATTGACCAGAGATAATTTCTTTTGAAAATCCGAAAGGATTGAAATATTCAATGTCTTTTTAAAAAGGCATTGAGATAAAAAGGTGTGTTACGTATCACGCCTTTTTGTTTATTATAAACGGCTCAACCGCCAGTTGAGCCGTTTTATATGTACTTGAATTTAATAAAAAACCACGCGACTTTTCAGTCCGTGGTGTGTAGCAGATTCACCCCTGCTCGGGATGTGTGGGATCTCAATCGAACTTTTCCTTAACTCCGTGTTCAGCCAACCACTTCCTTACCCTTTTGGCGTCGGCCGTAGAAAATAGCCTTACACGGCTTTGCGGGATTTCAAGAGAAAAAATCTTGTTGCTTGAAGCCCATCGGTAAAACTCATGATCGAGCGATGTGTTGCCACAAAAAT
>JAKLDQ010000020.1:7169-10472 GCA_022703425.1 Patescibacteria group bacterium | reverse complement strand
TCTTGACTACGAAGGCAATGCCACCTCAAAGGAAATTCGTCTTGTCACCATAGTTGATCCCGAAGGATACATTTACACCCAGCTTCCCGAGGGAAGATTGAGAATACAGGGCGCGAAGGTTTCAATTTACTGGCTAAACCCCGAGACCCAGAAATACGAACTATGGTCGGCAAAGAAATTCAGGCAGGAGAATCCGATAACAACAAACAACACAGGGAAGTACTCGTTCCTGGTGCCGGAGGGGATGTATTATATTACCGTGGAACATTCGCGGTATGCTGTTTACAAGAGCGACGTCTTTTCTGTTGAGGAAAACGGCGGGGTTCATATGAATATCGAATTAAAGAGAAAAGCATGGCAGGATTTTGTCTTTGACTGGAAGACGGTTATAATCGCCGGTCTGGTTATTATTCTTTTTTTCAATGTTTTTAAAAACAACAATATTATGCAAAAATTAAAAATAAAATTAAAAATATAAATATAAATATAAATACAATTAAATATATGCTTGAAATAAGCACAAAAAAAGTTTTAATTTGGGCGATTGCCCTGCTTCTTCTGCTTGGAAATATATTTCTTATTTCCATGTATTTTGTTGAAAAAGCAGAATTACAGAAAGTAAGCAACGCACTCGAGGAACAAACCGACAGGGAGGAAATAATAGGGTTTACAGGTTTGTTTATCGAAAAAGTTTTGAAGGCCGAGAAAGATGTTGATTTTGAAACCCGGCTTTCTCTGGAAACGGCTGTAAGGGAGCTGGACGATGATGAAATTCTTGCTCAGTGGCAGGAATTCACCGGAAGCCAGACAAAAGAGTCTGCGCAGAATGAATTAAAAAATCTTTTGGCTTTGCTGGTGAAAAAAATGGGCGAATAGTTTTCGCTCGTTAAAATTTAAATTGTGCTTATTTAAGCCGTTCTTTGAACGGCTTTTAAGTTGGGATGCGTGCATATGTACGGGCCTTGAAATATTAAAATAAAATTTGTATAATGAAATACTATTTTTACGCATGCAGGATAATTTTATAAAAATCAAAGGAGCCAGGGTCCACAATCTTAAAAACATAGATTTGGAAATTCCAAAAAATAAGCTGGTTGTAATTACCGGTCTTTCGGGATCTGGAAAATCTTCCTTGGCTTTTGATACATTGTATGCTGAAGGACAGAGAAGGTATGTTGAATCGCTTTCAGCTTATGCCAGGCAGTTTTTGGGAGTAATGGACAAGCCTGATGTTGATAAAATTGAAGGGATTTCTCCTGCAATTTCAATAGACCAGAGAAAATCAACTCACAATCCCCGCTCTACCGTGGGAACAACAACTGAGATATATGACTACCTCCGACTTTTGTATGCAAGAATCGGAAAACCGCATTGTCCGAAATGCGGAAAATTAATTTCAAAACAAACAGTGGACCAGATTGTCGAGCAGGTTGTGAAACTGCAGAAAGGGGCTGAAATTATAATTTTGGGGCCTGTGGTCCGTTCAAAAAAAGGGGAGCACCATGCGATACTGGAGGAAATCCAGAGGGGCGGATTTGTAAGAGTGAGAATTGATGGGGCTATTTATCCGGTGGAGGAAAGCGTTGAAAAACCGATGGACAAGCAAAAAAAACACGACATCGAGGTCGTTGTCGACAGGTTGGTTCTTGATAAAGAATTGGATAGGTCCAGATTAGTTGATTCGTTGGAAACGGCCCTGCATCTTGGAAAAGGAATTGTGGTTGTAAATCAAAAAGGAAAAAACAAAGTTGTAAATGACGACAGGGAAAATGATTTGATTTTTTCTGAGCATTTTGCATGCGAGGAATGCGGAATTTCCCTGCCGGAGCTTGAACCCAGGACTTTTTCTTTCAATAATCCATACGGAGCGTGCTCTGAATGCACAGGTCTTGGGGAAAAACTTGAAGTTGATCCGGAGCTGGTAATACCGAACAAGCGGCTAACCTTGTCTGAGGGTGCGATTTGGCCATGGAGCAGGGCATCACATAAAGTAGGAAGGCAGGGATATTATTATTCAAAACTTTTGGAGATTGCAAAAAAATATAATTTTTCACTTGATGAGGAAGTAAAAGATCTTCCGGATAAAGCAATTGATATTATTTTATACGGTGACGGGGAATATGAGGGCGTAGTGCAGAATTTGGAAAGGAGATACCATGAAACAGATTCAGATTGGACTAGGCAGGAAATCGAGCAATATATGGTTGTAAAGCAGTGCCCGAAATGCAAAGGGAAAAGATTAAAGCAGGAAGTTTTGGCGGTGACGATTGGCGACCGGTCTATTGACCAGGTTGTAGGGATGCCTCTGGATAAGGTAAAATCTTTTTTTGAGGAACTGAGTTCTCAAATGAAAGCCGGCGAGCTGAAAATAAGCCAGCCGATTTCAAAAGAGATAACGGACAGAGTGCAGTTTTTAATCGACGTCGGCCTTGGTTACCTGACGCTCGACAGAAAATCCGGAACGCTTGCTGGGGGAGAGGAACAGAGAATAAGATTGGCAACGCAAATCGGCTCACGGCTGTCGGGAGTTTTGTATATTTTAGACGAGCCATCGATAGGTTTGCATGCAAGGGACCAGCATAAATTGATTGATACGCTTGTAAGATTAAAAGATCTTGGAAATACAGTAATCGTCGTTGAACACGACCCTCAAACAATGCAGGCATCTGACTGGATTGTTGATATCGGGCCGGGAGCCGGAAAGCACGGAGGAAAAGTTATTTTTCAGGGGACGATAAAACAGCTTCTGAAAGCGAACACCTTAACCGGAGAATATTTGTCGGGAAGAAAAAAGGTGGAGGTTGACGGATCAAAAAAGAAAAAGATTAAAAAGAGTGAAGAAAAAAACCAAAAACATCTGGTTGTAAAAGGGGCCGAAGAGCATAATTTGAAAAATATCGATGTTAGCATCCCGCTTGGGAAATTTGTCTGTTTTACCGGAGTTTCTGGGTCTGGAAAATCATCTTTGGTTAATGATATTTTGGCAAGAGCGCTGTTAAAAAAGTTTTACAGGGCAAAGGATGAGCCCGGAAAGCACAAGGAAATCTTGGGTATCGAACACTTAAACAAAGTTGTTTTGGTTGACCAGTCTCCGATCGGAAGGACGCCCAGATCAAATCCGGCGACATATACTGGAGCTTTTTCATATATAAGAGACATATTTACAAAAACAAAAGAAGCAAGGGTGCGCGGATATTCTGCAGGAAGATTCAGTTTCAATGTGAAAGGCGGAAGGTGCGAGGCATGCGAGGGGCAGGGGCAGAAAAAAGTGGAAATGTATTTTTTGCCTGACATTTATGTTGA
>JAKLDQ010000020.1:0-7069 GCA_022703425.1 Patescibacteria group bacterium | reverse complement strand
AACAAAGAAGTTTTGGAAATCACATACAAAGACAAAAATATTGCAGACGTCCTCTCGATGACAGTTGAAGAAGGAATGGAATTTTTCAAAAATATTCCCGGGCTTTATGAAAAGCTGAAAACTTTAAAGGAAGTCGGTCTTTCTTATCTTGAGCTCGGGCAGGCGGCAACTTCGCTTTCCGGCGGAGAAGCGCAGAGAATAAAACTGGCGACAGAGCTTTCAAGGAAAGGCACGGGAAAAACTTTATATATTTTAGACGAGCCGACAACAGGGCTTCATTTTGACGATGTTAAAAAATTAGTTACAGTTTTAAGAAATCTTGTCGATAAGGGAAATTCGGTTCTGACAATCGAGCACAACACAGATTTTATCAGAAATGCAGATTGGCTGATTGACCTTGGTCCGGAAGGCGGAGAAGGAGGGGGTACAATAATTGCAGAAGGGACTCCGGACGATATTTCCAAAAACAAAAAATCATACACCGGAAAATATTTGAAATTGGCTTAACAACAAAAAAGCGGGCGGGAGCCCGCTTTTGACTTTGGGAAGGTTTTAGGTTATCTTTACGTATAAACTTTGCAGGTCCTTTAAAACTTGGAGAACCTATGAACAGTGAACTGCTAAAACACAAGATAGATCTGTTTTTTGAAACATTGCACACTGCCGTATACAAGGCGATCGAAAATGCGGATTTGCAGGAGCTGTTTGATATAATATTCAGCTCTTCATATTCGAGCAGCGCAAAGAAAATTGCAGAAGCAAAGCTTCTGGAAATGATCAGCAAGGTTAATGATCCCAGAGTAATCTGGAAAAGGCTTGCCGAAACAAAAATGAACGGCAGATACAAGACAGTGGAGGAGGGCATCCGGAGCAGGGTGGAGGAGCTGATTTTAGGAATTTCACTTGAAGGCGATCTGAGCTGGTTTGAAGAGCTCTTGGGAAATATACACCAGATTCCCCATGTGTTTATCGCTCCCTTCATCCACAAGGCTGAGGAAATCCGCGGCAGGCTGAACTAATTAACAAATGGCAGGGCTTTTGCACTGCTTTTTTTTGAAAACTTGACAGCACAAAAAACATAGATTAAATTATAGTATAAATAAAAATTTAGCACTCTATTTAATAAATTGCTAACCAAAAATTTTATGAACATAAAACCATTATCAGATCATATTTTAATAGAGCCGGTAAAGGAGGAGGAAAAGACAAAAAGCGGTATTTTTTTGCCTGAAACAGCCGAAAAAGAAAGATCAGAGGAGGGAAAAGTCATTGCCACCGGTCCCGGCAAAAAGACTGACGACGGAAAAGTAATTCCGATGTCTGTAAAAGCTGGAGATAAAGTTTTGTTTACAAAATACGGGCCGACAGAAATAAAAGTGGACGGAAAGGAATATTTAATAGCTTCTGAAAGCGACATACTGGCAATAATTGAGTAGAACGCTGATCTTAGGGTAATTTTAAATTCATTTCATATATAAAATTATGGCAAAGCAAATCAAATATAAAGAAGACGCAAGAAAAATTTTGAAAAACGGATTGGATAAGGTTGCCAATGCCGTAAAGGTGACAATGGGGCCGAAAGGCAGGAATGTTGTTTTGGGTTCCGGCTACGGATCGCCCACAATCACAAACGACGGAGTTTCAATTGCAAAGGAAATCGAACTCGAGGATATTGTTGAAAACATCGGAGCGGAAATCATAAAAGAAGTCGCCACAAAAACAAATGACATTGCCGGAGACGGAACAACTTCCGCGGTTTTGCTTACGCAGGCGATTGCAACAGAAGGATTAAAGAATGTTGCTGCGGGAGCAAATCCTTTGGCTTTGAGAAAAGGTATTGTTAAGGGAAAGGACGCGGTTGTGCAGGCATTGAGAGAAATGTCAAAACCGATTTCAACTCGGGAAGAAATGTCGCAGGTTGCCACAATTTCAGCTCAGGACAAAGAAGTTGGCGGCTTGATTTCTGAAGTTATGGAAGAAGTAGGAAAAAACGGAGTTGTTACAGTTGAAGAGGCAAAAACATTCGGACTTTCAAAAGAAATTGTAAAAGGATTGCAGTTTGACAGGGGGTATGTTTCGGGATACATGGTTTCAAATACAGAAAAAATGGAATCTGTTTTGGATGACCCTTATATATTGATTACCGATAAAAAAATCGCATCATTGCAGGAAATCCTTCCTCTTCTGGAAAAAATTATCAAATCAGGCAAAAAAGAACTGATGATTATTGCAGATGACGTTGAGGGAGATGCTTTGGCAACGTTGATTCTTAACAAGCTGAGAGGAATATTTAATGCATTGGCGGTAAAAGCTCCGGGATTTGGCGACAGAAAAAAAGAAATGCTCGAAGATATTGCTGTTGTTACAGGAGGAGAAGTGATTTCAGAAGAAAAAGGAATGAAGCTTGAAAACGCCGAAATTGAAATGCTCGGACACGCAAGAAGAGTTATCTCGACAAAAGACAATACTACAATTGTGGAAGGAAAGGGAAATCAGCAAGAAATAGAGAAAAGAATGAACCAGATTAAAAAACAAATGGAAGAAACAACTTCTGATTTTGACAAAGAAAAACTTCAGGAGAGGCTGGCAAAATTATCTGGCGGAGTGGGGGTAATAAAGGTTGGTGCGGCAACAGAAGTTGAACAAAAAGCCAAACAGCATAAAATCGAAGATGCCTTGCACGCTACAAAGTGCGCAGTTGAAGAAGGAATAGTTCCCGGCGGAGGAGTTGCCTTAATAAGAACACTAAACACTTTGGAAAAAGTTGAAGCGGAGGGAGATGAAAAAACAGGAATTAATATTTTAAAGCGCGCAATCGAAGAGCCAATCAGGCAAATCGCCCAAAACGCAGGAATTGACGGAGCTGTTGTTTCGCAAAAAGTAAAGGAGGGAAGCGGAGACTTTGGATATAATGCCCACGCAATGACGTATGAAAATCTTATAAAAGCCGGCGTTGTAGATCCGACAAAAGTTGTGAGAACGGCTCTTGAAAATGCGGTCTCTGCAGCTTCCATGCTTTTGACGACAGAAGCTGTTGTGGCAGATTTGCCTAAAAAAGAGGATAAACACAACCACGGAATGCCTCCGATGGGAATGCCGGAAGATTATTAAAAATATTTTTGAAGAGGGCGATAGCCCTCTTTTTTTGTTTGACATCCGGCTTGTTTAATTATAAATTAGCATAAATATCACAAAACACAGTTCCTTAAAAACGAGGTGAAGAATGGCTTACGCAAGATATGCTTTTGGTTTTATTATGTTTACGTTTTTTTTCTTAATTTTTATATTTTTTGCTGTCATTGAATACGCTTTTATTTTATCCTGTGTGTTGATATTGGTTTTGTTTGGACACGAAGATCGGATTCACATCGGGCAGATATTTTCAAGCACATACTCATTGCACATTTATCGTCTTGCAGACGATTATTGGAAATGGGCCGATTTGCCAGAATAGGAGGACAAGATGGCGACAATTCAGGAAATAAAAGAAAAAACTGCAGAGTTAAAACCTCTCGGCGGATGTCTGAAACTCCGGCCATCGGTAATTCTTGTTACAAGGGACGATAAAAGAGCACCCGTTCACGCAACGGTAATAGATGAAGAAAGGGGAAGAGTTTTCATCGAAGAACTGAATCACTGGATGAACCCTGTTTTCTTTGAAGTCTCTCAAGAACAATAGGGGGCGTTATGGCAAAGAAAGTAAGACCAAGAAGGTACAGAATTTTTTATGTCAGTTCCGATAAGTGGGGAAGAGAAATCCGTTCGGTTGGCCACGGAACATGCTATTTAAGAAGCCGTCGCTTTAAAAAAGTTGGCTCTAATGCGTGGTACCGTCAATCTGACGGGTGTATTGCGAAAATCAGACAGAAAGCAGAAATCAGGAGGGGATCATGACGACATTCTTTGATGTTCCCGGACTGCACATTCGGACTGCCTTGGCTATAATCTGCGAAAACGCAGATTTTTTTTGAACGGCTCACTTTCGTTCGCCTATGGGGAATTCCCTTGTTTTTAAGCAAAATTGTTGTAAAATTATAGAATATGGACTGTTTAAATAATCACGGAAAATTAGAAAAAACCCTCTTCCACAATGTTGAGGTTGATTACTGCCCGGAATGTCTTGGTATTTGGTTTGACTGCGATGAGCTGGGTTTGGCGAAAGACGCAAAGGACGAACAATTGAACTGGATCGATGTTGATTTGTGGAGAGATAAAAGCAAGTTTGATATTGCAAAAAGCAAGAGAAGGTGCCCTGTTTGCAGAATTCCGCTGGTTGAAGTTAACTATGACGATTCCAAAGTGAAAGTGGACTTTTGCAAAATGTGCAATGGCGTATGGCTCGACAGGGGCGAATTTAAACAGATAATAAATTATTTGAAAAATAAAGCAGATTACGAAATTCTGCACCACTATACAAAAAATCTTGCAGTTGAGCTATGGGAGGTATTTGCCGGACCGGAAAAATTGAGGGCGGAATTGGAAGATTTTTTTATGATTCTAAAGCTATTCAATTATAAATTTATAGTACAGCACCCGCTTTTGAACTCGATGATCGAAAACGGGCAAAAGTAATATTATTAAATTTTTAAAAATGTCAGTTATTTTATATGTTATTTTAGGCGTAATCGTGCTCGCAATTTTGTGGGTTATCGCTGTTTTCAACGGATTTGTCGTATTAAAAAATAGGGCCAAGGAGGCGTGGGCAGATATCGACGTCCAACTCAAAAGAAGATATGATTTAATTCCCAATCTGGTTGAAACAGTAAAAGGATACGCAACACATGAAAAAGAGCTTCTGGAAAGAGTAACACGGGCACGAGCCAATGCAATGTCGGCGCAGGGAGCCAAAGGAAAAGCCGAAGCAGAAAATATGCTCTCAGATACCCTAAAAAGTTTATTTGCAGTTTCAGAGAACTATCCCGATTTGAAAGCTTCGCAGAACTTTTTGGAGCTTCAGAGAGAGCTTACTGATACAGAGGACAAAATACAGGCAGCCCGCAGGTTCTACAATACAAATGTCAGGGATCTGAATATTAAAGTAGAAAGCATTCCGGATAACATAGTTGCAAATATGTTCGGGTTCAAACAGATGGATTTGTTCCAGACAGCAAGTGAGGCAGAGAGAAATCCGGTTGCTGTTAAATTCTAAATGTCAATTTACACGCAAGCAGACTCAAATATCAGAAAAACCTGGTTTTTAATAACTGGGTTTTTAGTCTTTCTTATTGCAATAGGCTGGCTTTTCTCATACCTGCTTGAAAATCAGGGGATTTTGATTATCGCAGTAATTTTAAGCGTTTTAACGAGCATCGGAAGCTACTGGTTTTCAGATAAGATTGTTTTATCTATGTCGGGGGCGGTTCCGGTCGAACACAACAAAAATCCCGAGCTTTATCATATTGTTGAAAATTTGTGCATTACAGCCGGTCTGCCTGTTCCAAAAATTTATATCATCCCGGAAATGCAGATGAACGCGTTTGCCACCGGCCGTGACAAAAATCATGCAGTTGTAGCTGTCACTCAGGGTCTTTTAAACAGACTTGATAAAACAGAGCTGCAGGGGGTTTTGGCGCACGAGCTTTCGCACATCGGAAACAGGGATATGCTCATTTCAACGGTCGTTGTGATTATGGCCGGAATTATTGCAATTGTTTCTGATATGTTTTTGAGAATAAGTTTTTGGGGAGGCGGAAGAAGAGATTCAGACGACAGAGGAAATACGGGCGCAATTCTTGCAGTTTTGGGAATTGTTGCCGCTATTCTCGCCCCGATTGCAGCAACTTTGATAAGGCTTGCCGTTTCAAGGAAAAGAGAATTTCTGGCAGATGCCGACGGCGCCCTGCTGACAAGATATCCTGAAGGACTGGCAAGAGCTTTAGAAAAAATTTCAAGCGACCCTACGCCAATGAGAACAGCCCACACGGCAACAAGCCATCTGTATATTTCAAATCCTTTTAAGGGGAGAGAGGCAAAAAGCTGGTTTGTAAATTTATTTTCAACGCATCCGCCCGTTCAGGAAAGAATAAAAGCCCTTCGCGATATGAAGGTTTAACAATGGAAAATAAAATAAACTTAGGAGACAGAAAAACTAGCGAAAAAATTGATAGGATGTTTGATTTAATTGATTTGATTTACAGAAAGCTAACGGAGAATGAAATTAAAGTTTGGTTTAATGGAACTTTTGGGGTATCAGCTTATTACGGATATATATTCGATGAACCCAGAGATGTGGACTGTGGAGTTATGGAAAAAGATTTTGATGAAGCGCGCAGGATAATAGAAAATCTGGGATATACTAATATCGAAAATAAGGAAAACGAAAAATTTAAAGTCAGTATTTATCGCGTTAATGATTTTAACCTAGAGATTGGGACATTCGAACAGGATTTGGGAGATAAAATCATTACACTAGAAAAACATGAGCTTAGAGTACCCGATGCCAAATGGCTGGCTGAATGTTATCGTATAACCGCTCAGAAAGAAGAGTGGGGAAAAACGATAAACTTAGAGCAGAATTTTTAGAATCAATTATTAATGATTAAAAATATGGATACGAAAAATATTTCAACAACGTTCGATCTGCCCGGCAAAAAAGTTATCAGGAATTTGGGGCTTGTAAGGGGAATTACAGTAAGGTCCAGATCAATTTTTGGATCAATAGGAGGTTCTCTACAAACAATTGTTGGAGGAAATATCACATTGTTCACAAGCTTGTGTGAAAAAACGAGAAAACAGTCCTTTGATTTGATGGTAAAACACGCAGAGGAAATCGGAGCAAATGCGATTATCGGCGTAAGATACGATGCAAACGAAGTCATGCAGGGAGTTACGGAAGTATTATGCTATGGCACAGCAGTTGTGGTAGAGTAGAAAAGTATCGGGAGGAGTCGCGTAGTGGCTATCGCAACGCCCTGGAAAGGCGTGACTCGAAAGGGTCTCGTGGGTTCGAGTCCCACCTCCTCCGCCCCGTAAAATTTTGCTCCGCAAATTAACGTGGCTGTCGCGTTTAAATCTTTGATTTATTACGCGACGCCATACTTTAAAACCCGGGCCCGTAAGCTGGGGTTTT